>NZ_JAAVJC010000421.1 GCF_012033785.1 Streptomyces bohaiensis
AGTTCTCGGACGCCCGGCCCGCGGCGGACGACGGCGCGTCCCGCTCCGCCGACGGGTCCCCCGGTGCCCCGGACGAGGCCCGGTCCCCGGCGTACGCCACGCGCGGCTCGGCCGAGCGGGTACCGCCGCAGTGGGCCGAGGCCACCGCGGCGCTCGCGCGGTCGGTCGGACCGCTGGAGGCGGAGCCCGCCGTGCGGATCTCGGTGGCCGTCCTGGACCCGGTGACCGGCTACACGCTGCGCTACGGCGCGGGTCACTACGAGACGGCCAGCATCGTCAAGGTGAACATCGTGGCCGGGCTGCTGCTCACCGCCCAGGACGAGGGGCGACCGCTGACCGCACAGGAGCGGCGGCTCGCCGCCGACGCGGTGCGGCTGAGCGACAACGACGCGACGCACGAACTGTGGCGCATGATCGGCGCCGAGGAGGGTCTCGACCGCCTCAACGCCCGGTTCGGGCTTGCGCTGACCCACGGCGGCGAGGACGGGCACTGGGGGCTGACCCGCACCACCGCCGCCGACCAGATCACGGTGCTGCGCGCGGTGTTCGACCCCGACTCCCCGCTGGCCCGGCCGGCGCGGGCCCACCTGGAGCAACTGATGGGGTCGGTGGCGGAGGGACAGCGGTGGGGGGTGTCGGCCGCCGCCGTGGACGACGGGGGCACCGCGCTGAAGAACGGCTGGCTGCCGCGCAGTCACACGGGGCTGTGGAACATCAACAGCATCGGCCGCGTCGAGGTGGACGGCCGGGAGTACCTGATGGCCGTGCTCTCCTCGGGCCACCGCACCGGGGACGAGGGCATCGAACGGGTCGAGGCCGCCGCACGGGCGGCGATGGAGGTCATCCGCTCCAGCGGCCGGGCATGACACCGGGGCTCCGCACGCGCCGCGGATCGGCCGGGCCGACCCGGAAGAACAGCAGCGCCGCGGCGAGCAGGAACATCACACCCGCGGTCACGGCGGCCGGGGTGAGCCAGGCCGGTTCACTCTCCTCCGGCGGGCCGCTGCGCGGACCGGGGCCGAAGTACTCGGCGGTGTGCGAGCCCGCCAGGGAGGCGGTCAGCGGCCGGTCGGTGCCGGCCGCCTCGATGGCGGCGGCCGGGTCGACGAGTCCGGCGCCGAGTGCGGCGCTGTGCCCGCCCTCGGGAGCCTCGCGGGCGGTGGCCGCCAGCAGCCGGCGCACCTCGGCGGGGGTCAGCTCCGGGTGGGCGGCCCGGAGCAGGGCCACCGCCCCGGAGACGAACGCGGCGGCCGCGCTGGTCCCCCAGCCCTGCATGTAGCGGTCGCCGGGCGCGGCGATGATCACGTCCTTGCCGGGTGCGCTGACGGTGGCGTACCAGCGGCGGGTCGAGAACGGCGCCCGGCTGCCGGCGCGGTCGACGGCGGTGACGGCGATGACGCCGGGATAGCCGGCCGGGTAGGAGACCGGGTCGCCGGACTCGCCGCCGTTGCCCGCCGAGGCGACGACCACGACCCCGTTCCGCAGCGCGTAGCGGATCGCCGCGTCCTCCTCGGGGTCGGGGTGGGCGGACTCGCTGTCGTCGCCGAGGGAGAGGTTGACGACATCGGCACCGTGGTCGACCGCCCAGCGGATCCCCTCGGCGACGGCGTTGCCGCCCTCCGCGCGCTTCTGGCCCCGTGCGGGGTCGTCCTCTTCCAGCAGCACCCGCACCGGAAGGATCTGTGCCTCGGGGGCGATGCCGATGACGCCGTCGGCCCGGGCGGCGCCGTGGCCCCGTCCGGCGATGATGCCGGCCATCGCGGTGCCGTGGGCCGCCCACGTCGGGGCGCCGGGCCCGGCGCCGTGCGGGACCAGGTCGGCGCCCTCCAGGACGGCCCCGGCCAGGTCGCGGTGGGAGGCGTCGACCCCGGTGTCCAGCACGGCCACGACCACCCCGGCTCCGCGGGTCGTCTCCCACGCCTCTTCGGCGTTGACCGCCTCCAGCGCCCAGCGCTGCTGGTCGCGGATGGTGTCGGCGCGGGCGGTCGGGCCGGTGGTGAGGAGCAGCGCGAGGACGCCGAGGACGGTCAGCGCGACGGCGGCCGGTGAGCGGCGGGCGCTCCGGGACCCGAGCGTCATACGGCCTCCCCCGCGGTGTCGGCGGCCTTGCGGACGCGGCGTTCGATGCGGTCGGCGATACCGCGGGTGTCGTGGCCGAGTCCGGCGAGGGCGGCGACGGTGGTCTCGTCGGCGGCGGTGGCGTCCGCGGCGGTCTGCGGCGGTCCGGCGGCCCGTCCGTCGGCGAAGCCCGTCACGGCGAAGACGACCACGGGGGCGTCGGTCAGCACCCGCACCGTCCAGGTCGCGCGGGGCACCGCGGTCGGGTCGCCGTCCGGGGCGGCCGCGGCGTGGTGGAGCGGCATCATGTCCGGCCGGGTGGCGAGGCCTCGGTCGGTGAAGACCCGGTGCAGTTCGCGGGTCTCCTCGGGGCCGCCGCGCGTGAACAGCAGTCCGACCGTGGTGACGCTGGTCTCCGTGTCGTCGGTGTACGTCGCGCGGATCACCCGGTGGCAGCCGGCCTGCGCGAGCGCGTCGAGCAGCGCCGGGTCGAAGACCTCGGCGCAGCCGCTGTCCGGCGCCACGCCGGTGCGTATCCACACGCGGTCGGCGTCGCCGGGGCCCGCGCCCTCACCGGCGATGCGGGGCGGGAAGAGCTCGTCGACGGGCAGGTCGCGCCACAGGGCGCGGCGCTCGTCGAAGGCGCGCTCCGCCGCGGTGACCTCCGGCGGCTCGGTGGTGAGCCAGGTGCCGACCGCGGCACCGCCGAGGAGGCCGGCCGCGAGGACCACGCAGAGTGCGACGGCCGCCACCCGCAGCGGGGAGCGCGGGGCACGCGGCACCGCGGGCGCGGCGAGCGGCGCCGGGGGCACGGGGGGCCGGTG
>NZ_JAAVJC010000422.1 GCF_012033785.1 Streptomyces bohaiensis
TCTGGTTGGGGAAGTCCGAGCGGCCGGTGGCGACCACGGCGGCGGTGCGCCGGGCCTCGGCCGGGTCGACCTCCGGGTCGGGGTTGGCCAGCGCGAAGACCACGGCACCCTCGGCCCTCACCGACCCCACGTTCCGCCGCTCCGTCGTGCTGGTCGCCCAGCACGACGACGAGGGGGCGGTCGGCGTGGTCCTCACCAGCCCCGGCGAGACACCGGTCGCCGACATCCTGGAGAAGTGGGCGCCGCTCACCGGTGACCCGCCCGTCGCCTTCTTCGGCGGGCCGGTCGCCCTCGACTCGGTGCTCGCCCTCGCGGTCGTGCCGCGCGGCCGGCCCGAGGGATGGCGCCGGGTGCGCGGCTCGGTCGGCATCGTCGACCTCGACGCGCCGCCGGCCGTCCTCGCCGACGCCGTGCGCGGGGTGCGGGTCTTCGTCGGCTACGCGGGGTGGGGTGCGGGACAACTGGAGGAGGAGCTGGCCGAGGGCGCCTGGTACGTCGTGGACGCCGAACCGGGGGACGTCCTCACCGACCGCCCGCGGGCGCTGTGGCGGTCCGTGCTGCGCAGACAGGGCGGGAACCTCGGCATGCTGGCCACATATCCGGATGACGCGTCGCTGAATTAGGCTTGGTGACCATGAGCACTCTCGAGCCCGAGCGCGGGGCGGGCACCGGCACCCTGGTCGAGCCGACCCCGCAGACCACGCACGGCGATGGCGACCACGAGCGCTACGCGCACTACGTGCAGAAGGACAAGATCATGGCCAGCGCGCTCGACGGCAGTCCCGTCGTCGCGCTCTGCGGCAAGGTCTGGGTGCCCGGCAGGGACCCGAAGAAGTACCCGGTGTGCCCCATGTGCAAGGAGATCTACGAGTCCATGGGCGCTTTCGGCAAGGGCAAGGACGGCAAGGGCGACGGCAAGAAGTAGTCGCCGGCGGCGCGTGGGGCCCGCGTCCCACTCGCCCCGCCCCGCGCCCGCGCCGCCCCGGGGTGGCGGTGGTGCGGGCGCCGTACCGCCCCGCGGCTCTGCCGTGGTCACCGCAGGTCCGACGCCCGTTGCGTGCACCGCAACGGGCGTTGCGTCGCGCGCGTGGGCACGGCACGGTGGCCCGCATGACCTCGCCGCGAACCGAGAACGACCCGCCCCTGCTGCCGGGACTGATCCCCGCTCCGCGCGCCGCGCACACCACCGGGGAGACCCTCACCCTCGACGAGTCGACGGTGTTCGACGCCGGTGAGGGCACCGGCGTCGCCGCCCGCCTGCTGCGGGCCGAGCTCACCGCCGCGACCGGGCTGCCGCTGCCGCCGCCCGGCGCGTCCGCCCCCGCGACTGCCGTCCGCCTCCGTGTCGACCCCGCGGTCGGCGGCCCCGAGGACTACACCCTGGTCGTCACCGCGCACGAGGCCGTCATCACCGGTGGCGGCGGCGCCGGCGTGCAGCACGGCGGCCACACCCTGCGCCAGCTGCTCGGCTCGCCCGCCTACCGGCGCGCCCCGCTGCCCGGTGCGCGCTGGCGGGTGCCCACCGTCGAGATCGAGGACGGCCCCCGCTTCGGCTGGCGCGGCTTCATGCTCGACGTCTCCCGGCACTTCATGCCCAAGGACGGGGTGCTGCGCTACCTGGACCTGCTGGCCGCCCACAAGCTCAACGTCTTCCACCTCCACCTCAGCGACGACCAGGGCTGGCGGGTGGAGATCCGCTCCAAACCGCGGCTGACCGAGCAGGGGGCCTGGCGACCCCGCAGCCGGTTCGGCCACCGCGACTCCCCGCTCTGGGACGAGCAGCCGCACGGTGGCTTCTACACCCAGGACGACCTCCGGGAGATCGTGGCGTACGCCGCCGACCGGCACATCACCGTGGTGCCGGAGATCGACATCCCGGGCCACTCGCAGGCCGCCATCGCGGCCTACCCCGAACTCGGCGTCCCCGACGTCCCCGACGGCGTCGACACCGGCGTCTGGACCGAGTGGGGCATCAGCCCCCGGGTGCTCTTCCCCGGTGAGGAGACCGTCCGGTTCTTCGAGGACGTCTTCACCGAGCTACTGGAGATCTTCCCGGGCGAGTTCGTCCACCTCGGCGGCGACGAGTGCCCCCGCGACCAGTGGGAGCGGTCCGCGGCCGCGGCGGCGCGCGCCGCCGAGCTGGGCCTGGACGGGGTGGCGGAGCTCCAGCCGTGGTTCCTCGCCCACTTCTCCCGCTGGCTGGCCGAGCGGGGCCGCCGCCTCATCGGTTGGGACGAGATCCTGGAGAGCGCCCCGGAGCACGCCGGGGAGCCCTTCCGGCCGGCCGACCCCGACGACCCCGCCGCGGCGGCGCGCGCCGCGGGGCTCGACCCCGGTGCCGCGGTCTGCTCCTGGCGCGGCTACGCGGGCGGTCTCGCCGCCGCGCGCGCCGGCCACGACGTGGTGATGTGCCCGGAGCAGCAGGTCTACCTCGACTACCGGCAGGCCGACGGGGACGAGCCGTTCCCGATCGCCTACGTCCGTACGCTCCACGACGTCTACCGGTTCGAGCCGGTCCCGCCGGAACTGGCCGGAACCGATGCCGAGCGCCACGTCCTGGGCGCCCAGGCGAACCTCTGGACCGAGGTCGTCCAGGACCGGCGCCGCGCCGACTACCAGGCGTTCCCCCGGCTGTGCGCCTTCGCCGAGGTCGTGTGGTCCCGGCTGCCGGCCCCCGAGGACCGGGACACCGGGGAGCTGGACCGCCGGATGGCGCACCACTACCCGCGATTGGACGCGCTGGGCGTCGAGTACCGGCCACCGGGCGGCCCGCTGCCCTGGCAGCGCTCCCAGCTGCCGGAGGGGATGCCCGGCTCCCTCGGCCGGCCGCGCGAGGGCGCCCCGCCCGCCGGCTGAGCCCGGGCCGCCGCCGCCC
>NZ_JAAVJC010000423.1 GCF_012033785.1 Streptomyces bohaiensis
GGCCGGGGGCGCCGCGGCGGGAGCGCGCGCGGGCGTCGCGGAGGGCAGCGGTGTGCCGTGGTCGGCGAGCACGGCGGCGGCCAGGTCGACGGCGAGCGCCGCCGTCCAGGAGAAGTCCCGTGCCCCGTGGGCGCCGAGGCTGCGGGGGTCGAGGTACTCCGCGAACCCCGACCCGGCCGCGGTGGTGACCGCCGCGGTCCGCAGGTCGTCCGCGGTGCGCCGGGCGCCGTGCAGCCGCAGGCCGCGCTCGACCAGCCAGGCGATGTTGAACCAGGCGGGCCCGCGCCAGTACCGCGCCGCGTCGTACTCGGGCGCCAGCAGGTCGTGGCTGGGCACCATGCGGCAGCCCGCGCCCAGACCGAAGTGCGGTCCGGTCAGCGTGCGGTGGAGCCGTTCGGCGGTGGCGGCGGGCAGGGACGGCACGATCAGCGGCAGCAGCCCGGCGGCGCCCCGGGCGGGAAGCAGCCGGTCGTCGTGGAGGTCACGGGCGTGGAAGAGCCCCGTCCGCTCGTTCCACAGCCGGTGGAGGAGGGCGTCGGTCCGGGCACCGGCCGCCGCCCGGTGGCCGGTGCCGTCCCGGCCCAGCGCCGCGGCGATCTCGGCGAGGGCGTGGTCGGAGGCGATCAGCAGTGCGTTGAACCCCGGGTCCTCGACGGCGAACCGGCGGGCGGCGTCGGCGGACCGGTCGTCGTACCCGTGGTCCCGGTAGGCGGCGGCCAGCGCGACGTAGCGCCCGTAGTCGAGGTCGGTGGGCCGGTCGTCGGCGCTGCCGTGGTCGAGGTCGGCGCGGCGGAAGCCGTCGGGGTCGGCCGGCGTGACCCGCGCCAGCGGCGCGTCCCAGGCCGGGCTGTTGTCCATCCCCGACTCCCAGGGATGGACGATCGAGGCCAGGCCGCCGCCGCCGAGGTCGCGGCCCTCGGTGAGGTAGCGCTGCCAGGCGAGCAGTGGGCGGTGGAGCGCGGCGAGGAAGCCCTCGCGCTCCGCGCCGGCGGGGTCGGCGCGGTGGACCAGCCAGGCGGCGAGGGCGTGCACCGGGGGCTGGACGATGCCGGAGGTCTCGGCCGACCGCGGGGCGCCGTGCGCCGCACCGGCGGTGGAGGAGCGCCAGAACCCGGGGCCGGGGAAGTACGCGCCCTCCGGGACGTCCGGGTGGAAGACGATGTGCGGCACCCGGCCGTCGTCCCACTGCGCCGCGAACAGGCTCCGCAGTTCGCGGCGGGCGCGGGCGGGGTCCAGGTGGCGCAGGCCGATCGCGACGAACGCCGAGTCCCAGCTCCACTGATGCGGGTACAGCCGGCGGCTGGGGACGGTGGACGCGCCGGTCCAGTTGGCCCGCAGCACTCGGGCCGCGCCGTGGACGACCGCGCGGGCGTGCGCCGCCGTGGGCTCGGGCGGATGAACGGGGCGTGCGCTGGTGGTGAGCAGCCGAGTCCGCATTCCGCCTCCACGCCGGGGCTCCCGACGCGGCGGCGCCGCATCGCTTATGCAGAAGATACCGCAGGGTTACGCCTGCTTAACAAGCAAAAGCGTGAATATTGGTACCAGACACGTAGACGGAAGGGCGGGGCCCCCGGGGTGATGCGACGTCACGCGCAGGTGGGGACGGGAGTAGCGTGGTCACGCCGCCCCGCGGTTCGCGCGCCGGGCGGCGCCGTCGCCATCCACACCCGGGAGCGGGAGTCCGTCATGAACCAGGGGAGCGCGGGCCGGCTGCTGCAGCTGATCCGCAGCGGCCGCGCCACCACCCGGGGTGAGCTGCGACGCGTCACCTCCCTCTCCCGCTCCACCGTCGGCGCCCGGCTCGACCAGCTCTTCGCCGCGGGCTGGGTGCGGGAGGCGGCCGCGCCGGCGGGCGCCTCCACCGGCGGGCGGCCCGCGCTGCGGCTGGAGTTCGACACCTCGCACGCCGTCGTGCTCGCCGCCGACCTCGACACCCGGCACGCCCGCGTCGCCGTGACCGACCTGGGCGGAACCGTCCTCGCCGAGCGGACCGCCGACCTGGTGGTCGAGGACGGCCCGGGCGTGGTGCTGCCGCTGCTCGCGCGGCTCGGCGCCGCCGTGCTCGGCGACGCCGAGCGCCCGGCGCACGCGGTGTGCGGGGTCGGTCTCGCCGTGCCCGGACCGGTGGACGACGGGCGGCTGGTGCAGCCGCCGATCATGCCCGGCTGGGACGGCCATCCCGTGGCCGAACTGCTCGGCGCGCGGCTGGCCGAGGAGGCCGGGACCCCGGCCGACCTGCCGGTCCTGGTGGAGAACGACGCCAACCTGATGGCCTACGCCGAGCAGCGCCACGGCCACCCCGACTGCTCCGCGTTCCTGCTGGTCAAGGTGGCCACCGGCATCGGCGCGGGACTCGTGGTCGACGGCGGGATGTACCGCGGCGTCGACGGCGGGGCCGGCGACATCGGGCACATCCGGCTGGCCGACGCCTCCGACGCCCTCTGCCGCTGCGGCTCCTACGGCTGCCTCGCCGCGGTGGCGAGCGGCCGGGCCCTCGCCGAGCAGCTGACCGCGCTCGGTGTCACGGCCGGTACCGCGGCCGAGGTGCGCGCCCTGCTCGCCGACGGCCGCCCCGAGGCGGTGCGGCTGGCGCGGGACGCGGGCCGCCGCGTCGGCGAGGTCCTGGCCACCGTGGTCTCGCTGATCAACCCCGGAGTGCTGATGATCGCCGGGGACCTCGCCGGCCCGCCGTTCCTCACCGGGGTGCGCGAACTGCTGTACCAGCGGGCGATGCCCCGCACCACCGTCCACCTCCAGATGGTGACCTCCCGGCTGGGGGAGCGGGCCGGGCTGCTGGGCGCCGCGACGATGGTGGTGGACCTGCTCTACGGCGCGGAACGTGCCGACGCCCGACTCGCCGGGCGC
>NZ_JAAVJC010000424.1 GCF_012033785.1 Streptomyces bohaiensis
CCGCCGGAGAACCGGCGGGGCCACACCCCTCGTACGTGCCGCGCGCGCCCTCCCGGTGCGGGGAGGGGCGCGACGGGTCAGGCGTGCTTGGCCTTGGAGGCGGCGCGCGCCCGCAGCCGCTGGTCGAGGACGACCTTGCGGATGCGCACCTCGTCCGGGGTCACCTCGACGCACTCGTCGTCGCGGCAGAACTCCAGCGACTGCTCCAGCGAGAGGCGGCGCGGCGGCACCAGGTTCTCGGTGGTGTCGGCGGAGGAGGCCCGCATGTTGGTGAGCTTCTTCTCCTTGGTGATGTTGACGTCCATGTCGTCGGCGCGGGAGTTCTCGCCGACGAGCATGCCCTCGTACACCTCGGTGCCGGGCTCGATGAAGATCGTGCCGCGCTCCTGGAGGTTGAGCATCGCGTACGGGGTGGCGACGCCGGAGCGGTCGGCGACGAGCGAGCCGCTGTTGCGGGTGCGCAGCTCGCCCATCCACGGCTCGTAGCTCTCGAAGATCGAGTGGGCGATGCCGGTGCCGCGGGTCTCGGTCAGGAACTCGGTCCGGAAGCCGATGAGGCCGCGGGCCGGGACCAGGAACTCCATGCGCACCCAGCCGGAGCCGTGGTTGGTCATGGTCTCCATGCGCCCCTTGCGGGAGGCCATCACCTGGGTGACGGCGCCGAGGTACTCCTCGGGGACGTCGATGGTCATGCGCTCGACCGGCTCGTGGGTCTTGCCGTCGACCTCACGGGTGACCACCTCGGGGCGGCCCACCGTCAGCTCGAAGCCCTCGCGGCGCATGGTCTCCACCAGGATCGCCAGCGCGAGCTCACCGCGGCCCTGGACCTCCCAGGCGTCGGGACGCTCGGTGGGCAGCACGCGGAGCGAGACGTTGCCGATGAGCTCGCGCTCCAGCCGGTCCTTGACCAGGCGCGCGGTGACCTTGTGGCCCTTGCCGCCCTTGCCGACCAGCGGCGAGTTGTTGGTACCGATGGTCATCGAGATCGCCGGCTCGTCCACCTGGATCAGCGGGAGCGCCACCGGGTTCTCCGGGTCGGCGAGGGTCTCGCCGATCATGATCTCGGGGATGCCCGCGACGGCGCAGATGTCACCGGGGCCGGCCTCCTCCGCGGGCTTGCGGGTGAGGGCCTCGGTCATCAGCAGCTCGGTGATGCGGACGTTGTGGACCGTGCCGTCGCGCTTCATCCACGCCACGGTCTGGCCCTTG
Organism: Streptomyces bohaiensis; assembly: GCF_012033785.1. Lineage (GTDB taxonomy): Bacteria > Actinomycetota > Actinomycetes > Streptomycetales > Streptomycetaceae > Streptomyces > Streptomyces bohaiensis. Next base: position 1,210 of record NZ_JAAVJC010000424.1, read on the forward strand.
CGCAGCGTCCCCTGCTGGATGCGGCAGAGCGCGATGCGGCCGAGGAAGTTGTCGGCGTCGAGGTTGGTGACGTGCGCCTGGAGCGGGGCGTTCTCCTCGTAGGAGGGCGCCGGCACCGTCTCCAGCAGCGTCGTGAAGAGCGGCAGCAGGTCCTCGCTGTCGGCCGGGACGGTGCCGTCCTCGGGCTTGGTCAGCGAGGCGATCCCGTCACGGGCGCAGGCGTAGACGATCGGGAACTCGATCTGCTCCTCGGTCGCGTCGAGGTCGAGGAAGAGGTCGTACGCCTCGTCGACGACCTCGGCGATGCGGGAGTCCGGCCGGTCGGTCTTGTTGATGCAGAGGATGACCGGCAGCTTGGCCTGGAGCGCCTTGCGCAGCACGAAGCGCGTCTGCGGCAGCGGGCCCTCGGAGGCGTCGACGAGCAGCACGACGGCGTCGACCATGGACAGGCCGCGCTCGACCTCGCCACCGAAGTCGGCGTGGCCGGGGGTGTCGATGATGTTGATGACGACCGGGTCGCCGCCGTCCTTGGGGTGGTACCGGACGGCGGTGTTCTTCGCGAGAATGGTGATGCCCTTCTCGCGCTCCAGGTCGTTGGAGTCCATCACTCGCTCGTCGACCTGCTGGTGGGCGGCGAAGGCGCCGGCCTGCTTCAGCATGGCGTCGACGAGGGTGGTCTTCCCGTGGTCGACATGGGCGACGATGGCGACATTGCGGATGTCGTGGCGCGTGGGCACGGCGGTGCTACTCCCGGGTTGGTGGTTGGGGTTGGCCCGGCAGACACACGCACCGGCCTCATACCCCATCGTACGGTGCCCGGCCGGGCCGACTGCGCGTCGCCCTCTCGCGGTGGCCGGCGGGACGCGCCGCGGCCCCGTCCGACGGGACGGGGCCGCGGGGGTTCGGGGGCGGTGGTCAGCCGCGGAAGCCGATGTCCTGGTAGCGCGGTGTGCCGAGGCCGAACGCGCCGACCCCGGCGACCTCGTCCGCCGACGCGACCAGCTGCGGGGCCTGGTAGAGCGGCAGCGACCCGGCGGCCGCCCAGATCCGGGTGTCGGCCTTGGCCAGCAGCTCCGCCCGCCGCTCGTCGTCGAGCTCGCCGGCGGCCTGTGTCAGCAGCTGGTCGATGTGGTCGGTGCCGACGCGGGCGTAGTTCTGCTCGATGAACAGCTCCCCGCCGGGGATGCCCTGGGGCTTGGCGAACACCCCGCGGGCGTCGGTGGCGGGGAAGGCGCTGGCGGGCCACGAGTACAGCGCGAGGTCGAAGTTGCCGGGGACGACGTGGCCGGTCAGGTACCGGTCGGCCGCCACCTCCACCAGCTCGGCGTGGACCCCCATCGCGGCGAGCTGGTCGGCGATCTGCTCCCCGACGCGGCGGGTCTCGGCGTGGCGGGGACCGTCGGGCACGACGAACCGGAGCGACAGCGGCGCCCCGGCCTTGACCCGTACCGCGGCGGCCGCGGACCGGGCCAGTTCCTCGGCGGCGGCGTCGGCCTCCCGGGAGGCGCGCAGGGTCAGTTCGGCGGGTTCCGCGAGCGCCGCCGAGCGGCCCTCGGCCGCGACCTCGCCGGCGACGGCGGCGGCACGGCGCAGCACCGCGGCGCGCTGCTGGGCCGCCGCGACGGTCGCGCCGAGCCGGAC
>NZ_JAAVJC010000425.1 GCF_012033785.1 Streptomyces bohaiensis
GAACAAGCTCGTGCTCTGCGAGGTCTTCAACACCGACGGGCCGCCGTGCGGCGCGCCGGAGGGCCGTCGGCGTCAGCCGCGTGCCGGACCGCCGCTTGGCGGTCCGCGGCGGCCGGGGGCGGGGGCGGGGACCCGAGGCGCGGGAGCCGCCGTGGTTCGGCCGTTCAGGCGCCGGTCACCGGACCCTCTCCTGGCCCACCATTCGCAGATTGCCCGAACTGCCCTATGGCACAGGGGTTTTGACCAGTCCCGGGCTCCTGGGGCCCGGCTCACCCCAGGGGCGGCCCCCGCGACCACGGGCTGGCGGGCTGGCGGGCTGCCTGCGCGACCTACGCGCCTGGCACGACACCAACCCCGGGCACCGGCCGATCCATCTGAAGTTCGAGACGAAGGACGGATTCGCCGCCGACCTCGGCCGGACCGGCCCAGTTCGACACCCTGGTCCGGCAGATCCTGGGTGACGCGGTCTACCGGCCCGGGGAACTGCTCGGTGCCCATGCGACCCTGGACGCCGCCGTCCGCGCCGGGGCCTGGCCGACGCGCGACGACCTCGCCGGGCGGTTCGTCGTCCACCTCAGCCCCGGCACCGTCGAGCAGCGCAACCCCTGCGACACCCTGTGGACCGACGTGAGGTACGCGCGCCATCTGCGCGACCTCGCCGCCGCGCGCGCCACGCCGACCGGGCGACCGCGTTCCCCGCCGTACTGGGCGTCGAGGCGGGCGACCCCCGCGTGCGCCGCTACCAGGACGCCTCGCTGCGCCCGTGGTTCGTCGTCTTCGACGGCGCCGCCTCCGCCTGGACCGGTCCGAGCATCGACACCGGGTGGTACGCCGCCCGCGACTACGTCCTGGTGATGACCGCCGCCCACTCCGTGGCTCCGGCGATCGACCACCGGACCCCGACCGCCGCGCAGGCGCTCGACCGCGCGGCGCTGCTCGCCGGGCACCACGCCACCGTCCTGACCTCCGACCGGGCGACGCTCCCGCAGGTGCTGCGCACCACCCTGCCGCGCGGCTGACCTGCCTCACCGCTGCGCCGCCACCGTCCGGCCGCGTCCCGCGTCCGCCCGTCCCGATCGCAGCGGGCGGACCGGGCGGCCGACCGGTGGGCGGGCGCCGGGGCGTGCCCCGCCGTTGTCCGGGTAGGCCATGCCGAACGCGTCGCCGTGTCGACGGGCCGTTCGCCGGGAACCGGTCCGCACACCTCGGCCCGCTCGACCGGAGAGGACTCCCATGGAGCTCGCTGTGCCCCTCCTGATCGCCTGCGTGGGGGTGGCCCTCATCGTGTTCCGGGAGCGGATCGCCGAGGCCAACGCCGCACGCTGGGGCAGCCGGTTCGCGCGGATCGGCCTGGGCCACGACCGGACGCACAAGGCGGGGATGACGTCGCAGCTGCTCGTTGGGGGCATCTTCGTCCTCGTCGGCCTCTACGGCACGGTCGCCTTCTTCCTCCCCTGAGGGCGAGCGCGCCGGCAAGCGCCCGGCCCGCTCCGCGACCGGAGCCCGGCTCGTGCCCGCGCGACGCTCCCGGCGGAGGACACCAGGCAGTGGCCGGGCACAACGACCACCCCGCAGGCGAAACGCGCAGCCGCTCGACCGCGCGGCGCTGCTCGCCGCCCGCCACGCGACCGTGCCGGCCTCCGGCTCGGCGCCCCTCGGGGAGGCGCTGCGCACCACTGTGCCGCGTGGCCGAGCCGCCGGGCGGGCGGTGGGCAGCCCCCGGGTGGATTGTCGGCCCCCTGCCCACCGGTCGGATTCGGCCGTGTCGACCGGGCCGGCCCGCTCCCTGCTCCGCTCTCCGGGCGGTGTTCCCGCCGATCCGGCCAGGTGCTCCCGACGCCGGGCAAGCGGCGGCCGCGGCCCCTGCGGCCCTGGCCAGGCCGCTCCGCGCGGACGACCGCGGTCCGGCACGATCCGCGTCACCGGCGGCTCGCGGCCGGGCGTACCCGCGGGGCGGGATCTGCACCGGATTCGGGTGGGTGCCGCGCCGCGGGGAACCCGAGGCGCATGCCTCACACCGATGGAACCCCGCAGACGACCGACGCCCCTCCCGCGCACCGCGCCGACCGCGGCCGCACGGCGCCGCTCGGCAGGCCGATGCTCACGATCGCCGCCGTGGCGGCGCTCGTGGTGGCAGCCGCCGGCTGTTCGAGCGCCGACGCCGACCGCTCGGCGCCGGCCTCCGAGGTCGGCTCCGAGGAGCAGCAGGACGCCGCGAGCAGCTCAGCGGACGAGACGGACGGGGAGTCGGAGGCGGAGTCGGGCACGGAGGTCAGCCCCGCGGGCGGGCTCAACCCCGATGCGTGTACCGCCGACCAGGTGACCGCCGAGGTGGAGGCCTACTACATCGAACGGGACCGCCGCACGGTGGACGTGGTGTTCTCCGGGAGTGACGCCGAGGAGTGCACGCTGGGCGCGACCCCGGCCCTGTCCCTGGGCGACGCGTCCGGCGAACGCATCGGTTCGCCGTCGCAGCACGTCAACTACCCGACGGAATCGGTGCAGATGAACGACGCCAACCAGGCGGTGTTCGGCATCAGCGTGGGTGACGACGGCGATGGCGGGGAGGGCGGTGACGGCGAGGGCTGCTGGCCCGCCGCCTCCGAGCTCCAGATCACGCTCCCCGGCAGTGAGGACCTGTTCGTGCTCGACGTCGAGGAACTGGAGATCGTGGTCTGCGACGACCACCTGGAGCACGGCGCCATCCGGACGCGCTGACCGCCGGTCCCCGCCGGCCGCGACGGCCCGGGACGCCGAAGGGCGGAGGGGGAGCCCCGCCACGGATGTCCCCGCCACGGATGCCGGATTCACCGAGCCCCGGCGCGGAGGTCCGCGCC
>NZ_JAAVJC010000426.1 GCF_012033785.1 Streptomyces bohaiensis
GGTGCATCAGCTCCGGTGACTCCAGTACCGGCATGGCGAGCAGCCGGCGCCCGCAGCGCGCCTCCGCCTCGACCACCGCCTCCAGGTAGCCGTAGCCCGTGGCGGGCCGAGGTCCGCCGTGTCGACCCGGGGTGGCCCGTGGGGCTGCCCGACGGCGGGCGGCACGGGTTCACCCCGGCGCACCGCGCCCGCCTGGAGGCGGCGCTGCCCGTCCTCGGCGCACGGCTCGCCGCCGCCCTGCCGCCGGAGGCACGCCGGGTGCTGTTCCTGGGCACCGAGGAACTCATGTACGCCCCGCTGCGGCTGGCCGGTGCGCTCGAGGCCGCGCTGCGCGCCGCCGCCGCTGCCGGCCCGGACACCGGCGCGGGCACCCTCCGGGACGCCGGCGCGCACGCCGACCCGGACACCGGCGCGGCGTCCCGGGAGCCCGGGGTCCGCTTCTCCTCCACCACGCGGTCCCCGGTGCTGCCGGTCGACGACCCGGGGTACGCCATCCGCAGCCGCCTCACCTTCCCCGCCCACGACCTGCCCGCCGACGGGCCGGACACGGCGGACCCCGGCGTCCGCCACGTGCACAACGTGGCCGGCGGCGACTGGGACGCGATCGTCCTGGTCACCGACGCCACCGGCGACACCCCCGCGCTCCACGCCCCCGGCGGTCTGCTCGACCTGCTCTCCCGCCACACGCCCGTGCTCCGCCTGGTCGTGCTGCCCTCCCGCACCCCGCTCCCCGCGCCGCTGCGGGGCCCCGGCTTCTCCTCCTACCGCCCCGACGAGGTGGGCTGGCTCCTCCAGGACCTCTCCGATGTGGCGCTGGAGGCCCCCACGGAGGAGCGGGAGGAGGCCATCCAGCAGGGCGGCGCGCACTACGCCGAGTCGCTGCCCGTCGAGTACCAGCCGGGCGCGGAGTACCAGCGGCTGTTCGATGCGGCGCTGGCCGCCAGCGCCGACCGGCTCGCCCAGGCGGTCGCCACCGTCACCGACACCGTGCTCGCCGAGCGCACCCGCCCCGGCGCCGGCACCACCCCGGTGCTGGTCTCCCTCGCCCGGGCCGGCACCCCCGTCGGCGTGCTGATGCGCCGCTGGGCCGCCCACGCGCACGGCCTGGAGCTGCCGCACTACACCCTCTCGATCGTCCGCGGCCGCGGGATCGACACCACGGCCCTGCGGCGACTGGCCACCGACCACGACCCGGCCGACGTGGTCTTCGTCGACGGCTGGACCGGGAAGGGCGCCATCACCGGGGAACTCGCCGCCGCACTGGCCGCCTTCCCCGGCTTCGACCCCTCCCTGGTGGTCCTCGCCGACCCGGGCGGCTGCGTGCGGACGTTCGGCACGCGCGAGGACTTCCTGATCCCCTCCGCCTGCCTCAACTCCACCGTCTCCGGCCTGGTCTCGCGCACCGTGCTGCGCGACGACCTCGTGGGGCCCGACCAGTTCCACGGCGCGAAGTTCTACCGCGAACTCGCCGACGCGGACGTCTCCGGGCGCTTCCTCGACACCGTCGAACAGCGGTTCGCCACCGTGCGGCCCGGCCCCATGGCCGCGAGCACCGACCGCGAGCCCCACCGCGCGGGGCTCGCCGCCGTGGAGCGACTCAGCGAGGAGTACGGCATCCACGACGTCAACCTGGTCAAGCCGGGGGTGGGCGAGACGACCCGGGTGCTGCTGCGCCGTGTGCCGTGGCGCATCGTCGCCCGCCGCGACGCGGGGGACGACATCGCGCACATCCTGCACCTCGCCCGGACCCGCGAGGTTCCCGTGGAGTGGACCGACGACCTGCCCTACCGCTGCGTCGGCCTGATCCACCCGCGCTTCACCAGGGGCGCGACCGGCACCGACGGACGGACCACCGCATGACCACGCCCCGGACCACCCCGCCCCGGACCACCCCGCCCCGGACCACCCCGCCGACGTCGACCGACCGCCGCGGGCCCGTGCTGTTCGCCAGCGACCTCGACCGCACCCTCGTCTACTCGGCGGCCGCGCTCCACCTGACCGGCCCGGACGCCGAGGCGCCCCGGCTGCTCTCCGTCGAGGTGTACCGCTCCGCTCCGCTCTCCTACCTCACCGAGACCGCCGCGGTGACCCTCGCCGACCTCGCCGTTCTTCCGCCGGACGAGGCCCGGTTCGTCCCCGTCACCACCCGTACGCCCGAGCAGTACCGCCGCATGCGGCTGCCCGGCCCCGCGCCGGAACTGGCCGTCTGCGCCAACGGCGGACGGCTCCTCGTGCACGGGGAGCCCGATGCCCAGTGGGACGCGAAGGTCGCCGACCGCCTCGCCTCGGACTGCGCGCCGCTCGCCGAGGTCCGGGAGCGGCTGCGTGCCACCGCCGACGCCGCGTGGCTCCGGAAGGAACGCGTCGCCGAGGACCTGTTCTGCTACCTGGTGGTCGACCGCGACCGGTTCCCCGCCGCCTGGGCGGAGGACCTCGCGGGCTGGGCGGGGGAGCGCGGCTGGACCGTCTCCGTGCAGGGGCGGAAGGTCTACGCCGTCCCCCGCCCGCTCACCAAGAGCGCGGCGCTCGCCGAGGTGGTCCGCCGCACCGGCGCGGCGCGGGTCCTCGCCGCGGGGGATTCCCTGCTCGACGCCGATCTGCTGGCGTTCGCCGACCGCGGGTGGCGGCCCGGCCACGGGGAACTCGCCGACACCGGCTGGCAGGCGCCCCACGTCACCGCGCTCACCACCCGCGGCGTCCGGGCCGGCGAGGAGATCCTCACCGCCGCGCTCGCCGACATCCGCGACCACCACGGCGCCGGGCCCCGCTGACGCGCCGCCCCGGCCGGGGCGGGGCAGCGCGTCGACGAGCGG
>NZ_JAAVJC010000427.1 GCF_012033785.1 Streptomyces bohaiensis
GGACTGGCCGTTGCCGCCGCCCTCGCGTTCACCCTGCTGCCCGCCACGGAGCTGGGTCGGGTCCCGGCACTGCTGCTCAGCGCGGTCTCCGCCGCGCCCGAGGGCGCCGACCCGGTCTCGGTCGAGGACCCGGTCGCCCCCGCGACCACCTCCGCCGAGCCGCAGGCCGCGGAGCCGCAGGTCGAGGAGAAGCCGGCGCGCACCCGCCGCCGCGCCACCCGCACGTCGGCCGCCCCCGCCCAGCAGCCCGTCTTCGTCGCCGCCGACGAGGTCGCCGCGCCGCGCCTGGCCGAGCAGGGCGACGCCCCCGCCGAGCAGAAGCAGGCCGAGGAGAAGCCCGCGCGCGGGCGGCGGCGTGCCACCCGCACGTCGGCCGCCCCGACCGAGGCGGCATCCGAGCCCCGGACCCCGGCAGGCGACTCCCGCTCCGCCCCGGGCAACCGCTCCGCCGAGGAACGGCCCGCCGGCAACCGCCGCTCCGCCCGCCCGGCAGCCGGTGTGGTCTTCCAGCCGCCCGTCTTCCGTGCGCCGATGTTCCAGACCCCGGAGAGCGCCGCCGCCGAGGCCGCCCGCGCCGCCGAGGAGCGCGCGGCGCAGCGGAAGGCCGCCGAGGTGACCGCGGACGAGGAGGAGACGGAGGAGGACACCGCCGGTGCCTCCGTCGACACCGGTACCGACACCGACGAGGACGAGCACGGCGACAACGGTGAGCGCAGCGGTCGCCGCCGCCGCCGGGGCGGCCGTCGCCGCCGTCGCAGCGAGACCGCCCAGCGCGCCGCCGAGAGCGGCGGCGGGGACGCGGACGCCGACGACACCCCCTCCGAGGCGACCGGCCAGGAGGACGAGGCCGGGACCGCCGAGGAGACGGGCGGCAACCGGCGCAGCCGTCGCCGCGGCAACAAGGCCGCCGCGGAGGCCCGGGCAGCCGAGGACGCCGCGGACGAGACGGACGCCGACGCCGACACCGACACCGACACCGACGACGAGCCCGACACGGACGCCGACGACGACGGGACCGAGGGCCGCTCCGGTGGATCCTCCTCGCGCCGCCGCCGCCGTCGCCGGCGCCGCGGCTCCGACGCCGACGACGCCCCGAACGGCTCCGAGGACGACCCCGAGCGCACCGTCGTCAAGGTGAGGGAGCCCCGCCGCAAGAAGTCCGGCGAGCCGCAGGAGGGCTCGGACGGCGTGCAGTCCATCAAGGGCTCCACCCGCCTGGAGGCCAAGAAGCAGCGCCGCCGGGAGGGCCGCGAGCAGGGCCGCCGCCGGGTGCCGATCATCACCGAGGCCGAGTTCCTCGCACGCCGCGAGGCGGTCGAGCGGGTCATGGTCGTCCGCCAGCACGGCGAGCGCACCCAGATCGGCGTGCTGGAGGACGACGTCCTCGTCGAGCACTACGTCAACAAGGAGCAGTCCGCCAGCTACGTCGGCAACGTCTACCTGGGCAAGGTCCAGAACGTGCTGCCCTCCATGGAGGCGGCGTTCGTCGACATCGGCAAGGGCCGCAACGCCGTCCTCTACGCGGGCGAGGTCAACTTCGAGTCCCTCGGCATGGGCCACGGCCCCCGCCGCATCGAAGCCGCGCTGAAGTCCGGCCAGCCCGTCCTGGTGCAGGTCACCAAGGACCCGATCGGCCACAAGGGCGCCCGTCTGACCAGCCAGATCTCGCTGCCCGGCCGGTACCTGGTCTACGTGCCCGAGGGCTCGATGACCGGCATCAGCCGCAAGCTGCCCGACACCGAGCGCGCCCGGCTCAAGCAGATCCTCAAGAAGATCGTCCCCGACGACGCCGGCGTCATCGTCCGCACGGCCGCCGAGGGCGCCACCGAGGACGAGCTGACCCGCGACGTCGAGCGTCTCCAGGCCCAGTGGCAGGAGATCCAGAAGAAGGCCAAGAAGGGCAACGCGCCGACGCTGCTCCACGGCGAGCCGGACATGACCGTCCGCGTCGTGCGCGACATCTTCAACGAGGACTTCTCCAAGGTCGTCGTCAGCGGCGACGAGGCGTGGTCGACCATCCACGGCTACGTCTCCGGGGTGGCCCCGGACCTCGCGGGCCGACTGGAGAAGTGGACCTCCGAGGTCGACGTCTTCGCCGGCACCCGCATCGACGAGCAGCTCATGAAGGCGCTCGACCGGAAGGTCTACCTCCCCAGCGGCGGCTCGCTGGTGATCGACCGCACCGAGGCCATGGTCGTCATCGACGTCAACACCGGCCGGTTCACCGGGCAGGGCGGGAACCTCGAGGAGACCGTCACCCGCAACAACCTGGAGGCGGCCGAGGAGATCGTCCGCCAGCTGCGGCTGCGGGACCTCGGCGGCATCATCGTCGTCGACTTCATCGACATGGTGCTGGAGTCCAACCGCGACCTGGTGCTGCGGCGACTGCTGGAGTGCCTGGGCCGGGACCGGACCAAGCACCAGGTCGCCGAGGTGACCTCGCTCGGCCTGGTGCAGATGACCCGCAAGCGGGTCGGCCAGGGGCTGCTGGAGTCCTTCTCCGAGCCCTGCGTCCACTGCAACGGCCGCGGCGTCATCGTCCACCTGGAGCAGCCGCAGGGCAGCGGAGGCGGCGGCAAGAAGAGCCGCAAGAAGCAGAAGCAGGCCGACGCCGCCCAGCAGGACGCCGCGACCCAGCACGACCACGGCGACCACGACGAGGACCACGGCGACCACGACCACGACCACGGCGCCGACCGGGCGACCGGGGACGCGGCCCGTGACGAGGCGGACGCGACCGGTCCGCTCGCCGCCGACGAGGAGCTGTACAGCAGCGTGGCGGAAGCCGAGGACGCGGCCCGCCGCGGC
>NZ_JAAVJC010000428.1 GCF_012033785.1 Streptomyces bohaiensis
CCGTCGGACCCTCGAGGGTCCGACGGCGTCCCTGTGCATGCGCGGCCGCAGTGCGGTCGGCTCACTCCTCCACGAGCAGGCGTTCCCGCAGCTGCGCCAGGGTCCGCGCCAGCAGCCGGGAGACGTGCATCTGCGAGATGCCCACCTCCTGCGCGATCTGCGACTGCGTCATGTTGCCGAAGAACCGCAGCAGCAGGATCTTCTTCTCCCGCGGCGGCAGCTCCTCCAGCAGCGGCTTCAACGACTCGCGGTACTCCACGCCCTCCAGCGCGTCGTCCTCCGCCCCGAGGGTGTCGGCGACCGCCGGCGACTCGTCGTCGGTGTCGGGGACGTCGAGCGAGAGGGTCGAGTAGGCGTTGGCCGACTCCAGCCCCTCCAGGACGTCCTCCTCGGAGATGGCGAGCCGCTGCGCCAGCTCGTGCACGGTCGGAGCGCGACCGTGCTGCTGGGAGAGCTCCGCGGTCGCCGTCGAGAGCGACAGCCGCAGCTCCTGGAGCCGACGCGGCACCCGGACCGCCCAGCCCTTGTCACGGAAGTGCCGCTTGATCTCGCCGACCACCGTGGGGGTCGCGTAGGTGGAGAACTCCACCCCGCGTTCCGGGTCGAACCGGTCCACCGACTTGATGAGGCCGATGGTGGCGACCTGGGTGAGGTCGTCCAGCGGCTCGCCCCGGTTGCGGAACCGCCGCGCCAGGTGCTCCACCAGCGGCAGGTGCATCCGGACCAGGCTGTTGCGCAGCTCGGCGTACTCGGCGCCCCCCGGCGGCAGGGTCCGCAGCTCGACGAAGAGGTCCCGGGCGGCACCCCGGTCCGCCGGTCCGGGGACGGCACGGCGCAGCGGTGCCTGCTCCGGCAGGGCGGCGGTCGTCGTGACGGCCTGCTCGGCACCGTCCTCCTGGGGCGGTGCCGCGGGTTCTGCGTTGGTCACTTCGACCCCCTCGTCCGGTGACGCTCCGGAAGTTCCGGTCACGGCGCTCCGGGCGCCGCGCCGCGCTTCTTGTGCAGGCTGATGCTCACGGTCCGGTCGTCGGCGACGGAGGACTCCACCTCGCCCGCCAGCGCGGTCAGGACCGTCCATGCGAAGGTGTCGCGCTCGGGGGCGTTGCCCTCGGTGGTCGGCGCGGAGACGGTGACCCGCAGCGAGTCACCGACAAGGGTGAAGACGCAGGCCAGGGTCGACCCCGGCGCCGCCTGCTGGAGCAGGATCGCGCACGCCTCGTCCACGGCGATGCGCAGGTCCTCGATCTCGTCGAGGGTGAAGTCCAGGCGCGCGGCGAGGCCGGCCGTGGCCGTGCGCAGCACCGAAAGATACGCCCCGGCCGCGGGCAACCTGACTTCGACGAAGTCCTGCGCTCCGGGCTCACCTGGAATCTCGGACACCCTCACCTCCATGGGTGGCTCACACACGAGCGGTGCGGGCGTCCTGGGTTGACGCCCGTCGTTGCGCCGGGTCCCGCCGTGTCGACGGGTACGGCTGCGATCGCGGGCCGCCGTCGGGCGGTGCGCTCGCGCTATCACAGATGGTAGTCCATGGTGCGCGGGTGACTGCCGGAAGCCGATGATCAAATACCACTGGTGGTCGTGGAGTTGTCCAGGTCAGGCGCGCACGGCTCATCGGGCCGCCCCGTCACCACCGCGGCGAGCACCGTCCCGGGGCGGACGGAGCCCCGGCGGGTCAGCTCCGCCAGGGCGTACAGCAGCTTCGCGACGTACTGCGACTCGACCGGGACCCCGTGGCGGTCGGTGAAATCGGCCGCGAACGCCAGCAGTGCGGGCGGGGTGCGGCCGTAGCCCCCGTGCTCGAACCCCTCCGCCAGCTCCCAGCGGCCCCGCGGCCCGCCGAAGGCCGCTGCCTGGAACCGCCGCACGGCGTCGCCGAGGGTGGGGTCCCGCACCACCGGCACTCCCAGAACCCGCTGGTCGGGGGCGAGCCCCGCTGCGACCCCGGCCAGTGTCCCCGCCGTGCCGCAGGCCAGCGCCACCACGTCGGGGCGGGGGTGCGCGGCGGCGAGCTCCCGGCCGAGCTCCGCGCAGCTGCGGACGGCGAGCGGGTCGCTGCCACCCTCGGGCACCAGGCGCGCGGGGCCGAAACGCTCCCGCACGGCGCGGGCGAAGGCGGCGTCGTGGCGGGTGCGGTACTCGGCACGGGAGACGAAGTGCAGCCGCATCCCGTCCTCGGCGCAGCGTGCCAGGGACGGGTTGAGCGGCCGCCCGGCCAGTTCGTCCCCCCGCACGATCCCGACGGTGCGCAGCCCGAGCGGCCGGCCCGCCGCGGCGAGCGCCCGCAGGTGGTTGGAGTAGGCGCCGCCCACCGTCACCACCGTCCCGGCGCCCTCGGCGAGCGCCGCGCGCAGGTGCGGGGTCAGCTTGCGCCACTTGTTGCCGATGACCCGGGGGTGGACCAGGTCGTCCCGCTTGAGGAGCAGCCGGACGCCGTGGGAGGCGAACCGCTCGTCGTCGATCTCCTGCACGGGGGAGGGCAGCCGCGCGGGGCCGAGCGCGGCGAGGGGATCGGGGCCTTCCGGCGGGTTGGTCACCCGCTCATTGTGCGGGCCGGGCGCTGCGCCCGGCGTCAGAGGGAGAAGCCGTCCAGCCAGGAGCCGCCGCCTCCGCCTCCGCCGCCCTGGGGGAGCTGTGCGCCGCCTCCGCCTCCGCCACCGCTCTGGGGGAGCTGCGGCTCGCCGCCGCCACCGCCCCGGGGCCCGCCGCCGCCCCCGGACGGCCCGCCGGACCCGGCGGCGGTGGTGAGGTGGCCGGCCGCGTCCACCGTGGTGCTCGCCGTGCCCGGG
>NZ_JAAVJC010000429.1 GCF_012033785.1 Streptomyces bohaiensis
GCGTCCTGCCGCGCACCCTCCTCGCCCTGCTCGCCGGCCTCGCGCTGGCCGCGGCGTTCCCGCCGTACGGGCTCTGGCCGCTCTCGATCGGCGCCGTCGCGGCGCTCAGCGCGCTGACCTACCGGCGCACCGCCCGCCAGGGCGCCTGGACCGGCCTGGTGATGGGGCTCGCGTTCTTCCTCGGGCTGCTGAAGTGGCTCAACGTCATCGGCTGGGACGCCGTCATCGGGCTGTCGCTGCTCCAGGCTCTCTTCTTCGTCCCGCTCGGCGCCGCGCTGGCCGCCACCTCGCGACTGCCGCTGTGGCCGCTGTGGGCGGCCTGCCTCTGGGTCGCCGAGGAGTGGGCCCGCGACCGGGTCCCGCTCGGCGGCTTCCCCTGGGGACGCCTCGCGTTCGCCAACACCGCCACCCCCTTCACCCCGCTCGCCGCGCTCGGCGGCGCCCCGCTCGTCACCTTCGCCGTCGCGCTCACCGGGGCGCTCCTGGCCTGCGCCGCCCTCCGCGCCTGGCGCCTGCGGCGGGCCCTCGCCACGCGGGCCGCGCTCCCCGCCGCCGGGGCGACGGGGCTGGCCGCGCTCACCGTGCTCGCCGGGTTCGCCGTCCCCGTGCCGACCGACGCCGACGACACCGTGCGGATCGCGGTGGTGCAGGGCAACGTGCAGCAGCCGGGCATGGACTTCCTGGGCCGCCCGATGCTCATCCTCAACAACCACGTCGAGGCGACGCTGCAGCTGGCGGAGGACGTCCGGTCCGGACGCGAGGAACAACCCGACCTGGTCATCTGGCCGGAGAACGCCTCCGACCTCGACCCGCACCGCTACCCGGAGGCATACCAGGCGATCGACCGCGCCGCCCGCGCCGTCGGGGTCCCGATCCTGGTCGGCGCGCTGGTGGACCACCCCACCCGCGAGGGGTACGTCGAGAACCAGGGAATCGTCTGGGACCCGCGCACCGGCCCCGGCGACTCCTACACCAAGCAGCACCCGGTGCCCTTCGGCGAGTACGTCCCCTACCGCGACGTGCTGAGCCGGTTCATCACCCGGCTGGAGCGGGTGCCCCGCGACTTCTGGCCCGGCGACTCCACCGGCGTCCTCGACGTCGGCCCCGCCCGGCTGGGCGACGTGATCTGCTTCGAGGTCGCCTACGACGGCATCGTGCGCGACACCGTCAACGACGGCGCCCGCGCGCTGGTGATCCAGACCAACAACGCCACCTACGGCCGCACCGGCCAGCCCGAGCAGCAGCTCGCCATGTCCTCCCTGCGGGCGGTGGAGCACGGCCGGGCCGTCGTCACCGGGGTCGCGCGGGCCGGCCGCGTCCCCCGGGCCGTGCGCCCCCGGCTCGTCCACGACCTCGCCCTGGACGACCTTGCCGTCGGGCCGGTGCATCCGCAGTCGGGCGTCGGCGGCGCGCGCCTCCTGGTAGGCGGTCCCCAGCGGGCCGGCCCGGCTCACCACGAGACCGCTGAGCGCGCTGCGCGCCAGGGCCGCGGTGGGCGGGAAGACCAGCAGCAGGCCGAGGAGGTCGGAGAGGAGTCCGGGGACCATCAACAGGATGCCGCCGACCGCCGCGAGGCCGTTGCCGGACCGGGCTTCGCCCTTCTCCGGCCGCCGGCCCTGCTGGGCGGCCTGGACCGCCTCGTTGAGGTTGCGCAGCGCGCGCCGCCCGGCGCGGCGCAGCACCAGCGAACCCGCCACGAACCCGGCGAGCAGCACGAGGACGACGGTGAGGCCGCCGGCGGCGCGGCCCAGCATCAGAAGCAGCCAGATCTCGGCGATCACCCACACCACCGTCAGCAGCGGGAGGAGGGTGCGCACGCGCCCGCGTGCGGGGGACTCGCCCGAGCGACGTCCGCCGGAGGGACGGCCGGGACCGAGAGGAGGCGGGGAACCGGTGGTCATGACTCAAGTGTGCCTTCGTCCGGTGAAACTGCGGAAGCGGGACGCGACGCCCCAGGCGGTGACCCGCCACAGGGCCTCGGTGACGATCGCGCGGCTCATCTTGCTGTCGCCGTGGGCCCGTTCCACGAAGGTGATCGGGACCTCGACGATCCGGTGGCCCGCCCGCGCCGCGCGGTGCAGCAGGTCCACCTGGAAGCAGTACCCCTGGGAGGCGACCCCCGCCAGCAGGGCGGGGGCCAGGACGTGCGCCCGCAGCGCGCGGAAGCCGCCGGTCGCGTCGCGGACCGGCAGGTCCAGCAGCGCGCGGGAGTAGCCGCTGCCGCCGCGCGAGAGCAGCTGCCGGTAGCGGGGCCAGTGGACTATCCGGCCGCCGGGGACCCAGCGGGAGCCGATGACCAGGTCGGCGCCGCGCAGCGCGGTGAGGAGGCGCGGCAGCTGCTCCGGTTGGTGCGACCCGTCGCCGTCCATCTCGACCAGCACCGGGTAGCCGCGTTCCAGCCCCCACCGGAAGCCGTCGAGGTAGGCGGCGCCGAGCCCCTCCTTGCCGGGCCGGTGCAGCACGTGCACGGCGTCGTCGGCGGCGGCGAGCCGGTCGGCGACGGCGCCGGTGCCGTCGGGGCTGTTGTCGTCGGCCACCAGGACGTCGGCGTCGGGGACGGCGG
Source organism: Streptomyces bohaiensis (assembly GCF_012033785.1). Taxonomy (GTDB): domain Bacteria; phylum Actinomycetota; class Actinomycetes; order Streptomycetales; family Streptomycetaceae; genus Streptomyces; species Streptomyces bohaiensis. The sequence continues at coordinate 2,564 of NZ_JAAVJC010000429.1, forward strand.
CACGCAACCGGGCGACCAGCGGCGGCAGGCTCGCGGCCTCGTTGTAGGTGGGGATGACGACCAGCACCGGGCCGTCGGCGCGGTCGGCGGTCGGGGGTGCGGGGTTCACGCGGGCCGGTCCCCCGCCTCCTGCTTCGCCCGGGCGGGGTCCGGGGCGGTGCCGCCGCCCGGGGGTCGCGCCCCGCCGGTGCGGGACTCGGCGGTGCGGTCGGCGG
>NZ_JAAVJC010000042.1 GCF_012033785.1 Streptomyces bohaiensis
GTCTTGGCGTCCACGGTGTCGTCGCCGGGGTCTGCCGGCGGCCGGACCGGGCCGCGGCGCCAGCCCGCGGCGTCGAGCTGGGCGGCGGCCGTCTCGGCGCCGGTCTCGCCCAGCCCGGCGCTGGTGTCCTGGTAGCCGTCCTGGCCGAGGACCCAGAAGTGGCTGCCCAGCGCTCCGACCGGCAGGCCGGCGGGTCCGTGCACGGCGCGCGCGATGGCCTCGCGGTCCAGGCCGCGGGCCAGGGCCCAGCGGACCCGCTCGTCCTTGAGCGCCGGGGAGGTGCCGTTGACGGCGAGCTGGGTGTACGCGGGGGCGTAGGCACGGTGGACGCCGACCTCGGAGAGCCCCTGGAAGATGCGCTGTTCGGCCTGGTCGAACGCGGCGTCGCGCTGGAGAAGTCCGGCGGCCACCGCCTCGGCGTGGGCGTCGGCCGCCTCCGCGGCCCGGAGCTGGAGGCGACGAGCGGCCCGCGCGTCGGGTTCGGTGCGGGCCGCGAGCTGCGCCTCGGCGTGCCGGAGCAGGGCGGGCGCGGAGTCCGGTGCGGCAGCGGGGGCGGCGGCGCCGTCCAGGCCGTCGTCGGGGTCGGTCGTGCCCTCCCGGCCGGGTTCGGGGAGGTCGGCCGCGGAGCCGGAGGCGCCCGGGGCGGCCTGCTGGTGCTCCTCGCGGTCGGCGGCGGTGATGCGGTCGGCCTCGGCGGCGGTGACCTCGGCGACGTGGAGGCGACCGGCTGCCAGCGAGCGGAGGCGCTGGTCGTGGGGGACGGCCGCCAGCACGAGCCGGTCGAGGAGGGCGCGGTCGCCCCACCAGTCCTCGTTGCGGGCCAGGACCACGTGACCGGCCCTCCGGTCGACGCTCTCCAGCAGGAACGGTCCGGCGCCGACCTCGAGGGTGTCGCGCACGCCCTTGTTGAAGACGTCGGGGTCCTCGGTCACCGCCTGCGGGTAGAGCGGGCTGAACAGCCCGCGCCAGTCGGCATAGGGCTTGGTGAAGGTGACGCGGACCTCGTTGTCGGCGTCACCGGGTTCGACGCTGTCGATCCGGTCGTAACCGGCGTTGCGGGCGCTCCAGTAGGCGTTGTCGCGGCCGGCGAGTGCCTTCCACTGCGCGACGAGGTCGTCGGCGGACAGCGGTCGGCCGTCGCTCCAGCGGGCCTCGGGGTTGAGGACGTACACGACCGACTGCCGCGGTTCGCGCGCGGTGACCTCGGCGGAGACGAGGAAGTCGGGATTGGGTACGGGGCGTCCCTGCTCGTCGAGGGTGTGGAGCATGGGCAGCACGGCCTGGGCGACGCGGTCGGTGACCTCGTCGGCGTCGCGCTGGAAGGCGTTGAGCGTGGCGGGCATCGCGTCGACGGCCCACGTGAGGGTGCCGCCCTCGGTGAGGGCGCCACGGTCGGCGGCGGCGACGGCGTGCGCCGGCGGCAGCTCGTCGGTGTCGTCACCGGTGCCGCAGGCGGCGAGCAGCGGTGCGAGGAGCGCACCGGCCAGCAGCGCCGCGGTGCGGCGGGTCGCGTCGCCCCGACGGGGCCGGGCGACCTTCGAGGGCCGTCCACTCATCTGTTACCTCCGGGTCCGCCCATACGCTCGGCCTATCGGCTGATCACACCAATCCCCAAGCCAAGGTCAGCGCGGGCGCGCGCCGGGTGAGGCGCGGCGACAGCGGGGGGGCTCGCCACCCGGACGGCGCAGTCCGTGCGGACTTTCCGGGCGTGCGCGCGGCCGCCCCTGCGGCGGCCGTCGCTGCCGACGGATCGGGGCCCGGTCCGTCGGGAGCGGTCGGCGCCCCCTGCGGCGGCCGACCGGGGCGTGCGGGTCGGGCCCGGAGCGGGCGGCGGCACGCTCTCGATGCGCCCCGCGCCCGCCGGGCGCGCCCATCGGAGCGCGATTTCACCGCGGGCGCCGTGGCCAGTTCCGTACGCGGGAGCACCTCGCCGACGTACCCTCGTGGCATATGCGCTGAGGGGGGTGAGGATGAGCGACATCAACGCGCGCCTGTGGCAGGTCATCCGACTCGACGAGAACGGGCATCGCTACCGCATCGGGCACTGCACCACCCGCGCCGACGCCCAGCGCCTGCTGGGTCGCCTGGAGCAGGGCGCACCCACCCGTCCGGTGGACGCCGGGCGCTACCTGGTCGAGCGTGTCGAGGAGGGCGGCGACGTCCCCCGCCCCTGATTACGGGCACAATCGGGTATACGGACAAATAGTCCGAAACCTCCGCACCCGCCGGAGGCCGCCCGACCAGGGACGTGGACGTGAGCACCAGCACGGAGGAACCCCGGCGACCCCCGGTCGCCGCCGTGTCCCCCCATGCCGACCTCTCGCTGCTCGACGCGCTGCGGCTCGGCCTCGTCATCATCGACGCCCGCGGCCGGATCGCGCTGTGGAACCCGGCCACCGAGGAGATTCTCGGCCGACCCGCCGCCGAGGCGGTCGGTCGGCCGCTCACCGACTTCCTCGCGCCCGACGGGGAACGCCGCGTCCCCGTCGCGATCCGGGCGCTGCTGCGTCACGGGGCGTGGCGCGGCGTGCTCCCCATGCGCGACCGCGAGGACGCCGTGGTGGACGTGGAGTGCCGTGCGACCCTGCTGCGGGACCCGGAGGGCACCCCCTTCTTTCTCGCCAACCTGGTGGAGACCTCCCGGCTGCGGGAGGTCGAGCAGGACCTCGGCGCCCTTGACACGGTCTTCGCCACCTCGCCCATCGGCATCGCCGTCTTCGACACCGACCTGCGCGTCGCCCGCATCAACGACGCGCTGGCCTCCCTCTACGGGCGCACCCCCGAGGAGGTGGTCGGCAGCACGGTCATGGACCTGCTGCCCGGCCAGGCCGCCTCGGAGATCTATGAGCTCCAGCAGGAGGTTTTGGCCACCGGACGGCCCGCCGTCGACGTGGTGGCGCTCACCGCCGACGGCCGCGGCGCCCACTCGCTGTCGTTCGGACGCCTCACCGACCGGCACGGCAACCACCTCGGCGTCAGCTGCGTGACGCTGGACATCACCGAGCGCCGCGAAGCGCTCGACAAGATCGAGCAGTCCCGGCAGCGGCTGTCGATGCTCAACGATGTCGGCCTCGCCCTCGGCGACCGCCTGGACGTGCACAGCGTCGCCGAGGCCCTTGCCGGGGTCCTGGTGCCCCGCTTCACCGACTACGCCGCCGTGGTCCTGCTGCGCGCGGTCGCCGTCGGCGGCGACCTCCCGGCGATGGACCGCATCGCCGGCAGCGCCATGATCCAGGCCGGCATCGCCTCCGAGGAGCGGACCACCGGCGTGGAGCGGATGCTGCAACGGGAAGCGGTGGTGCGGTTCGAGAAGGGCTCGGTCTTCGACCGCGTCCTGACCACCGGGCGGCCCTGGGTCCTCGACCCCCGCCACGAGAGCCACGTCCTGACCTTCCCCGAGGACCCCCGCGTCACCGCCATGCTCGACCTGGGCGTCCACTCGCTGATGCTGGTGCCGCTGCGCGCCCGCGGCACCCTCCTCGGCATCCTGGTCGCCAGCCGCGCGGGCGACCGGGCGCCGTTCTCCCGGGACGACCTCGACCTGGCGAAGGAGATCGCGGGGCGCGCCTCCATCACCCTCGACAACGCCCGGCTCTACGCCCGGGAGCGCGACGGCGCGCTCATCCTCCAGCGCAGCCTGCTCCCCCGACACATCAAGGAGCCCCCCGGCGTCCAGATCGGCCACCGGTACGTCCCGGCGACCAGCGGCACCGAGGCGGGCGGCGACTGGTTCGACGTCATCCCGCTCGCCGGCGGCCACGCCGCCTTCGCCATCGGCGACGTCATGGGCCACGGCCTGAGCGCGGCCGCCACCATGGGCCGGCTGCGCAGCGCCATCGTGACCCTCGCCCACCTCGACATGCCGCCGGGCGAGCTGCTCCGCCGGGTCAACCAGGCCGGGGAGGACATCAACGAGGGCCGCGACGAGCCGCTGATGGCGACGGGTGTCTACGTGCGGTACGACCCCGGGACCCGCGAGTGCGTCATCGCCAAGGCGGGGCACGTGCCGCCGATCCTCCTCACCCGCGACGAGACGACCGGCGACTGGCGGGCCCGCCCGGTGGAACTGCCGGAGGGCACCCCGCTGGGGCTGGCCGCCGGTGGCTTCGAGGAGCAGAGCGTCGCCGTGCCGGAGGGCGCGATCCTCGTCCTCTACACCGACGGCCTCATCGAACGGCGCGGCGAGGACATCACCGACGGCATCGACCGGCTCTGCGCCGAACTGGCCGCGGTCGAGGGCCCGATGCCCTCCCTGGACGCGCTCTGCGACCGGGTGGTGGGCGCCCTCACCCCGGGGAACGACGCCGACGACGTCGCGCTGCTGGCGGTGCGGCTGGGCGGCGTCCCCGACGACTCCACCTCGTCGTGGATGTTCCCCTCCCACCGGTCCGAGGTGGCGCGGGTACGCACCCGGGTCCGCCGGACCCTGCTCGCCTGGGGGCTGAGCGGCCTGGTCGACACGGCGCTGCTGCTGGTGAGCGAGCTCTTCACCAACGCACTGCGGTACGCCGACGGCCCGGTGGGGGTGCGGCTGGTCCGCGGGGAGCAGGACCTGCTGGTCGAGGTGAGCGACCCGCTGCCGGACCCGCCGCGGGTACGGCACCCGGCCCTCGACGACGAGGGCGGGCGGGGGCTCCAGCTGGTCTCGCGGACCGCGCGCCGGTGGGGGACGCGGCAGGGGCCCATCGGCAAGACGGTCTGGTTCGAGCTCCCGCTGCGCGGCTGACCGCCGCCGGCGCCGTCCCCGCCGTCCCGCCCGTCAGCGCACCGGGAGGTGGTAGGCGACCCGGTAGCGCTCGGCGGAGACCACCACGTCCGCGGTCTCCACGGGGAGGCTGCCCGCCCGGTAGGTACGGCTGATGACGATCACCGTCTGGCCCGGGTGCCCGCCGAGGACCATGGCCTCCTCGGCCAGCCCGGGGCGCGCCCCCACCTCCTCCTCGACGTTGTCGACCACCAGCTCGATGGCGGCCATTCGCTCCACCACGCCGCGCCCCGCCAGCGGACCCTCCTCGGGGAGCATCACCGGGGTCCGGGCGGTCAGCCGCAGCGGTTCCCAGGAGGTGGAGATCATCATGGGGCGGTCGCCGACCCGGAACTCGTACCGGGTGCACATCAACTCCTCCCCCGGCGGCACGGCCAGCCGCTCCGCGATGCGACCCCCCGCCTCGCGGCGCTCGCTCACCGCCCGCCAGGTGCCGCCGACCCGCTCGTCGGTCTGCTCCTGCCGGAACGGGGTGGACTCCCCCAGCGTGCGGTAGCCGCTGCGGTGCAGCCGCTGCGGCTGCACCGCCTCCCGGACGTAGGTGCCCGAGCCGGAACGGCCCTCGACCAACCCCTCGGCCATCAGCACCTTGCGCGCCTCCAGCGCCACGGTGTCGGAGACGCCGTAGTGCGAGCGGATCGACGCCTGGGAGGGCAGCTTGGCGTGCGGTGGCAGCGCGCCGTCGGCGATCTGCCGCCTCAGGTCGTCGGCGACGCGGAGATAAGCGGGCTGCTCACCGAACGGCACGGGCCCTCCCGGGGCACTGCGGCGGTCCGAGTCCCGCCCCGCACGCGGGCGACCGGCGTGCGGCACCCAGATCGGACCGGCCCTGACCTGCGGAATGTACGAACAGCGACAGCTTGACAACGGAGTGTGGCAATCCGCAAGCGAGGGCCGGGGTTTCGCCCGATGTGATGATCCCTGTTGAACGGGCGACGCCGCCGTCAACCGGGCCGACGCGGGGCGCGCCCGACACCGCCGCCCCGCCCGCGGCGGGGGCGACGCGACAGTGACGCAGAATGTGGCCGAGGCCACAGCGTCGCCACGCTCGGTCACCCCGCCGACCGGACCCGCCGGGCGCGGAGCAGGCTCCGCACCCCACCCGTCGCACCCCTCGGGGGCGGTCCCGCCGGTGCGCCACGACACCCCGAACCGGCCGCCGAACCGGCCGCCGCGAACGGGACGGACTCCGGCGATCCGCGCCGGGTCAAGCCGGAAAGCGCAATCACTCTGCGCCGTCGACAGGGCGCGCCGCGCAGTCGCTGCGATGAACCCCACAGTCACTACCAGGTGGTAAGTAGATATAGTGATCGGACGCGGACGGCTTGCACATCCGCGTGTCACATGTCACCGACACATCACCGAGAGCGGCACCCGGTCCCCGCCGGGAGCCGTCACGCCTCGGTGAGTTCGTCGTACGTTGATATTTAGCTCGGCCAACTAACTAAGATGAGGGGCAGTACGTCCGCATCGCCCCAGGCCATGCGCGTGGACGTCGAGTGATCATGACCAGCGCGGCCGACGGCCGCAGATCAAGGAGGACCATGTCGACCGCTGCGCCAGGAGCGCTGACGGCACGGGTACCGGGAAGCCCCCGGACCGCCGCCGCCCCCGCTCGCGTCCGGGTACCGGGTGACCGGATCCGGTGCGGCCGGCAAGGTTCGGGCACCAGGGCCGTGAGGACCGCACACGGTGGAGGCGTCGTATCGTACGCCCTCACCCGCGTACGGTCCGACCGCCGCCCCGGCCCCGACGACAGCTGACGGGAGCGCACGTGCCCCTGCTGATCGGCCTGGCCGTCCTCTTCGGACTCGCCACGCTCGTCCCCGCCCTCTGCTCACGTCTCGGCCGCAACACCGGATACGTCCTGGCCGGCACCTTCCTCACCGTCTTCATCCTCATCGCCTACGCGGCCTACAGCTCTCCCGGCGACGACACCCTCAGCGCCACCTGGAACTGGCTGCCCGCTCTGGGCATCGAGTTCTCCCTGCGCTTCGACGGGCTCTCGCAGCTGTTCTGCCTGCTCATCCTCGGCGTCGGCTCGCTGATCCTCGCCTACTGCGCCCGCTACCTCTCCGAGGAGGGCCAGCACACCACCGTCTACATGTGGCTCACGCTCTTCGCGGCGTCGATGCTCGGCGTGGTCCTCGCCAACGACATCATCCTGCTGGTGGTCTTCTGGGAGCTGACCACCATCTGCTCCTTCGTCCTGATCTCCTCCGCCGGCCCGGGCGCCACCCCGTCGGCGATGAAGGCGTTCCTCGTCACCGCGCTGGGCGGCCTCGGCCTCCTCACCGCCGCGGTGCTGATGGCCGTCGCCGCCGGGACCACCAACCTCGGTGTGATCCTGGGCGAGCCGGAGCGGGTGCTCTCCTCGCCGCTGGCCTGGCCGGCCGGCGCGCTGATCATCCTGGCCGCCTTCACCAAGTCGGCCCAGCTGCCCTTCCACTCGTGGCTGCCGGGCGCCATGTCGGCCATCACGCCGGTCAGCGCCTACCTGCACGCCGCGGCCATGGTGAAGGCCGGCATCTACCTGCTGCTGCGCTTCTCGTCGGTCTTCGCCGGGCAGACCGCCTGGTCCGCGACGCTGATCATCGTCGGTCTGACGACCGCCGTCTTCGGCGCGATCTGGGCGCTGCGCCAGCACGACCTCAAGGCGCTGCTCGCCTACTCGACCGTCAGCCAGCTCGGCCTGCTCGTCGGCGCCATCGGCGTCGGCACCGCCACCGCGCTGGCCGCGGCGATGCTGCACACCTTCGCGCACGCGCTCTTCAAGGCGACCCTCTTCATGCTGGTCGGCGTCATCGACCGCGAGGCGGGCAGCCGCGACATCCGCGAACTGTCCGGTCTGCGGCGGGTGATGCCGGTGACCGCGGCCGTCACCGGCCTCGCCGGCCTCTCCCTGGCGGGTGTCCCGCCGCTGATCGGCTTCGTCAGCAAGGAGCACCTGTACAAGGGCTACCTGGAGGCCGACTTCGCCCCCGGTGCCGGCGTCGCCGCCGTCTCGCTGGCGATCGTCGCCTCCGCGCTGACCTTCAGCTACGGCATGCGCATCTTCTACGAGGCGTTCGGCGGCCCGACCCTCCAGCGCGGCCTGTACGAGCCCGCGAAGTCGTTCCTCGCGCCGGCGCTGGTCGCCGCCGTGGCCGGTCTCGCGCTCGGTCCGGCGATCGGCTGGCTCAACCCGGTGCTGGAGAGCTCGGTCACCGCGGTCTTCCCCGACGGGGAACCCACGAAGTTCAAACTCTGGCCGGGCTTCACCCCCGAACTCGGCATGACCGCCATCGCGATCACCGCCGGTATGTGCCTGTTCTTCGCACAGAACCACGTGGAACGCGTGTTGATGCGGATCCCGGTGCCGGGGGACATGTTCCAGGCGATGTACCGGTCCGTGGTGCGGCTCGGCGCCGTCGTCGGCAAGCCGGACAGCAGCAACTCCACCGCCGCGTACCTGTGGCGCCCGGTGGCCCTGCTCATCGCCTTCGCCGCCGTCGCCCTGTGGACGTCCGGCAGTCTGCCCGAGGCCCACAGCGCCGCCTCGCGCACCGACCTGGACTGGCCGCTGCTGGTGCTGATCACCCTGGTGGTCATCGCCTGCTGTGTCGCGCGCACCACCCTGGTGTCGGTGTCGATGCTCGGCACCCTCGGGCTGCTCATCGCGGTCTGGTTCGTGCTCGCGGGCGCGCCCGACGTCGGCATGACCCTGCTGCTCGCCGAGGTGCTCACCGCGGTCGCCGCCGTGCTGATGCTCGCCGGGACCGCCATCCACTTCCGACGCCCGAAGCTGCCGAGGCTCTCCGGCTCGCTGGTGATCGCGCTCCTCGCGGGCGTCTCCGCCACCGTCGCCACGCTCGCCTTCACCGGCGGACGGGAGATGTCCTCGCTCGGCCAGTACCTGCTGGACAACGCGAAGGGTGAGACCGGCGGCGAGAACGTCGTCAACACGATCCTCGTCGACTTCCGTGCCGTGGACACCCTGGGAGAGTCGGTCGTCATCGGCACGGTCACGCTGGCGTTGATCGTGCTGCTCGGGCGGCACGAGGCGCCGAGCGTGGAGTGTGCGGTAGCCCGCCCCGCCAACTCGGTCTTCCAGGTCGCCAGCAGGATCGTCGGCCCCCTCGCGGTCGCGCTCTCGGCGTACCTGTTCCTCCGCGGGCACTACTACCCCGGCGGTGGCTTCATCGCCAGCCTCGTGGTCGGCGCCGCCGTCGCGTTCAGCTACATGGCGCACGGCAGGATCCCCGGTGGTCGCTGGCTGCGGCCGGCCCCGATGACCGCCGTCGGCATCGTGCTCAGCCTCGGGGTGGCGCTGATGTCCCTTCTCATCGGCGACCCGTTCTTCACCCCGGTGGGCACCTATCTCGACCTCCCGGGCATCAGCATCGCCGTCTCCACCTCCCTCCTGTTCGACCTGGGGGTCTACCTGATCGTCCTCGCGATGGTCGTCGCCACCGTCGACCGGCTCGGCCGGGGTGCTCTCGCGCCGGCCGCCGAGGCGGTCGACGACGGGCGCGCCGACCAGCCGCAGCCGCAGGAGAAGAAGGAGAAGGTTTCATGACCGCCGCCCTGACCGTGGGCATCCTGGTGACCGGCGGCGTCTACCTGATGCTCCAGCGCGAACTGCTGCGCGCCACCTTCGGGTTCGTCCTGCTCGGTCACGCCGTCAACGTCCTCTTCGTGACGAGCGGCGGGCTGGAGCGCCGGGCGCCGGCGCTCCTGGGGCAGAACTCCCCCGAGGTGGCCGCGGACCCGCTGCCGCAGGCCTTCGTCCTCACCGCGATCGTCATCACCTTCGGTGTGACGGTGTACCTCTTCGCCCTGATGCGGGCGGAGGGGCTGCACCGGAAGCACCGGGGCGAGGGGCCGGAGGGCGAGGGCCCCGACACCCCCGACGACCTCGACTCGCTCGCCGCCGAGCGCGCGGGCCGGCCGGAGAACTCCGCCGCGGAGCCGGCCACCGGCCCCCGCGACGGCATCGACCTACCGCCGACCAGCCCGGTGACGGCCTCCGCCGCCGGTACCGGCACGAAGGACGACGTGACCACCAGCACCACCGACGGACCGACGTCCGGCGCCCCCGCGCCGCGCGCCAAGGGTGACGGGGAGGGGGAGCGATGACGACCGCACTGATCGCGCTGCCCATCGCCGCACCCATGCTCGCCGCCGGCGGCGTCGTGGCGACGGGTGGCCGTTACCGACAGATCTGCCGCTGGGTGGTCCTGGGCGTCTCCGCCTCGGTCCTGGTGATCGCCGGTGTGATGATCGCCCGGACTGCCGACGGCTCGGTCCACGCCGTGCAGGTCGGCGACTGGGGCCCCGGCATCTCGATCGCCTTCGCGATCGACATGTTCAGCGCCTTGATGCTGGCGGTCTCCTCGCTGCTGGTGCTGGTCTGCTACAGCTTCGCCGTCTCCGCCGGTGACGACGAGGCGGAACCGCTGTTCGGTCCGCTGGTGCTCATCCTCTCGGCGGGCGTCTACGGCACCTTCATCACCGCGGACCTGTTCAACCTGTTCGTGCTGATCGAGGTCATGCTGCTGCCGTCCTACGCGCTGCTGATCATGGCGGGCAGCCGGGCGAAGCTCGCAGCGGGCCGGATCTACCTGCTGGTCAACCTGCTGGCGTCGACCATCTTCCTCGCGGGTCTCGCGATGCTCTACGGCGCGGCGGGCACCCTCAACCTCGGTGTCCTCGCGGGCGCCGCGGCGGAGAACCCGACCATCGCCGCGGCCGGCGCGGTGATCCTGGTCGCCATGGCGGCCAAGGCCGCGATGGTGCCGATGCACGGCTGGCTCCCCCGGACCTACCCGGAGGCGTCACCGGCCGTCACCGCGCTCTTCTCCGGTCTGCTGACCAAGACCGGCGCCTACGTGATCATCCGGATCTACTCGGTGATGTACGAGGGCGACCAGCGCTACGTCTGGGTCATCATGACCGGTGCCGTCCTCACCATGGTGATCGGCGTACTGGCCGCGGTCGGACAGGACACCCTGCGGTCGATCCTCGCCTTCGACATGGTCAGCCAGATCGGCTACGTCCTGCTGGGCCTGTCCCTGGCCACCCACGCCGGCCTCGCCGCGACGGTGTTCTTCCTGGTGCAGTACGCGGCGGTCAAGGCCGCCCTGCTGCTGTGCGCCGGAGCGATCGAGACCGCCTACGGCACCGGACGGCTCAGCCTCCTCGGCGGCCTGGGCGGGCGCGAGAAACTGCTGGCCGCGGCATACGCCGTGGCGGCGCTCTCGCTGGCCGGACTGCCGCCGATGTCCGGGTTCGTCGCCAAGCTCGGTCTGATCCGTGCGGCGGTACTGGACGAGCAGTACTTCCCCGCCGCGATGGCGGTCATCGTCAGTCTGCTGACGCTGCTGCCGCTGCTGAAGATCTGGACCGGGGCGTTCGCGGGGGCACTCCCCTCGCCGCTCCCCGACTCCGCCCGCACCCGACCGGGTCTGGTGGCCCCGGCGCTGGTGCTCGGCCTCGTGACCATCGCCCTCGGCATCGGCGCCCAGCCGCTGCTGGCGGCGGCCGAGACGGCGGCCGACGTGTTGAGCAACCCGACGATCTGGGCCGAGGCGGTGCTGCGAGGATGATCGACTGGCTGCGGCGATTCGCCGTCAGGAGCTACCGCATCGGGCGGTTCATCAGCTACTTCATCTACGAACTGATCGCGTCCAACGTGATCGTCGCCTGGGAGATCATCACGCCGCGCAGCGGTCTCTCCCCGGTGATCATCGCGATGCCGCTGCGCTCCCGCACCAAGGGCGAACGCACCCTGTTCGTCGGGGTGGTGACCCTCACCCCGGGCACCCTCTCGCTGGACCTGCGCGACGAGCCGGCGACGCTCTACCTGCACGGCATGCACGCCAGTGACGTCCACCGGTTCCGGCGGCGGCTGCACTACCTGGAGGACCTGCTGCTGGCCGCCTGGCGGCCGGTCGGCTCGGCCCGGCAGGTCGGCCCGGCGGTCCCCGGTGCGGCGACACCGACCGCCGCCGGCGCGTCCGGGGAGTCCGGCGGTCTCCCGCCCGGGCCCGAGACCCCGGCCGCCTCGGACGGCAAGCCGACCGACGACCGTGACTCCGAGGAGGGGAGCCGCTGATGCTGCTCGACATCGTTCTCGCGGTCCTGGCGCTGTCCATGGCCGTGGCGATCGGCCGGATGACGTTCGGTCCGACCAAGGCCGACCGGGTGGTCGCCGTGGAGTTCGGCTTCGTCATCGTGATCGGCGCCATCGCGCTCATCGCGGTGCGCAGCGACTCCCCGTCCCTGTTCGACCTGGTGCTGGTGATGACCCTCGTGGGCTTCCTGACCACCATGTCCCTCGCCCACCTCGTGGAAAGGCGGCCGTGATGAACCTCCAGATGGTTCTCGCGCAGGGCCTGGTGGTCCTCGGCGCGCTGCTGATGGGGGTGGGCGCGGTGGGGCTGATCCGACTGCCGGACGTCTACAACCGGACCAACGCGGTCGCCAAGGCGTCCAGCCTGGGCATGATCTGCCTGCTGCTGGGTGTGCTGATCTGGAAGCCGAGCACCCTCGCGGTGTTCACGCTGATCCCGGCGATCCTGCTCCAGCTGCTCACCTCGCCGATCTCCGGCTTCGCCATCGGCCGTGCCGCGTACCGCTCGCGGGCACCGATGATCGAGGAGACGCACCTCAACGAGTTGAAGTCCGACCCGCCGCGCTGAGCGCGGTGCGGTGAGCGGCACCGGCGGCGCCGGTCCCGGGTGGGTGACCCCCGGGACCGGCGCCGCCGGCGTTCCCGTGCGGCCCCGGTCTCCTGCCCGCCCCGTGCTCCGGGCGAATCGGGCAGGAGCGGGGCAGGAACGGTCCGGGAACGGTCGGCCGCACCCTGGCGGTCACTCCGGGCCGCGCATCCGTGACGGCCCGTCGCAGGGTTCCGCGGCCGCGAGCCGCCACCGCCCCGTACCGTCAGGAGCATCAGATGCCAGTGATCACCGTCGAGTGGTGGCAGGGGAACGACCGGGACCGGCGCTCGCACCTCGTCTCCGAACTGGCGGCCGCCACCTCCCGGGTGACCGGCTGCGCCCCGGACGAGGTGACCGTCATCGTGCGGGACTGCGAACCGGGGCCCGCCCCGGACCCGCGGGGGAGCGCGGACCAGGGCGAGGTCGGGCTGAGCCACGGAAGTCCCTGGTGAGCGCGTACCTTGCACCGGCCGGCCTGCCGTTCCCCCGAGCGTCGTGGCGGCCCGGGACGCGCGCGGTAACGGGACCGGACCGTTCCGGGATCGGGCGGCGGCAGATTGGTCCGTGTCGAAGCCGTTCAACGAGGGGGCACCAGAGATGATCAGCACACGGTTCCGGTCGGCCGGGATTCTCACCACGATGGCGCTGACGGCGGGCGTGGTGGCCGCTGTCGCGGGAGGGGGGCCGTCTCTCCCGCAGCCGGGCGTCCCGGCGGCGGCGTTCGCGGTACTGGCCTCCGACGGCTCGGGCGAAGGCCCGTCCGCGTGGCCCGCCTCCGACGGCTCGGGCGAAGGCCCCTCCGACCGGCCCACCTCCGACGGCTCCGGCGAAGGCCCCTCCGACCGGCCCACCTCCGACGGCTCCGGCGAAGGCCCCTCCGACCGGCCCACCTCCGACGGCTCCGGCGAAGGCCCCTCCGGGCAGGGGTGAGCCGTGTCCACGCCGCCGGCCCCGACGCCCGCGGGCGTGGGGCCGGGAAGGCGCGTCGGGACGGGTCGGGCGGGGCCCCGTCGCACCGGGTCGGGTCCGTGCCGGCGGTCAGTCCACCACCGGTACGGCACCGCTCATCGATGCCAGCAGCTCGGCCGCCTCCTCCCGACGGGTCGCGGCAGCGGTGACCTCGCCCTGAGCGTCGAGCACCGCTGCCGTGCCGCGCAGGGCTCGGGCGACCTCGATGCGGTACCCGACCGCGGAGGCGATGCGATGCGCGTCCAGGTGCAGCCGCCGGGCTCCGTCGGTGTCTCCCGACTCGAGGCGGAGGGCGCCGAGGATGTTCCACACGGCGGCCCTGCGGATCGGTGCGCAGCTGCCCCGGGTGAGTTCCAGGGCCCTGCCCGCGTGGAGTTCGGCGTCCTCCCGCTCACCCCGCTCGTGCCGCATCCGGGCCGAGACGGCGAGGGCCAGCGCGTGGTCGCCGAGCGGCACCGACTCGTCGCCCAGATCCAGCGCACGGTCGATGCACCGACGGGCACGGTCCGCCTGACCGAGGCCGATGCAGGAGAGCGCGAGGTCGGTGAGGGCGACGAGCTCGTTCTCACCGGCACCTATGCGGCGGTTCAGCTCGACGGAGCGTTCCGCGGCGGCCGCCGCCTCGGCGTACCGCCCCATGTGCTCGAACAGCGAGCTGAGATTGGTCAACGACTCGGCCTCGGCGCGCTGCGCCCCCAGCTGCCGCTTCAGCGCGATCGACTGCTCGAGGTGCGGCAGCGCCTCCGCGCACCGCCCCAGCGTCGCCAGCAGCAGGCCCAGCATGCCGGTGCTCTTCGCCTCGCCGCGACGGTCCGCCAGCCGGACCGACAGGTCCAGGCTCTCGCGCGCGGCGGAGAGCCCGGCGGTGAACTCGCCCAGCTTCCAGTCGGCGACGGCCAGGTTCGACAGGCCGAGCGAGAGCAGGTGGCGGTCGTCCAGTTCGCGGGCCGCGGCGACCGCGGTACCGGCGACGTCGCGGAACTCCTCGAAACGGCCCCGGCTGTCGAGCTGGAAGACGACGTTGCGGCCGAGGTCGGCCGAGTGGCGGTGGAGCGAGCGCCGGCCCGCGAGGGCGAGCGCGGCGAGCAGGTTCTCCTCCTCCCGGTCCAGCCAGTGGCGCGCCTGCCCCGGGGTGCGGAGCGCGGGCAGCGCGGCCGGCGGTCGACCGGTCTCCGCGACCGCGCCGTGGGCGGGCGCCCGGCCGGGGAACGCCGCGTCGCAGGCGGCGCCGGTGGCGGCCACGTAGTAGTCGAGCAGCCGCTCGGCCGCCCGGTCCCCGCCGTCGACGGGGCCGGGCCGTTCCTGGCCGCGCAGCCACTTGGCGAAGCTGCGGACCAGGTCGTGGAAGACGTAGCGCCCCGTCTCGTGCTGTTGCATGAGGTGCGTGTCCAGCAGGTGCTCGAGGACGTCCTCGGCCTCGCCGGGGCCGGTGCCGAGCAGGGCCGCGGCGCTGTACGGGTCGAACTCCCCGCCGGGATGGCAGTCGAGGAGCTGGAAGGCGGCCCGGTGCTCGGGGCTCAGTCCCTCGTAGGTGAGGTTCAGGGTGGCGGTGACACCGCGGGTTCCCGAGCTGAGCTCGTCCAACCGCCGCGCCTCGTCACCGAGCCGGTCGACCAGGTGGCGGACCGCCCAGCGGGGACGGTTGCGCAGTCTGGCGGCGGCGATGCGCAGGGCGAGCGGCAGATGGGCGCAGAGCTCGACCAGTTCGGCGACGGCTTCCGGCTCCGCCGCGGTGCGTTCCTCCCCCAGCATGCGGGAGACCAGCGCCCAGCTCTCCTCCGGCGGCATCCCTCCGAGCGAGATCCACTCCGCGCCGTCGAGATCGACGAGCCGGGACCGGCTGGTGATGAGGACGAGTGCGTCGGCCGAGGCGGGCAGCAGCCGTTCCACCTGGGCGCTGTCGATGGTGTTGTCCAGGAGCAGCAGCAGTCGGTACCGCTGCACGGTGGAGCGCCACAGCGCGATGCGGCCCGCCTCGTCGTCCGGGATGCGGTCGCCGGGCACGTCCAGCATGCGGAGCAGGCCCTCGGCGACGGCGCCCGGCGCCAGGGGTGTCTCGCCGGGTGTGTGCCCGCGCAGGTCGAGGTGGAGGTGCGCGTCGGGGTAGCGGTCGGCCAGTTCGTGGGCGACGCGAATGGCCAGTGAGGTCTTGCCGCTGCCGCCCATTCCGTCGATGGCCACGATGCGGGAGCCCGGCCTTCCGGCGGGATCGCCCTGGGCGGCGAGCAGCTGGTCCAGTTCCTTGCGGCGGCCGGTGAAGTCGGGCAGGTCGTAGGGAAGGGTGCAGCGGTGCGGCTCGCTGTGCCCACCGCCCGTGCCCCGTGCGGGCGGCGCCGCGCCGGAGGGCGCGGCGGCCGGGGTCGGTGGCGCGGGTGTGCCGACGGGCGGGTCCTGCCGGGCGCCGGAGCGGGGCGGTGGGGCGGCGAGCTCGGGGCTGTTGCGCAGGATGCCCTCGTAGAGGGTGGCGAGCCCGGTGCCGGGGTCCACGCCCAACTCCTCGGCGAGGAGTTCACGCACCCGCGTGAACTCGGTGAGCGCCTCGGACTGCCGGCCGGACCGGTGGAGGGCGAGCATCAGCTGGCCGCGGAACGCCTCCTGGAACGGGTGGTCGGCCACCAGGTCGCGGAGGTCGCCGACGAGGTCGCCGGAGTCCCCCAGCTCCAGCCGCAGTTCGAAGAAGAGCTCCAGCGCCGCGAGTCGCCGGTCCTCCAGCGCGGCCGAGGCGGCGGTGATCACTGCCCCGCCGGAGCCGACCAGTACGGCGCCCCGCCAGAGGGAGAGCGCCTCACGGAGCGTCTCCACCGCTTCCTCGGGCCGGTGGTCGGCGGCCTGGCGCCGCGCGTCGCGCAGCAGGTCGGAGAAGACGGTGAGGTCCAGCAGTCCGGGGCCCACCGCCACCCGGTAGCCGGGACCCTCGGTGACGATCAGCTCCCTGCCGCCGGGAATGCGGCGTCGCAACTCCGCCACGGCCTTGCGGATCTGGTGCGTCGCGGTCGCCGGCGGTTCCTCGTCCCAGACGACCTCCACCAGTCGGCTGACCGGCAGGACCCGCGCCGGTGAGAGGAGCAGGGCGACCAGGACGCGTTCCTGTACGGGACCGCCGGTGGGGAGGACCTCCCCGTCGGCGGTCACGACTTCGAGCGTCCCGAGGATGTTGAACCGGGCAAGCCGCCGCTCCGTCACGTTTTCCCTCAACCCCCGAACAACGGGTCCGCGCTCGCCGCGCGTGCCGACGCATGCGTCGTTCAAGTTAATTTGCGAGGAGGGTGCGTACACAGTGATTTACCGGACACATTCCGTCGCCAGGTACCGGAACGGGATCCGTTCAGTAGTGCGCGGTCGCAGGGTGCGGTGCAGGAGGGCGGGGTCCCCAGGCCTCACCCGGGCTCATGTCGTGACGGGAGCATCGATGAAGTACCTGGTGGAGCGGTGGTTGAGGGACGGGGCGGAACTGGCGCGCGCCGGAGCGGAGCACCGCTCGTACTGGCAGCGGATGGTTCGCGACCGCGTGCTGCTGTACGGCGGAGTCTGGGCCGAGGGCCAGGGCGACACGCTCATTGTCGAGGTCGACGGCCTGGCGGCGCTGCGCCGCGTGTTGAGCCTGGACCCGTACGCGCGGCGCGGTGTCGTCCTCGGGGTGCGCACGCGGCGGCTCGGTGACGCACCGGACCGGTCCCCCGGCGGACCGTCCGGTCGCCCCTCGCCGGGCGACGCCGAGCCGGGCAGCACCGAGTCGGGCGGCGGCGCCCCGCGGGCGATGCGGTCGGTCGGGGCCCGGAGCGGGGCCACCGCGTCGGCTCGGGGCGGCGTCGCGACACTGGAGGCAGTCGTCCCGGCGGCGCCGTCGGCGGCGGAGCACGAGCGGCTCAGCGCACACGAGGCGCGTATCGCCAGGATGATGCTGGACGGGATGACCAATCGGCAGATGGCATCGGCCCTGGGGGTCAGCGCCCGCGCGGTGGAGCAGCACATCACCCGGATCTACCGGAAGCTCGCCATCGCACGCCGCGCACAGCTGGCGGTGGCGCTCCACGGCCTGCCGGCTGCCTGACCCGCCCGCCCGGCGGCCCGTGGCGGGGCCGCCGGGGCGGCGGGGCGACCGGCGGCGTGGGGCCGGGGCACCGCTCAGAGCAGGCCGCGGCCGGCCCCGCCGTCCACCGGTACGACCGCGCCGGTGATCGATCCCGCCCGCTCGGACGCCAGGAAGGCGGCGGTCGCGCCGACCTCCTCCGGCTCCGCGAGCCGGCCGATCGGAATGTCACGGCACAACCCCGCGATACCGCCGTCGAGTTGTTCGGCCCACGCCTGCAGGGTGGGGGTGCGCGTCATGCCGGGTGCGATCACGTTGACGGTGACGCCGCCCTCTCCCGCCGCCGCCAGTTCCTGCACCAGCGACTTGGCGTAGCCGACGACCGCCGGGCGGAAGGTGTTGGAGAGGGCGAGCCCGGGGATGGGCTGGCGGGCGGAGAGCGAGGTGACGAACAGCATCCGTCCGAAACCGGCACGGCGCATGTGCGGCAGCGCCGCCCTGCTGAGGGTGACCGCCGACAGCAGGGTCAGTTCGGCCGCGGTCCGGTAGTCCGGCACGTCCAACCCCTCGGCCCCGCCCTCGGCGGGGCTTCCGGCGTTGGCGACGACCACGTGCGGGCCGCCGAATCGGTCAGCGGTGCCCGCGACCCACTCCGCGACCGCGTCGTGGTCGGTGACGTCCAACGCGGCACCGTGGACGGGTGACGGGCCGTCCCCGTCGATGATCGCCACGGCCTCGTCCAGCCGTCGGGCGGAGCGCCCGCAGACCGACACCGTGGCGCCTTCCGCGGCGAGCGCGCGGGCCACCGCGAGTCCGATCCCGCTCGTGCCGGCAGCCACCAGGGCGGTCTTTCCGTTCAGGCCGAGATCCATCGTTCTCCTTCGTGCGAGGGGGCCCGCGGCGGGGGTCCGCCGCGGCGGGGCGTTGGACGGTGCCGGGGACGGCGTCGCGGGGCGCCGCGACGGCGGGGACCGGGCCGGAGGTCTCCGGCCCGGTCGTCCACGCTCCGGCTGCCGGCGCGGCCGGCGTTCGGGGGTCCCGGAAAGAGTTCCCGGGCACGCGCTACCCGGCCGGCTCGGTCACCGCGGCCGACTCGGTCACCGCGGCCGACCGGGCCGGGGCCGGGGCGTTCACGGCGACCGGAACCTCGGCCGGCTCCGCGGCCGCGGGCGGGGTCACCGGCACGACCCGGCGTCGCCCCGAGGCCACCCGGGACCAGCCGACGGCCAGCGCACCGAGGACCAGCGGCAGCAGCAGGAACCAGCCGGAGAAGACCAGCAGCACCGTCATCGCCCCCGTGGCGACGAGCGCTCCCCACCACACGGCGCTGAAGCGCGGCAGCAGCCGGACCCCGGCTGCCAGGCCGGCGACGGTGACGGCGATGAAGCAGGCCGCGGCGGCCAGCATGACCTGGGCCAGTTCGGTACCGGTCGTCAGCGCGAACGTGCAGACCAGCGCGCTGAGCAGGAACAGCAGCGCCAGGCTGCGGCGCGGCACCTCCCCGGGGCGGTGCCCCTTGGCCAGCGGCGCCGGCAGCACCCCGTCCCGGGCGAGGGCCGCTCCCAGGCGAGACGCCCCGGCGAGGAAGGCGTTCATGGTGCCGAAGGTCAGGATCATGGCCATGACGGCGGTGACCATCGACGCGGCCGAACCGGTGCCGGCCTGGAGCAGCAGCGTCAACGGGGCCTCGGTGCGGGCCAGTTCCGGGCCGAGCACCAGCACGCAGGTGAGGGCCAGCCCGAGGTAGAGCACGCCGATCACGATCAGGGTGGTGATGGTGACGCGCCGCAGGTCGCGGGCAGGGTCACGGAACTCGCCGGAGAGGTGGGTGACGGCCTCCCAGCCCGCGAAGGTGAAGAACAGCAGGCTCGCCGCCTGGGCGACGGCTCCCCAGCCGTGGGGGGCGAACGGCGTGAGGTTGTCGGTGCTGGCCTGGGGCAGCGAGGTCACGACGGCGACCAGCAGCAGCACCGCGAGCAGCCCCACCAGCAGCAGTTGCAGCCGGCCGGAGAGCCGCAGCCCGACCATGTTGCTGCCGAAGGCCGCCAGGAGCAGCACGGCGGCCACCAGCAGCGCCGCGGTCTGCCCGGCCCCCAGGGTGTGCGCCACGTACTGGCCGCCGACGTAGGCGGTGGCCGGTGCGCCGGCCGGCAGGGCGAAGTAGAACCAGTAGCCGACCGCGCCGGAGGCGCGCTGTCCGAACGCCTTCGCGACGAAGGTGGCGACCCCTCCGCTGTCGGGGTACCGGGCGCCCAGCGCCGCGAAGGTGAAGGCGACGGGAACGCAGAACAGCAGGAGGGCGACCCAGGCGACCAGGGACGCCGGCCCGGCGGTCGCGGCGGCCAGGGCGGGCAGGGCGAGGATGCCCGCGCCGAGGATCGCCCCGACGTAGATCGCGGTGCCCTGCGCCAGCCCGATGCGGTGCGTGCTCATTCCGTGTCCTCCTGCTCCAGCGGGGTGGCCGGTGCGCCGTGCGGCGGCACCTCGTGCGGGGCGAGTGCCGCCCACACGGCGGCCTCGTTGAGGCCGAGTTCGTCCAGGACCTGCTCGTGGCTGCCGCCGTGGACCGGCCAGCTCTCGCCGGCGTTGACCGAGGAGACCTCCCGGCCGGGCAGCAGCAGGGCGAGCGCGGAGGCGATCCCCCCGGCCTGGCGGTGCTCCTCGACGACGACGAACCTGTCGTAGTGCTCCGCGAGTTCGGCGGCGGCACGCTCCAGGTGGGGCTGGTCCAGGTAGCAGAGGTGGGCGTGCGGCAGGGTCGGCAGCGAGCGGCGCACCGCGAGGCAGAGCTCCGTCCCGACCTCGCCGACCGAGACGAGGCAGGTCCGGTCGGGCTCCGCGCCGTGGACGTCCCAGTTGACGACCGGCGGTTCCGGTCCCACCCACGGCAGGCTCAGCGGAGCGGCGTTGCGGCCGGTGCGGATGTAGTGGGGTTCGCCCGTGACCGCCGCCCGGCGGACCACGGCCCGCATCTCGGCCTCTCCGTAGGGTGCGGCGACCGTGACGCCCGGGATGGCGCGGACGACGGCGAAGTCCTCCAGGCAGTGGTGCGTGGTCCCGAACCAGCCGCCGGACACCCCGGCGTAGGGGGCGACCACGGTGATGCCCGCGCCCAGGTAGCCGAGGGCCAGTTTCATGCTCTCGGCGGCGCGCAGCACCGCGAACGGGGCGAAGGTGGAGACGAAGGGCCGGTAGCCGCCCTCGGCGAGGCCGGCGGCCATGTCGACCATCGCGCCCTCGGCGATCCCGACGTTGAAGAAGCGGTCGGGGTGTTTCACGGCGAAGGGATGTCCCTTGCCCCCGAGGTCGGCCTCCAGGCAGAGGATCCGCGGGTCGTACTCGGCGATCTGTGTCAACTCGTCGCGGTAGGCAGCGCGTCCGGCCAGCGTCATCGCACGATCCTCTTCCAGGCGGCCGCACGGGCGGCGTCGATGGTGACGTAGTGGGAGGCGGCCTTGCCCTCGACGGGGCGCAGGCCCTTGCCCTTGACGGTGTCGGCGAGGACGGCGAGGGGCCGGTCCGCCTCCGCCCGGTCGGTGTCGAACAGCGCGCGGAGAGCACCGACGTCGTGGCCGTCCACCTCGGCGGTCTCGAAGCCGAACGCCTCGAAGCGGGCGGCGAGCTCCGGCTGCGGGGAGATGTCGGCGACCATGCCGTCGTTCTGGCCGCCGTTGCGGTCCACGACGACGACCAGGTTCGACACCCGCTGGGCGGCGGCCACCTGGAAGGTCTCCCAGACCAGTCCCTCCTGGAGTTCGCCGTCCCCGAGGACGGCGATCCCCAGGCCCCGCCGGCCCGACAGCCGGCGGCTCAGCGCCCAGCCCAACGCGTACGGGGCGCCGTGGCCGAGGCTTCCGGTGGGGAACCGGACGCCCTCGACGCTCGGCCCGGGGTGGCCGGTGAAGTGGTGGCTCGCCGCACCGTAGTGCGGGACGGGGTCCTCGGTGAGGATGCCGGTGGCGTGCATCGCGGCGTACAGGCCGGCGGCCGCGTGGCCCTTGCTGAGGACGACCTCGCTGTCGGGGTCGTCGGCGGTGCGGTCGAGCGCGGCGATCAGGATGTCGGTCACGGAGAGGCTGCCGCCCAGGTGGCAGCCGGTCGGGGTGGCCGCCATGTCGATGACGGCGCGGCGGGCGGTCAGGGCGCGCTCCCGCAGCACGAGGGTGCGCGGGTCGGGCGCCTGCGGCGGGGCGGGGGGCGCGGTGGCGGTCCCCGCCCCGGGGCGTCCGGCGATCAGCGGGGTGAGCAGCGAGGCCGTCCGGACGGAGCGGTCGACGGCAGTGGTCACGGGGTGCCTCCGGGGGTCGGCCGCGCGGCCTGCTGGTCCGCGCCGGCGAGGGTGAAGTAGGCGGCGACCGCCTCGCGGAGGACGTCGCGTCCCCTGCGGTACTCCGCGGCGCCGATGTGCTCGTCCGCGGTGTGGTCCAGTGCGGAGTCCCCCGGCCCGTAGGCGACCATGGGAACGCCGCGCCAGGTCGTGGCGAGGGTGTTCATGTCCGAGGTGCCCTTCTTCAGCAGGAACCGCGGTCTGACGCCCTTCCGGTTCATGGCCCGGCCGAACGCCTTGGCCAGCGGGGTGGAGCGCCCGCCCGCGTGGCCGGGGGTCGCCCGCAGGAAGGTGACGGTGACGCCCTCACCGACCGCGTCGGTCGCCGCCTCGCGCAGCACCGCCAGGTCGATCCCCGGCGGGACGCGGAAGTTGAGGATCGCGGTCGCGGACTGGCTCTCCGTACCGGCCGCGCTGGAGAGGTCGATGACGGCGCTGAGCGCTTCCTCGGCCTCCTTCGTCACCGCCGTGCGGATGCGTGCCAGTGACTCGCTGAGTCGGTCGGGGGCGGAGATCGCCTGGAAGCCGGCGGAGTGGCCGCTGCGGACCGTCGCCGTGACCTCCAGTTTGAAGAGGCCGTAGTAGCCGAGGGTCAGCGCGCCGGAACCGCTGGGCTCCCCCACCACCACGGCCTCGGCCGGGTAGTGGTCGCGGACGTGGAAGGCGCCCTTGGAGGAGGAGACCTCCTCCTCGACGGCGCCGACGACCCGCAGGCGCCAGCCCTCGGGGACCGCGGTCTCCGCCAGGACGTCCAGGAAGGCGATCAGCGAGCCCTTGGCGTCGACACTCCCCCGGCCGTGGAGCACGGCGCCCCCACCGTCGGCGTCGGCCGCGTCGGCGCCGGCCGCGTCGGCGGTCACCGACCGGTCGTCGGGGCCGGCGGTGCCGGGTTCCCAGCGGACGGGCCAGGTGAAGGGCACCGTGTCGGCGTGGCCGAGGAGCAGCAGAGTGCGCGGACCCGCGCCGCGCTCGGCGACGAGGTTGCCGGCCTCGTCCGCCCGGGCGGTGATGCCGCGGTCGCGGCACCACCGCACCAGGTAGGAGACGAGTTCGTGCTCGTCGTAGGAGGTCGACGGGACGGCCACCGCGCGGCTGAGCAGGGTGAGGTCCTCCGCCGGTTCGTCACCGCGCCAGAACCGGGTCCAGCCCTCGGGGTCGGCCATGGTGTGCGGGCCGGTGACGGCCACGTCCGCCGTCCCCCGCAGCCCCAGTTCCGCGGCTCTCACCTTCTGCTTCATCCGTCCGCCGGCGTACTGCCCGGCGGTGCCGGGGACGGCGTCGCGCAGCGTCGTGGCCGGGTCGGCGGGGTCGGTGAGGATGCCGGCCGTTCCGGTGACGAGCCGCAGGTGGTCGGCGCCGAGTGCGTTGGAGAGCGTCGCGGCCAGCACGTCGGCGTCGACGTTCAGGTCGCTGCCGCCCTCCGCGTCGCGGACGGGCGGCGAGACGCAGACGACGTCGTAGGCGTCGAGAAGGACGGCGAACCGGTCGGCGTCGACCGCGAGGACGGTGCCCGCCCGGTGGTCGCGGACCACCCGGGAGCGGCCGTCCTCGGCGACCCGCAGCGGCTTGTTGACCGTGCCCGTCACCAGCCCGCCGTCGGAGGCGAGGCCGGTGAGGACGGTCAGGCCGTGGGCGGCGAGACCGCGTTCCACCTGGGGCAGCGTCACCTGCCGGTAGGCGTCGGCGATGTGGGTCATCTCCGCCGGCGGGCAGTAGCGCACCGCATCGCCGTTGCGCAGCGTCAGCGAGGGCATCGTCCGGCCGATGGCCGTGTAGTGGCGCTCGATGCCCTCCGCCCCGCCGGACACGACCAGGACACGGGCGCCCCGGGCGCGGACGGCGGCGATCTCGGCGAAGATCCCGGGGTGGAGCAGCGTGGCGCTGCCGACCTTGACGACGTACAGCGGGCGGCTCACGGGTTCACCGCCGTGAAGGGCAGGGCCGTCGACTCCTCGAAGCCGTACAGCAGGTTGAACGCCTGGACCGCCTGCCCGGAGGCCCCCTTGATGAGGTTGTCGATGGCGGTGACGGCGACGTACTGGTCGCCCCGGACCGCCACGGCGACCTCCGCCATGTTGGAGCCGACGACGCTCTTGAGCATCGGGAAGTCGGCGGGGGTCTTCAGCTGGGAGCGCGCCTTGACGAACGGGCTCTTCGCGTAGGCGGTGCCGTAGGCGCGCTTCACGTCGAGCGGGGTGGTGCCCTCCCGCAGCCGGCCGTAGGCGGAGACCAGGATGCCGCGGGAGACGTCCAGGCTGAAGGTGGAGAACCGCAGGTCGGGGGCGCGACCGGAGAAGGTGCGCAGCGCCTGCTCGATCTCCGGTGCGTGGCGGTGCCCGTAGGGCTTGTGGACGCGGAAGTTGCCGATGCGCTCGGCGGGGTGCTCACTCGACTTGTTGCCGCTGCCGCTCGCCCCGGTCTTCGCCTCGACGACGACACCGCCCTCGGCGAGGTCCGCGGCGACCAGCGGCTGGAGCGCGTACAGGGTGGAGACGGCCATGCAGCCGGGGAGGTTGACGAAGCGGACGTCGGCGCCGGGCGCCGGCGAGAACTCCGGTACGTAGTACTGGAACTGCTCGGTCCACTCCCCCGACTCCGGGTAGTGCTGCGCCGCCTGGCCCTGGTCGGTGAGGCGGAAGTCGCCCGCGAGGTTGATGACCCGCTCGGCGCGCTCCGAGAGCTTCGGCATGTGCGGCGGGAGGGCCCCGGTGGGGAGGCAGGCGAAGGCCACGTCGACCTCGTCGCACGCCTCCAGCGGGGAGAAGCGCAGCCCTGCGGCGCCGGGGTGGTTGCGGATTCCGGGGAGCACCGAGGTGATCGGGCGCCCGCTGTACCGCTCGGACGAGAGGTAGGCGAGTTCGACGCGGGGGTGACCCAGCAGCAGCCGGATCAGTTCGGCACCGGTGTAGCCACTGGCGCCGAGCACCGCCACGCGTACGCGGTCGTTGTCAGCCAAGGCGGGCCGCCTTCTCGTAGGGCCGAACGTACTCACGCTCGGCGACCAGCTTGCGGATGGCGTCGGGACGGGCGGCGACCTTGCGGAAGGCGTCGGCGTAGCGGCTGACCCGCTCCCACTCGACGGGCGACCGCAGCTCGCGGCAGAGCACCACGGTGCTCTCCAGCATCGCGACGATGGTGGGGAAGTCCGTCGGCGCGTGGTCGCGCACGGCGGCGGGGTTGAGCGTGAACGGGTAGCCGTTCCCGAAGCCGGACCGCTCCCGGAAGGGGAGGTGGCAGGGGATGGGCGTGTTCTGCCACTCGCGGGCCGGGACGCCCTCGGCGGTGAGCAGTTCGTGCACTGCCTCCTTCACCGCCCAGATCGGCAGGTCGCCCAGGTCGACGGCGGCCGGGTCGAGGCCGATCCGGTACATGTTGTAGGCGTGGGTGTGGCCGTCGGGCACGTGCGGCGGGGTGAACAGGCCGGTCTCCCGCAGCGCGTCGGCCAGCAGGGAGGCGTTGCGGGCGCGGATGGCGTCGTAGTACGGCAGCCGCTTCAACTGGCTGGCGCCGAAGGCGCCGGCCACCCAGGACATGCCGTAGTCGATGCCGTGGCGCTCCAGGTAGTCCGCCGCGCGGTCGTACCCCTCGTCGCTGTCGAAGAAGGCGATGCCGCCCTCGCCGCCCAGCGGGAAGTTCTTGTCCGCCATCAGGCTCTGCCCGGCGGCGTCGCCGAAGGAGCCCGCCACCCGGTCGCCGATCTTCGCGGAGTGGGCGTGGGAGGCGTCCTCGACGAGGGCCAGGCCGCGGCTGTCGGCGAGGGCGCGCAGCGCGGGGACGTCGGCGGGCAGGCCGTGGACGTGCACCGGCATCAGCGCCCGGGTCCGGTCGGTGATCGCCGCGGCCGCCGCCTCGGGCGACATGCAGTAGGTGAGTGGGTCGATGTCGACGAAGACCGGTATCGCCTTGGCGGCGACGACCGCCTGGGCGGTGGCAATGAAGGTGAAGGCGGGCACGATCACCTCGTCACCGGGCTGCACGCCCGCGCCGATCAGCGCCAGGTGGAGGCTGGAGGTCCCGCTCGCGGTCGGCAGGGCGCGCCGGGCGCCGACGTAGGCGCGGTACTCCTCGGCGAAGCCGTCGACGACCTTGGCCGCGTCCAGGCGCTGCGCGAGCAGCAGGTTGAACACGTCCTCCTTGGTGATCACCGGGAAGATGGTGCGGCGCACCTCCTTGGGGATCATCGCCGCGCCGCCGAACTCCGCGAGCTCCGCGGTGAGGTCGGCCGGGTCGGGGAGGGCCAGGGGGGAGGTGGGGAAGTCGGTGATCATCGCGGGGTGTCTCCGGTCTGCTCGGCGGAACGGGTACCGGCCTGGGCGAGGGCCATGCGGGCGCACGCGGCGACCAGTGGGCTGAGCCGGTAGTTGAACTGCACGCCCGGGGCGAGGCCGGGCTCGGCCTCCTGCTGCGTCCACATCGTCCGCAGGTCGAAGGCGCCGAAGATCTTGAGGCGTTCGCCCCGGGTCCAGACCCCGGCGTCGTCGGTGAGGACCGCGGCGGCGGGTCCGAAGCCGAGCCCGGTGAGGTCCACCACCAGCGTCGGCGCGGTGGCGTCGGCGGCGGCCGTGGCCAGGTCGGCCGCGTTCTCCGGGGTGAGGGTGATCAGGTCGAACGCCGGCGCCGGCGCCGCACCATCGGCGGGTGCGGTGGCGGTGACGCCCACCCAGTCGACGAACGCCCGGTCGCGGTCGGTGACGGCCGCGGGGAGCTCGGCGGTGTCGCCGTGGCCGATGTCCTGACCGGTGAGCGCGGCGTGGACGGCGGCGCTCCTGCTGTTGACCAGGACCGCCTTGGAGCGGCGGGTTCGCTTGGTCAACAGGCGTTCCAGTGCGGGCAGTTCCTTGTCGTTCTTCTCGATGCTCATCACGACGCCCGAGGTGAGGACCCGGGAGAGGACGAGCGCGGTGTCGAACTGTTCCATGTGGTGTCTCCTCGTTCTGCGAGTGGCACGTCCGGGACGGCCCCCTGCGCCGCGACCGCACGACGGCGGGCGGGCGGGGCGCGGG
>NZ_JAAVJC010000430.1 GCF_012033785.1 Streptomyces bohaiensis
CGCACGCCCAGGGCGTGCGCGGCGGCGGGGCTCACCTGGGGCGGGGTGGGGACCCCGGGGGCCGGTGGGCCGGCCTGGCCCGGCGGCGCGTCGACGTCGCCGCGGGCCACCCGTTCGTCGGGCCGGCCGATCAGCCAGTCCCGGCTGGGCACGACGAGACCCGCGGGGGTGAAGGCGATCTTCCGCAGCTCGGCGTGGGTGCCGGAGTCCTTGCGCCACAGGCCGGAGACGATGTCGACCGCCTCGCTGGGCCCGGCGGCGAACTCCAGGCCGGCGTAGACGGGCGCGCACGCCTCCAGCCCGAGGTCCTGGGCGGTGAGCCGTCGTCCCAGTCGTCGGGTGAAGACCTCGGCGATGAGGGCGGGCGTGGTCCCGCGTGGTCGTTGCCCGCGCAGCCAGCGCGTCACCGACGTCTTGTCGTACCGCAGATCCAGGCCGTGCTCCAGCCCTAGTTGGTCGACACGTCTGGCGAGACCCGCATGCGAGAACCCTGCCTCGGCGATCAGGGTCGCGAGCTGGCGGTTGGGGCTCCGCCGGGTGGAGGGGGGGGAGGTCGTACCTCCGGGCCGTTCCGTGGACATCAGCAGATCTCTCTCGTGGAACCCCGGCCGGGTCGGTGCTGCGGCCGGGAGGACGGCGTGAATTTAGCCGCATCCGGGGCCCGTATCGGCTGCTTTGGCAGGGATTCATCCATACGTGTGAGACCGGGCCCAGGGGCCTCTCCACCAGCGCCGGACGTACAGTGGACGACGGCCCGCCCCGACCGCTCCGCGGCCGGCGGAGGCGCCCGCAAGGCGGGGGGACCCGCAGCGCACAGCGAAGGAGCGGCAGTGAGCGAGCTGCGGTTTGTCCGGATGGGCTTCGGCGAGGACGCGGTGGACTACCGGCTCGCCTGGGACGAGCAGCGCCGGGTCCACGCCGCGCGGTTCGCCGACGAGGTCCCGGACACCTGCCTGCTGCTGGAGCACCCCGCGGTCTACACCGCCGGGCGCCGGACGCTCGACAGCGAACGCCCGCTGGACGGCACCCCGGTGATCGACGTGGACCGCGGCGGGAAGATCACCTGGCACGGCCCCGGCCAGCTCGTCGGCTACCCGATCCTCAAGCTGCCCCGGCCGGTGGACGTCGTCGCCCACGTGCGTCGCCTGGAGGACGCGCTGATCCGCACCTGCGCCGCGTTCGGCGTCGCGACCAGCCGGGTCGAGGGGCGCAGCGGCGTGTGGGTGCTGGGCGGGGAGCGCCCCGGGGTGACCGGCGGGTTCGGCGGCCTCTCGCTGGACTTCGACCCCCGGCTGCACGACGAGGAGTTCGACCCGCGGCTGAGCGGCCCCGAGTACGCGCCCTCCAACGCGGGGCAGCGCGGCGAGGACCGCAAACTGGCGGCGATCGGCATCCGGGTCGCCAAGGGGGTGACCATGCACGGCTTCGCCCTGAACGTGGCCCCGGACAACACCTCGTTCGACCGGATCGTCCCCTGCGGCATCCGCGACGCCGGTGTGACCTCCCTCGCACACGAACTGGGCCGGGAGGTCACGGTCGCGGAGGTGCTGCCGGTCGTCGAGCGGGAGCTGCTGGCCGTGCTGGAGGCGGCGGAGCCGCTCCCCCGCGCGGTCTGACCACCGGCCCGCGCGGGCGCCCGCGGCGCCGGCCGTGGCACGGTGGGCGCACGCCCCGGCGCTGCGCGGGTCGCACCGGGCCGCGGCCCGGGGATGTACGGGCGTACCCTGGTGTTCGCCGAGGAATCGAAAGCGTAGGGAGCCGGACGTGTCCGCTGTCGCACCCGACGGTCGCAAGATGCTCCGTCTGGAGGTCCGGAACAGCCAGACCCCGATCGAGCGCAAGCCCGAGTGGATCAAGACCCGGGCGAAGATGGGCCCCGAGTACACCGCCCTGCAGGGCCTGGTGAAGCGCGAGGGGCTGCACACGGTCTGCCAGGAGGCGGGCTGTCCCAACATCTTCGAGTGCTGGGAGGACCGGGAGGCCACCTTCCTCATCGGTGGTGAGCAGTGCACGCGGCGCTGCGACTTCTGCCAGATCGACACCGGCAAGCCGGCCGAGCTGGACCGCGACGAGCCCCGCCGGGTGGCGGAGTCCGTCCAGCAGATGGGGCTGAAGTACGCCACGATCACCGGCGTCGCCCGCGACGACCTGGAGGACGGCGGCAGCTGGCTGTACGCCGAGACCGTCCGGCAGATCCACGAGCTGATGCCGGACACCGGCGTCGAGCTGCTGATCCCCGACTTCAACGCCGAGCCCGAGCAGCTGGCGGAGGTCTTCTCCACCCGCCCCGAGGTGCTGGCGCACAACGTCGAGACGGTGCCCCGCATCTTCAAGCGGATCCGCCCCGCCTTCCGGTACGAGCGGTCGCTGGAGGTCCTCACCCGCTCCCGCGAGGCCGGACTGGTCACCAAGTCGAACCTCATCCTCGGCCTGGGCGAGACCCGCGAGGAGGTCAGCGAGGCGCTCCGCGACATGCACGAGGCGGGGTGCGAGCTGATCACCATCACGCAGTACCTGCGCCCCACCCCGCGCCACCACCCCGTGGAGCGCTGGGTCAAGCCCGAGGAGTTCGTCGAGCTCCAGCAGGAGGCCGAGGAGATCGGCTACGCCGGCGTCATGTCCGGCCCGCTGGTGCGCTCCTCCTACCGTGCGGGGCGGCTGTACCGCCAGGCGATGGAGCGGCGCGAGGCGGCGACCCCCGCGGCCTGACCGCGACGCGACCGCCCGCCCCCCGCGCCGCACGCGCCGCGTGCCCGCCCGGGCCGGCGG
>NZ_JAAVJC010000431.1 GCF_012033785.1 Streptomyces bohaiensis
GTGCTCGGCGGCGGCACCCTCGGCGGTGCCCGGCGCCGTCGCCGGCTGCCCTGCCGCGCCCGCCGCGCGGGCACTGACCCGGGTGACCAGCGGGAACGCCCCCAGCGGGAGCGGCATCGGGGCCGCTCCGGTGCCCCACGGCTGTGCGACGGCTGCGGGACGGCCCGGCGCGGCGGCGAGTCCGTCCGCGGCCCCGCCGCCGGATACCGGCGGCGCGGCCGGGAGCGGCGGTACCTCCCCGGCGCAGCCGCTCGCCATCTCAGCCGGGTCGTCCACCGGGGACCGGTCGGTCTCCGGGCGCGACAGGGCGCCGCCATCGCCCGCGGCGGGGGCCGGCGCGTCGGGAAGCTCGAACAGCGCGAGCTGCGGCGCGTCCTCACCGGGCAGCGAGG
This sequence comes from Streptomyces bohaiensis, assembly GCF_012033785.1. Lineage (GTDB taxonomy): Bacteria > Actinomycetota > Actinomycetes > Streptomycetales > Streptomycetaceae > Streptomyces > Streptomyces bohaiensis. The sequence goes on from NZ_JAAVJC010000431.1 coordinate 393, forward strand.
CCGACGCCGAGGCCGACGCCGCGACGGGCGGGAGGCCGTCCGCCGTCCGGTCCGCGCCCCACCGCGAGGTCGACACGGCGTCGTTCGCCGCGGCGGCCGAGCCGCTGTACTCGACGGGCCGGCCGTCCTCCGGTGCCGTCCCGTTCGTCACGGCAGCCGCGGCCGATGTCGGCGGTGCGTCGGGCGCGAGCGACAGCGCGTGGACTCTGCCGCTCGCGGGCCGGGCGGGGGAGCAGCCCGGCACCGGCGGGAACGCGGGCACGGCGAAGACCGCGCCCGGGACGGGCGCCGCAGCCGAGGTGCCCGGCGTCGGCGCGACCGTGAGCGGCGGGAACGGCGGCAGGACGAAGACGGTCGCCACGGCCGGGCGACCCGCCGACGACCCCGGCAGCGGCGGAAAGGCCGGCAGCGGGAAGACGGCGCCCGGGGCAGGCACGGCCGCCGAGCGCCCCAGGTGCACCACGGGCGGGACGGCCGGCGGCGCCGGGACCATGAACACCGCGCCCGGGGCGGGTGCGCCGGCGGAGCTGCCGAGCGGTGGCGCGGCGTCGTCGGTGCCGCGCCGCGGTGCTGCCGCCTCCGTCCGGGTCGGGGCGGGCGCCGCGGGCTCCGTCGACGCCACGTCGGCCATCTCGCCCCCTGCTGCTTCCTCCTCGGCTGCCTCGGCTGCTTCGGCCTGGGCGCGTGCGGCGTCGAGGGTGCGGCTGGCGGTGGCACCGACGGGCTGCGCGGTGGCGCGGGCGGCGGGCTGCACGGTGTCCGCTGCGGTGGTGTCGCCGTCCGGACGGGCGGGCGGGGCCGCTGCGGTCCGGGCCTCGGCGACGGCGGCCGGTCGGCGCGCGGTGGGTGCGGCCACCTCGTCCTCGGCTGCTTCGGCCTGGGCGCGTGCTGCGTCGAGGGTGCGGCTGGCGGTCGCGCCGACCGGCTGCGCGGCAGTGCGCGCGGCGGGCTGCCCGGCGACCGCTGCGCTGCGGGCGTCCGCGGTCGACACAGGGCCCCCGTCGCAGTCCTCGGGTACGTCAGGTGTGTCGGGTGCGCCGGGGGCTGCCCCCGGTGCGGCCGAGTCGGTGGGGGCGCTGCTCCCGGGCGCCTGCTCGGCGTCGTCCTCGGCAGCGGCGGTGCTCTCGCCCTCGGCCGTCTGGGGCCGGGCGAGAGCGGCGTCGAGGGTGCGACTGGCTGTGGCACCGACGGGCCGGGGTGCGGTGCGGACCGGAGCGGCCGGGCCGGCGGCCTCGGACGCGGAACGCACCGCCGGTTCTCCGTCCGCACCGGTCGGGGCGGGCTCGGGGGTGAGGCCCACCGGCGCCGCAGCCGCGTCGGCAGCGGTCCCGGTGGCGTCACGGTGGTGTCGAGCGGTGTCCTCCTCGGCCGGGCCGTCGCCCGGGGCGGATGCGGCCGCCGGGAGTTCGGCGGAGGCCGGTTCGCCGGCCGGCGGCGCTGACGGCTCGGTCGGCGCCGTTTCCGGCACGGGCCTCGGCTCGACCTCGGATGCGACCGCCGTCACGACGGTCCGCGGGGCGCGGCCGCCACGGGCGGCGGAGTCCGCGATCGCGTACCGCGCGGGGTCGTTGTCGGGGGTGTCGCCACTGATGGACAGCAGGGACCGCAGCCGGCCGCGCAGCCGGGAGGGGCGTTCGGCCTCGGGCTCGGGCGCCTCGGCCTCGCCGTCGACCCGGGTCTCGTCGTCGGCCGCTGTCTGGTCGTCGGCCGCCGCCTCGTCGTCGGCCGCTGCCTCGTTGTCCGTCCGGGCTCCCTCGGGCCGGTCATCGGAGTCCTCGGGGGCGTGTGCCGCCGTGCCCCCGTCCTCGACGACCGTGGCGGCCGCGGCGGTGACGGCGGTGACGGAGTCACGCGGGGGCGCAGCTGTCTCCTGCCGCCCGTCCTCGGCCGGCGTCGGCCGAGGGGTCTCGACCTCGGCCGTCGTCCGGGCGGTCTCCTCCGCGGCGGCGTCTCCCGCCGGCACGCCGTGGGAGGCGAGCGACCCGGCAGCCGCGGGCGACGCCTCGTCATGGCCGCCGTCGCTGGTGGCGTCGTCGTTGCTGTCGGTGCCGTTGCTGTCGGTGCCGTTGCTGTCGTCGCGGGGGAGGGCCGCCCGGGCACCGTGGCCTTCGGGCTGCTCGTCCGCGGGCTCCGCGGGCTCCGCGGGCTCCGCGGTGGTGGTGTCCGGGGCAGGGCGCGGGCCGAAGGCCGTGACTCCGGCCGGTGTGCGCGCCGAGTCGTGGTCCGTCCCGCCCGCGTCCGTGGACGGCGGGGCGGGGGCAGGGGGGCCGGCCGCGCCGGACCCGGCGGCTGCCGGGCCCGGCGCGTCGGGTGCGGTCATGGGGCGTCGCCCGTGCGGCGATGCCCCGGCCGCGCCCGGGGGACCC
>NZ_JAAVJC010000432.1 GCF_012033785.1 Streptomyces bohaiensis
CACACGCCGGCCGCGTGGGCGGCGGCGAGTTCCCCGACGGAGTGCCCGGCGACCAGGTCGGGGCGGACGCCCCAGGACTCCAGCAGGCGGAACAGCGCGGTCTCCACCGCGAACAGCGCGGCCTGGGCGAATCCGGTGCCGTGCAGCCGGTCGGCCTCGGGGCTGCCGTCGGCGGCGAACACGGCGTCGGCGACGGACGTCGTGAGCTCCGACCCGAGGTGGGTGTCGAGTTCGGCGCAGACCGCGTCGAAGGCGTCCGCGAACACCGGGTAGGTGGCGTGGAGTTCTCTGCCCATGCCCGCGAACTGGGCTCCCTGGCCCGGGAAGAGGAACGCGATGCCGCCGCCGTTGCCCTCCTCGACGACGGTGTCGCTCTCCCCGTCGGCGAGTGCGCCGAGTTCGGCGGCGAGCCGCCCGGGCGGGGCGACGAGCACGGCACGGTGGGAGAGCAGCGCGCGGCGGGTGGCGAGGGCCAGTCCGGTGTCGGCCGGATCCGCCGGGTGGGCGGCGAGATGGTCGCGGAGCGCGGCGGCCTGGGCGCGCACGGCGTCCGCGCCCTGGCCGGACAGCAGCCAGGGCACGACCGGGAGGGCGGGGCGGTGCCGGTCGCGCGGGGCGGTGCCGGCGCCTGGGGCAGCTGCGTCCGGAGCGGCGTCCGCCGGGGGCGCCGCCTCCAGGACCACGTGCGCGTTGGTTCCGCTCATCCCGAAACCGGAGACACCGGCCCGGCGGGGCCGCTCCCCCGTCGGCCACTCCCGCTCCTCGCCGAGCAGCCGGACGGCGCCGGAGTCCCAGTCGACGGCCGGGGTCGGGGCGTCGACGTGCAGGGTCCGGGGCAGGACGCCGTGCCGCATCGCCATCAGCATCTTGATCACCCCGGCCATGCCCGCCGCACCCTGCGCGTGTCCGAGGTTGGACTTGACGGACCCCAGCCACAGGGGGCCGCCGGCGCGGCCCTGGCCGTAGGTGGCGAGGAGGGCCTGGGCCTCGATGGGGTCGCCGAGCCGGGTGCCGGTGCCGTGGGCCTCGACGGCGTCGACGTCGCCGGGGCCGAGCCCGGCGTCGGCGAGCGCGGCCCGGATGACGCGCTGTTGCGCGGGGCCGTTGGGCGTGGTCAGTCCGCTGGAGGCCCCGTCGGAGTTGACGGCGCTGCCACGGATCACACCGAGGACGGGGTGGCCGAGCCGGCGGGCGTCGGAGAGCCGCTCGAGCAGGAGCAGCCCGGCCCCCTCGCTGAACCCGGTGCCGTCGGCGGCGGCAGCGAAGGGTTTGCAGCGGCCGTCGGCGGCGAGCCCGCGCTGTCGGGAGAACTCCACGAACACGGCGGGCTCGGTGATGACGGCGACGCCAGCCGCGAGTGCCATGGCGCACTCCCCGGCACGCAGGGACCGGACGGCGAGGTGCAGGGCGACCAGCGAGGACGAGCAGGCGGTGTCGACCGTCAGCGAGGGCCCCTCGAAACCGAAGACGTAGGACAGGCGCCCCGAGACCACGCTGCCCGCCTTGCCCGTGCCGAGGTAGCCCTCCAGGTCGTGCGGCGCTCCGGCGTACCGGGCCCCGTACTCGGTGGCGCTGATGCCCGCGAAGACGCCGACGTCGGCGCCGCGCAGGGAGTCCGGATCGACGCCGGCGCGTTCGAAGCCCTCCCAGGCGAGTTCGAGGAGCAGCCGCTGCTGGGGGTCCATGGCCAGCGCCTCGCGCGGTGAGATGCCGAAGAAGTCGGCGTCGAACCCGGCGACGTCGTCGAGGAATCCGCCCCGGCAGGCGGTGACGGAGCCGCGCGCGTCGGGGTCGCGGTCGTGGAGGGCGGGCCCGTCCCAGTGGCGGTCGGCGGGGAACGCGCCCGTGGTGTCGGTGCCGTCGGCGACGACCCGCCAGAGGTCCTCCGGGGAGCGCACCGCGCCCGGGTAGCGGCAGCTCGCCGCGACGACGGCGACGGCCTCGCCCGGGCCTCCCGCGGCGCCGGGGCGGGCGGCGAGCTGTGCTCGGGCCTCCCGCAGTTCCGCGGTCACCTTGTTGAGCAGTTGCCGTATGCGGTCGTCCGCCACGTCCTGTCGTCCTTTCGCTTCCGCCGGGCCGGGGCTGCCGTGGGCGGGGGTCAGGTGATGCCGAACTCGGAGGCGAGCAGGGCCACGATCTCGTCGTCGGTGGCCTGCTCCAGGTCGTCGGCCGCATCGCCGGGACCCGTCCCGCTCTCCGGGGTGAGGGCGCTCAGCAGATGGTCGGCGAGCGCGCCGGGCGAGGGGTGGTCGAAGGCGGCGGTGACGGGCAGGGTCAGCCCCGTCGCGGCGCAGATCCGGTTGCGGAACTGCACGGCCGCCAGCGAGTCGAAGCCCTGTTCGCGGAAGCCGCGGCGGGGGTCGACGGCCGTGCTGTCCGCGTGGCGCAGCACCTCGGCGGTCTGGTCGAGGACCAGTTGCCGGAGCACCCTGCGGCGTCCGGGTGCGTCGGCCTCGGCGAGACGGCGCAGCAGCGCGTCCGGGCCCTCCTGTTCCTGGCCGGCGTCGTGGCGTCCGGCCGTGGCCTCGGGCAGGTCGGCGAGGAGCGGCGGCACGACGGGGCCCGCCAGCGTCGCCCAGTCGACGTCGCAGACCGTGACCGTGGTCTCGTCGTGGTCGAGGGCGCGGCGCAGCGCGGCGAGCGCGGTGGCCGGCGGGAGGTCGTGGACGCCGGGGCGGGAGGTCCCGGCTCCGGGGCCGCCGGGGACGGCCCAGTGCCCCCAGGCCACGGCGGTCGCGGGCAGGCCCGCCG
>NZ_JAAVJC010000433.1 GCF_012033785.1 Streptomyces bohaiensis
GCCTGTCGCGCTCCTCCCCGGCGCCCGCCGCGGGGGCCCGGTGGGCGGCCCCCGGGGGTGGGGCGGCCCGGACGGCGGGCCGGTGGCCACATGTGACACTAGGGGGGTTCACCTGCCGGGCCCGGGTGCGCCCGCGGCCCCGCGAGCCGCCGCGCCCCGCCCGCCGGGGAGCGGCGCGCCCCGTTCTCCGGAAGGAAGTAGACCACTGTGGCTGCCGGTGCCGAGACCGACTGGGTCTCCCGATCCGCTGATGACGTCATCGCCGAAGCGGAGCGCCGCGCGCCCGGGAAAGCGATCGTCTGCGCGTCCGGACTGAGCCCCTCGGGCCCGATCCACCTCGGCAACCTGCGCGAGGTCATGACGCCGCACCTCGTGGCGGACGAGATCCGCCGCCGCGGTCACGCGGTCGAGCACATCATCTCCTGGGACGACTACGACCGGTTCCGCAAGGTGCCCGCCGGTATCCCCGGCGTGGACTCCTCCTGGGAGGAGCACATCGGGAAGCCGCTGACCTCCGTCCCGGCGCCCCCCGGTTCCGCGCACCCGAACTGGGCGGAGCACTTCAAGGCGGCGATGGTCGGCGCCCTCGCCGACCTGGGCGTCGAGTTCCGCGGCATCAGCCAGACCGAGCAGTACACCTCGGGGGCCTACCGGGAGCAGATCCTTCACGCCGTCCGGCAGCGCGCCGCGATCGACGCCGTGCTGGACCGGTACCGCACCAAGGACCGCCCCCAGGACACCGCTGCCGCGGGACAGCAGAAGCAGCAGCAGAAGAAGGGCAAGCAGGGCGCGCAGCAGCAGCCGGCCGACGAGGCCGAGCTCGCCGCCGCCGAGGGCTCCGGTGCCGCCGACGAGGACGACGGCAGCGCCGGCGACGCCGGCTACTTCCCGTACAAGCCGTACTGCGGCGTCTGCGAGCGCGACCTCACCACGGTCACCGCCTACGACGACGCGACGACCGACCTGACCTACCGCTGCGCCTGCGGCCACGGGGAGACCGTGCGGCTGAGCGAGTACGACCGCGGCAAGCTGGTCTGGAAGGTCGACTGGCCGATGCGCTGGAAGTACGAGGGCGTCGACTTCGAGCCCTCCGGCGTGGACCACTCCTCGCCCGGTTCGTCGTTCGTCGTCGGCGGGCAGATCGTGCGCGAGGTCTTCGACGGGGTGCAGCCGATCGGGCCCATGTACGCCTTCGTCGGCATCACCGGCATGGCGAAGATGTCCAGCTCCAAGGGCGGCGTCCCCACGCCGGAGGAGGCGCTGCGGATCATGGAGGCGCCGGTGCTGCGGTGGCTGTACGCCCGCCGCCGCCCCAACCAGTCCTTCAAGATCGCCTTCGACCAGGAGATCCAGCGGCTCTACGACGAGTGGGACGCGCTGGCCCGCAAGATCGACGAGGGTCAGGCGCAGCCCGCGGACCTCGCCGCCCACCGCCGCGCGGTCGGCACCGCCGCCGGTGAACTGCCCGCGACCGAGCGGCGCGTCCCCTACCGGACGCTCGCCTCGGTGGTGGACATCACCACGGGGGACGAGGAGCAGATGCTCCGCATCCTCGCCGACCTCGACCCCGAGGCGCCGGTCACCGACCTGGCGCAGGTCCGGCCGCGGCTGGACCGCGCCGCGCAGTGGGTCACCACCCAGGTCCCGGCCGAGCAGCGGACCCGGGTCCGCACCGAGCCGGACGCCGACCTCCTCGCCTCGCTCGACGAGGAGCAGCGGGCCTCCCTCGCCCTGCTGGTCGACGGGCTGGACACCCACTGGTCGCTGGAGGGACTGACCACCCTGGTGTACGGCGTGCCGAAGGTGCGTGCCGGGCTCGCACCCGATGCCAAGCCCACCCCGGAACTGAAGGTGGCGCAGCGGGCGTTCTTCGCCCTGCTGTACCGGCTGCTGATCAGCGTGGAGACCGGTCCGCGGCTGCCCACGCTGCTGCTGGCCGTCGGCGCCGACCGCGTGCGGCGGCTGCTCGGCGTCTGACCGGGCGTCCCGCGTTCCCCCGGGGCGCGCACGGCGCGGACGAGGGCGGTGACACCCCGGCAGGGTGTCACCGCCCTCGGTGCGTCGGCGGCGGGCCGGTGCGATCCGGCCCGCGCGATCCGGCCCGCGCGGACGCGGGGCCCGGATCGGCCCCGGCGCGCTCAGGCGACGCCGACCTCGGTGCGGTGACGCTCCCGGCACTCGCGGACGTAGGGGAGCAGGTACCGCTCGCTCAGCATGTTGCCGTCCGCGGTGCCCACCTGGTGGGCGTCGAAGAGGTGCCGGGCGAGGTGCCGCGCGTTCGGCGGAGTGCTGCCGTCGTAGCTGCCCAACAGCTCCCGGTAGGCCCGGTAGTAGAACTCCCCGGGCTCGACGCCGGCGGGCAGCCCCATCGGTGCGTCGCCGTCCGCCGGCTGCGCGGGCTCGTCCCCGCGGGTGGGCCGCTCCAGCGGTGCCCGCAGGTCCCTGCGACCGGCCGAGCCGGGCACGGTGTCGGCGGGCGGGTCGGTGAACGGCTCCACGCCGGGCGGGTCGTACGGGCCGGCGAGCGGGTGGGTGTACGGGGCGTCACCCGTCGCGAAGTCCGGCAGTGGCTCGACCGCCTCGTCGGGTCGGCCGTCGACCCGGTCGTGGCCGGGCCCGGCGTCGCCGGCCGGGCGCTCCGCGCGGGGGGCGAGGTGCGGCAGCGGGTCGGCGGGAAGCTCCTGGTACCCGGGCTCCCGAGCGGTGGCCGTGCCCGGCTCCGTGCCGGCGGCGGCCGCCGCC
>NZ_JAAVJC010000434.1 GCF_012033785.1 Streptomyces bohaiensis
GCCGCCGCCCTCGTCGCCGTCGCACGGCGCCGGGGCGGGCGGACCGGCGGCCCCGCCGCCCGCGGCGGGCGGGAGCGGGACCTACGGCTACCCGCAGAGCCGGCCGACGGTCGGCTCCGGTTACATGGCGGTCCTGCGCTACCGGGCTCCCGACGGTTCGGAGGCCCGGCTGATCCGCCGCTCCACGCCGGGCACCCCGCACCCCGAGTGGCAGCTCCTCCACGAGCTCCACGCCCTCGGCGTGCCGCCGCAGCAGGTCATCGAGCTGCACACCGAGCTCCAGTCCTGCTCACTGCCGGGCGGCTACTGCTCCCGCATGATCCAGGAGACCTGGCCGCAGGTCCGGGTGACCCACACCGCGCCGTACGGCAGCGACCACGGCTCCCGGCAGTCCGGGGTGCGCCACCTGGTCGAGCACCAGGACGAACTGGAGCAGTACGCCGACGGGCCGGCCCGGACGGCGCCGGTGCGCGCGCCGCTGCCGTCCGTCCCGACGGCTCCGGCCGTCGGGCTGGACGTCATCGGGCAGGAGCTGCAGCAGGCGTTCGGGCCGCACGGCGTCTTCCGCTTCGACCAGCAGTCGGTCTCCCGGCAGGGTGTGCCGGACATCGTGGCGCAGTCCCTGGTCTGGGCCGGGGTACCGCTGGAGATCGGGCCGTTCTTCTGGGCGCAGGCGCGCCCGGGGACGCCGATCCCGACGCTGGCGGAGCTGGCGCAGGAGCGCGGTGTGCAGCCGGCCTCCGACGCGGGCTCCTACCTGGTCGTCGGCAACGACTTCGGCCGACAGCTGTGCGTGCAGTACGGCACCGCGTACATCGTCGCGGTGCCGCTGGAGGCGGGCCCGGGCGGCGCGCCCGCGCGGCCGCAGTTCGTCAACTCCTCGCTGCCGCAGTTCGCGCGGTCGATGGCGCTGCTGGGCCGGATGTGGCGGCTGCGGTTCGGGCTCACCCCGGAGCAGGCGGGCCACTGGACCAGCGACTTCCAGCTGGAGCTGGCGTCGCTGGACGGGCAGGCGCTCGCCGATCCGGAGAACTGGTGGTCCGTGCTGGTCGAGCAGATGTGGGACGGCCTGCTCTGACCCGCCCCTCCCCGGCGAACGCGGCCGCCCCCGCCCGGAAGGGGCGGGGGCGGGGGCCCGGGCGCGTGGCCGCCGCCGGGCGGAGGCGCTGGCGGTAGGGTTCGAAGGACCGGCGGCGCGGCGTCCGCCCGCCGTCACCGTCCGCCGCTCCCCGTACCGAAGGGCATCCCCCGTGAGTTCCATGCGCCCGGCCGCCGTCGTCGTCCTCGCCGCCGGAGAGGGCACCCGGATGAAGTCGGCCACCCCGAAGGTCCTGCACGAGCTCTGCGGTCGCTCGCTGGTCGGCCATGTGGTGGCGGCCGCGGGCGAGTTGGAGCCGCAGGCGCTGGTGGCCGTCGTGGGTCACGCGCGCGAGCGGGTCGCCGGCCACCTCGCGGAGATCGCGCCCGGGGCCCGGACCGCGGTGCAGTACGAGCAGAACGGCACCGGGCACGCCGTGCGGGTCGCGCTGGAGGAACTGGCCGAAGGCGGCCCGACCACCGGCGCGGTCGACGGCACGGTCCTGGTGACCTGCGGGGACACCCCGCTGCTGACCTCGGCGACACTGCGGGCACTCGCCTCCGCACACGAGGCCGACGGCAACGCGGTGACGGTGCTGACGGCGGAGGTGCCGGACGCCACGGGCTACGGCCGGATCATCCGCGGCGCGGACGGCGCGGTCACCGCGATCGTCGAGCACAAGGACGCCGACGAGTCGCAGCGCGCGGTGCGGGAGATCAACTCCGGGGTCTTCGCCTTCGACGGCGTGCTGCTGGCCGAGGCACTGGGCAAGCTGTCGACCGACAACAGCCAGGGCGAGGAGTACCTCACCGACGTCCTCGGCATCCTCCGCGCCGACGGCCACCGGGTGGGCGCGGCGCTCGCCGCCGACCACCGCGAGATCGCCGGCATCAACAACCGGGTGCAGCTGGCCCAGGCGCGGCGCACCCTCAACGACCGGCTGCTGGAGCAGGCGATGCTCGCCGGGGTGACGGTGGTCGACCCGGCGTCGACCTGGATCGACGCGACCGTGACGGTGGAGCGCGACGCGCTGGTGCACCCCGGGACGCAGCTGCTGGGCACCACTCACCTCGCCGAGGGGTGCGAGGTGGGCCCGAACAGCCGGCTGACCGACACCCGCGTCGGGCAGGGCGCCCGGGTCGACAACACGGTGGCGACGGGCGCCGAGATCGCCGCCGAGGCGACGGTCGGCCCGTTCGCCTACCTGCGGCCGGGCAGCCGGCTCGGCACCTCCGGGAAGGTCGGTGCCTTCGTGGAGACGAAGAACGCGACGATCGGCGACGGCAGCAAGGTGCCGCACCTCAGCTACGTCGGGGACGCCACCATCGGCGACCACACCAACATCGGTGCGGCGAGCGTCTTCGTGAACTACGACGGCGAGCGCAAGCACCACACCACGATCGGCTCCCACTGCCGGACGGGCAGCGACAACATGTTCATCGCCCCGGTGACCGTGGGGGACGGCGCCTACACCGCCGCGGGGTCCGTCATCGCCCAGGACGTGCCCGCCGGTGCGCTGGGGGTGGCCCGCGCCCACCAGCGCAACGTGGAGGGCTGGGTGGCGCGTCGCCGCCCAGGAGGACACCGACACCGCGGTCTCCTGACCCCGACGGCGCCGCCGCACCGCGCGCCACCGAGCAGCCAC
>NZ_JAAVJC010000435.1 GCF_012033785.1 Streptomyces bohaiensis
CCTTCCTGTTGCTGGCCACGGACGACGAGACGGAGCTGGAGGTCCGCGCCTCCACCGGGCTCTCCTCCCCCCGCCTCCGCCCCCTCCGCCCGCCGTCCGTCCCGGCACCGAGGCCCTGCTGCCGGCGCTCTTCCGTCACCGGCCCGTTCCCGCCGTGGCGGTGCTGGTCTGCGACATCGCGGGGGCGCTCTGCGCCCTCGCGATGCCGCTGGCCCTCGGCCTGACCATCGACCGCCTGCTCGGCGGCGGGGCCGTGCCGTGGGCGTGGATCGCGGTCTGCGCGGCGCTCGTGGTGGCGGAGACCGCGTCGGACGCCGCGGTGACCGTGCTGGGAGGCGTCCATTCCGCCCGGCTCACGACCCGGCTGCGGGAGCTGGCGCTGGACCGGCTGCTGCGCACCGAACCGCGGCGGGCGGCGGAGTTCTCCCCCGGGGACCTCACGACCCGCCTGACGGCGACCGCGACGGCCGCCGCGGGGGCGCCGGTGGCCGCCGCGGGCGCGCTCTGCGCGGTCCTGCTGCCGGTCGGTGGGCTGATCGGCGTCGCGGTGACCGACTTCTGGACGGCGCTGGCGTTCCTGCTCGGTGTGCCCCCGCTGGTCCTGCTGCTGCGCGCGTTCACCCGGGACACCGGTGCCGTCACCGCCGACTACCAGCGGACCCAGGCGGTGGTGGCCACCCGGTTGGCGGAGGCGGTGGACGGTGCGGCGACCGTACGCGCCGCGGGCAGCGCGCGGCAGGAGCATGCGCGGATCACCGCGCCCCTCGGCGAGCTCGCGGCCCACGGGCGCCGCACCTGGCGGGTCCACGGGCGGGCGGTGGGACTGAGCTCGGTGCTGCTGCCCGTGCTCACCGCGCTGGTGCTCGGGGTCGCGGGGCTGCGGCTCGCCGCAGGGGCGCTGACCGTCGGCGAACTGGTGACGGTGAGCCGCTACGCGGCCCTGGCGATGGGTATCGGAGCCGTGACCGGCGCCCTCGGCGCGCTGGCGCGCAGCAGAGCGGCCGGGGAGCGGTTGGGGCCGGTCCTCGCACTGCCCGAGCCGGGACACCGCGGCGCCGTGCTGCCCCCGGGCGGCCACGGCACCCTCACCGTCACGGGCGTCGACGTCACCCGGGGAGGGCGCGCGCTGCTGCGGAACGTCACGCTGCGCGTGCCGGGCGGCAGCTCGATGGCGGTGGTGGGGCTCTCCGGTTCCGGCAAATCGGTCCTGGCGGCGGTCGCGGGGCGGCTGTGCGACCCGGACGCGGGATCGGTCGCCCTGGACGGCGTGGCGCTGCGCGACGTCGCCCCCGACCGGGTGCGCCGCGAGGTCTCGTACGCATTCGCCGCGCCGGTGCTCTTCGGGGCGACGGTGGCCGACGCGATCGCCTTCGGCGCGGACCCGCCGGACGCGGGCGCGGTACGGGCCGCCGCGGAGGCCGCGGAGGCGGACGGCTTCGTGCGGCTGCTGCCCGAGGGGTACGACACCCCGGTGGAGCGGGCGCCGCTCTCCGGCGGGGAGCGGCAGCGCCTGGGGCTGGCCCGTGCCTTCGCCCGCCCCGGCCGCCTGCTGATCCTGGACGACGCGACCTCCGGGCTGGACACCGCCACGGAACGCCGCGTGCAGCGGGCGCTGGACCGCCACGACGGGCGGTGCACCCGCCTCGTGGTCGCGCACCGCGCCTCCACCGCGGCACGGGCGGACCGGGTGGTGTGGCTGGCGGACGGCACGGTGCGCGGCATCGGCCGCCATGAACAGCTGTGGCGCGACCCGGCCTACCGGGCCGTCTTCCGCGGCGCGGAGGCGCCCCCGTCCGCGGAGCCGCGGCGGGACACGGTCGGCGAGCACGGGGCCCGGCCGTGAGCGGCGGCCGGTCGGAGACGGCTGTCGAGGGGCAGCCCGCCGGGGACGACCGGGCCACCGCGCAGGCGGTGGCGCCGGCCCGCCACCGGACGGGGCGCTCCGCTTCCCGGGGCGCACTGCGCCGCGTCGGGCGTCAGGGGCTGCCCTTCCTGCGGCGGCGATGGCGGGCGGTGCTGGGGCTGTGCGCGTGGTCGCTGGTGGAGTTCGTCCAGACGTTCCTGACGGGGTTCGGGGTGGCGCAGGCGCTCGACCGGGGGTTCCTGGCCGGGCGGCCGGGTGTCGGTCTGGTCTGGCTGACGGTGGCGGCGCTCGCGGCGCTGCCCGCCGCGGCCACTGCCCGGGGTCTGTTCGGCAGGCTGGCGGACCTGGTCGAGCCCCTGCGGGACGGTCTGGTCCGCCGGGCCTCCGCGCGAGCCCTGAACGAGGCCCTGGGGCGCCCGGAGGCCAACCGCACCGGTGCCGTCTCCCGGGCGACCCATCAGAGTGAGATCGCGCGGGACGGCTGGGCGGGCCTGGTGATGGCGACCCGGTCGTGCCTCTTCGCGGGCGCCGGCGCCGTCGTGGGACTCGCGGTACTGGCACCGCCGTTGCTGGTCGTCGTGCTGCCGCCGATCGTGGTCGGCTGGGTGCTGTTCCTGGCCACCCTGGTGCCGATGGCGGGCCGCCAACGTGCCTACCTGGAGGCCGACGAACGGCTCGCCGAGCACAGCGGGGCGCTCGCCGGCGGCCTGCGCGACCTCGCGGCGACGGGCGGCTCGGCCGGTGAGGCCGCCCGCTACTCCGCGCTGGCGGCGGAGCAGGAGGCGGCGGCGCGGGCGCTCGC
>NZ_JAAVJC010000436.1 GCF_012033785.1 Streptomyces bohaiensis
GGCCCGAAGTTCAGCGGCGGCGGCCCGGCCGCCTCCGGTGCCGCCCGGTGCGCCGCGACCAGGTCGGCGGGGCCGCCCGCGAGGCCGCGGCGGACGTCGCGGAACTCCCACCCGGACAGTCCGCGCCAGAGTTCACCGCAGACCAGCGTGGTGTGGTCCTCGCGCTCGGCGAGGATCGGGCGGGCGGTGACCGGGAGGTCGTTCTCGACGTCCCAGAGCGTCAGCTGGAGCGAGCCGGCGGTGCCGAACGGGGCGCCGTCGGCGGACACCGCGAGGACCACGCGGCGGACCGCCGGGGGGAGCGCGCCCGGCCGGATCTCCAGCGCGTCCATGAGCCCCTCGCGGTGCCGCCGCTTGGGGAGCCGGCGGACGCCGCCGGTGTCGTCGCCGGCCCGCTCCGGGCCCACGGCGTCGCGGTCCGAGGCGAGCCGGCCCCGGGCGTCGAGCAGCAGCACACTGGTGTGCACGTCCGCCGGGCCCCGCCGGCTCCCGCGCAGCGGCGACCAGTGGACGGCGGCCCGGAGCACGGACAGGCGCAGCGGCAGGACGCTTCCCGCGTCGTACACATGCTTCATACCGAAGATCCTGCCTGCCGCCGCATGCCGGAAACAAAGCTGATCGTACGATTGTTCGTTGAGTCTGTCCGCGCACCGGTGGGACAGCGGGGCGCAAGGGACGACGGCATGCGGCACTACGGGCAGCTGGGAGCAGCGGAGCGGCAGGCACTCTTCCACCGGGAGCCCGCCGACTTCGACCTCGAATCCGAGGTACGCACCCTCGGTGTCGCCCTCGGCGCCACCCTCTACAGCCCGGCCACCCGCCCGCGCCTGGTCGCCGACATCCACAAGCAGACCGCCCGGGGCGTCGTGTCCATGGTGCTCTGCCTGGAGGACTCCATCAGCGACGCCGAGGTCGCCGGCGGCGAGGCCAACCTGGTCCGCCAGCTGCGCCGCCTCCATCGCGAGAGCGCCCCCGCGGACCTTCCGCTGCTGTTCGTGCGGGTCCGGCGCCCGGACCAGGTCACCGACCTCACCGACCGCCTCGGCCCCGCCGTCCGGTTGCTCGCGGGGTTCGTCCTGCCCAAGTTCACGGCCGCCACGGGCTACGGCTACCTGGAGGCGGTGGTCGAGGCGGAGGCGCGCTGCGGGCGCCGGCTGCTCGCCATGCCGGTACTGGAGTCACCGGAGCTGATGCACCTGGAGACCCGCGCCGACCGCCTCGCCGACGCCGCCCGGCTGCTGGAGAAGTACCGCGAACGCGTCCCCGCCCTCCGGATCGGCGTCACCGACTTCTGCTCCGTCTACGGCCTGCGCCGCGGCCCCGACATGACCGTCTACGACGTGCATCCGGTCGCCTCGGTGATCGCCGACGTCGTCAACGTGTTCGGCCGCGCCGACGGCACCGGCTACACCATCAGCGGTCCCGTCTGGGAGTACTTCCGCACCCAGCCGCGGATGTTCCAGCCGCAGCTGCGCGCCAGCCCCTTCCGGGGCCGCGGCGACCTGCGCGAACGTCTCATCGAGCACGACATGGACGGCCTGCTCCAGGAGATCGAGCTCGACCGCGCCAACGGACTGCAGGGCAAGACCTGCATCCACCCCTCGCACGTCGCGGCCGTCCACGCGCTCTCCGTGGTGAGCCACGAGGAGTACTGCGACGCCGTCGACATCCTCGGCGCCGGCCCCAACGGCGGCGGCGTCCTGCGGTCCTCGTACACCAACAAGATGAACGAGGTGAAACCGCACCGCAGCTGGGCCGCACGGACCCTGCTGCGCTCGGAGGTCTTCGGCGTCGCCAGGGAAGGCGTCGACCACGTGGACCTGCTGGAGGCGGGCATCAGATGAACGACCGGAACGCGCACCCCACCACCGACGACCCCGTCACCGACGACGCCCCCGGCGCGCCGGCGCCCGAGCCGGGAGCCGAGCCCGGAGCCGCGGACGCCGGCCGGGACGGGGACGGCAGCTGGGACGGGGCCTGGGTCGCGCGCCGACTCGGCGTCACCCTGCACGGCGGCGACCTGCCGGCGCTGCTGGGACTCGCGCTGCGCGAGAACCCCCGCCGCGCCCACCTCCTCGTCTCGCGGGTGCTCGGCAAGCACATCCCGCAACGCCCCGACGTGGTCCACGGCACCGGCGTGGAGCTCGGCCGCCGCGTCCGCGCCCTGCTCGGCGCCGAGGCCGACGACGCCGTCGTCCTCGGCTACGCCGAGACGGCGACCGGGCTCGGCCACAGCGTCGCCGACGGCGCCGGCGCCCGCTACCTGCACTCCACCCGCCGCGCGGTCGCCGGCGCCCACCACGCCGGCGGCTTCGAGGAGGAGCACAGCCACGCCACCTCCCACCTGCTGCTCCCCGAGGACCCCGAGCTGCTCACCGGCGGTGGACCGCTGGTGCTGGTGGACGACGAGCTCTCCACCGGCCGGACCGTCCGCAACACCCTGCAGGCGCTGCACCGCACCGCACCCCGCTCCCGGTACGTGGTGGTGACCCTGTGCGACCTGCGGTCCGCGGCGGACGCCGCCACCCTGGAGAAGACCGCGGCCGACCTCGGCACCCGCGTCGACGTCGTCGCGCTCGGCACCGGCACCGTCGCCCTGCCGCCGGACGTGCTGGCCCGCGGGCGCGCGCTCGTCGCCGCACAGCACGCCGCCGGCACGGC
>NZ_JAAVJC010000437.1 GCF_012033785.1 Streptomyces bohaiensis
CCTCGGGCTTGTCCAGCTGCACGAGCACGCCCACCTGCGGCGGCAGGTCTCAGGCCTCGCCGGTGTGGACCTGGAAGGCCGCCCGGCGCACCTTGCGGGCGACCACCGGGTCGGGCAGCGCCGCGGCGAGCGCGACCAGGACCTGCACGGTGCGCGGGTGACCCGTCGCCCGGATCTGGGCGAGGAGCCGGGGCACCGAGTCGTGTCCCGCGGTCTCCAGGTGCTCCACGAGCAGCCGTCCCTCACCGTGGTCGGTGAGGGCCGCGGCGGTGTCCACCCACAGCCAGGTGGCCTCCTCCCGGGAGAGGACCTCGGAGGCGTCCGCCGCGAGGTCCTCCGGGTCGGCTCCGTCGTGCTCCGCCAGCCACAGCAGCGCGTAGGGCCGCAGCACGGTCTCGGCCGCCGCCTCCCGCACGGCGGGTTCCGCGGGGCCGCCCACGACGCGCAGCGCCTCGAAGGCGAGCGCACGGATGAGGGCATCCTCCCCGCGGGCCGCGGTCAGCAGTTCGGCCACGGCCGGGGCCGTGGTGCGGGCGGCGAGCCAGGCGCGGTACTCGTCGCGCGCCGGCCCGGGGGTGAGCCGGATGCAGCCGCGCAGCATGTTCTCCGCGTTCTGCTCGATGTTGCCGCCGGCCGGGCTCTGGGCGGCGACGCAGATCTGCTCCAGCTTGACCCAGACCGCCCAGTTGCCGAGCGGGGTGAGGACGGCCTGCCCGGTCTCGCCCGGGTCGTGGCAGCGGGTGAGCGCGCCGACGCCCGCGAACCCGTCGAGCGCCCAGCCGAGGAGCTCGGTCAGCTGCGCCTGGGTCGGTTCGGGCGCGGCGGCGGCGCGGTGCCCGTCGCCGGGAGATTCGGCGGCGGCCGCCGCCCGCTCCTCGCGGAGTTCGGCGATCCGCTGGGTAAGCAGTTCCAGCAGGACGGGTTCGGTGACCGGGCCGGCCGAGAGGTGCATGACCGACAGGAACTGCGGTGCTGCCACGACGACTTCGCCGACCAGCGCGGGGTCGGCGCCGGGCGGCGCCGGGTGTGCCAGCGACCAGGCGTCGAAGAGCGCGACCCAGCCGCGCAGCACGGCGGAGTCGTCGCGGTCCCAGGCGCGCAGCCGCCAGCCGGCACGCACGGTGTCGCGGTGGAACTCCACCAGGCCGGCCAGCCGGGCGCGGTCCCAGTGGGCCTGGAGCTGGTCCGGGAG
Organism: Streptomyces bohaiensis; assembly: GCF_012033785.1. Lineage (GTDB taxonomy): Bacteria > Actinomycetota > Actinomycetes > Streptomycetales > Streptomycetaceae > Streptomyces > Streptomyces bohaiensis. Next base: position 1,193 of record NZ_JAAVJC010000437.1, read on the forward strand.
CATCCGCAGGTCGGCGGCGGCCCGTTCGGGCCCCGGGGCAGGGGCGTCGTCGGTGTCGGAGGCGGCGGTGAGCGGGGAACGGCCCACGGCCACGGCCCAGCGTGCGGCGCGCACCGCACCACCGAGCGCGGCGCGCGCCTGACGCGCCAGTCGCTCCTGCGACTTGAGCGCGGCGGGAGGCCGGGGAGCGGGCCGGGAGCGCCCGGCGGCCACGGAACGGCGAGCCGTCGCGATGGCCGGCCGGGGGACGGAACGCAGTCTGGTGTCTCGCGGGGTACGGGACGTCACGGAAACAGTGTTCCTCCTGCCCTCCGATTCCCCAAACCGCACCCCCCGTTCACGACGACGGCCGAGGTCACCGGGTGTCCTCGGCGGAGCGGGCCGCCGCCCGTCGGGGCCGCGCTCACAGCAGGGGCGTGAGGAAGCGGCGCAACTCCTCCTCATAGGCGGCGGGGTCGGCGTTCCAGACGGCCGCGTGACCGGCACGCCGCGCCACGTAGGTGGAGACGGCCTCGGGGTGGCGGGCCGCGAGCGCGCGCGACGGCTCCCACGGGGCGATCCGGTCGTCGGGGCCGTGCGCGATCAGCGTGGGCAGCGGCGCGCCGGAGGGGCGTCGGGGCAGGTCGGGCACGGAATCCGGTCCGGCCGTTCCCTCGGCGGCCGCGACGGCGAGCGGCAGCAGCGGGCGGCGGACGCCCCGTTCGGCGGCCAGCGCGCGCACCGTGGTGGCGCGGTGCAGCACCGGCGAGTCGAGGACCAGTCCGGCGATCCGGCCGTGCAGGGGCGAGCGGGCGGCGGTGTGGAGGGCCATGGTGGCGCCGACCGACCAGCCGAGCAGCGCCACGCGCCGCGCCCCGTAGGCGGCCGCGTGGCGCAGCGCGGCGTCCGCGTCGCGCCATTCGGCCGCGCCCAGGCGGCTGAGCCGGTCGGGGGCGGAGCGGGTGCCGGGGTCGCCGCGGTAGGCCGGGACGAGGACGGGCACACCGAGGTCGGTGAGGAACGGCAGCAGGTTGAGCGCGAAGGAGCGGGTGCTGCCGAGGCCGTGGAGCGCGATGACCCACAGGTCGCGCGGGCCGGGCACGAACCAGGCCGGGAGCGGGCCGAGTTCGGCCGGGATGTCGGTGTCGGCGAAGTCGATGCCGAGCGCCGTGCGGGGGTCGCCGGTGTGCAGCTGCGGCGTGAGGGTGACGCGGGTGCCGGGGGCGGGCGGGCCGCCGACGGTGCGCAGCAGGCGGGGGGGGGGGGTGCCGTCGGTGCCGGTGTCCGGTTCGGGCGGTCCCAGCTCCGCGCGGCCGCTCGCCCAGGTGACGGCGTAGCGGCCGGGGGGCACCGGGTCCGGGGTGCGGGTGAAGGTGATGTGCTCCGGGTCGGCGGCGAGCACGGTGAGGCCGCCGCCGCGGAATCCGGCGGGGACGGCGTCGCGGGCCGGCGGTCGCAGGGCGGTCCGGCCGC
>NZ_JAAVJC010000438.1 GCF_012033785.1 Streptomyces bohaiensis
AGCCGTCCGCCGATGGCCCCGCCGGCGGGCGCCCGCGTCTCACGGCGCAGCCTCACCCTCCTCCAGGTGGCCGCACCGGGAGCAGACCCAGAGCGGGCCGGTCTCCCACTGCCGCCACATCGTGCGGGCGCAGCGCGGACAGCCGCGCGTGGCGATCCCCCGGTGGGCGGCGGTGGGTGGCGGGTCGGGTGTCGCCTCGGCGTACTCCTGCACCAGCCACCGCTCGACCGGGTCGTCGCTCGCCATCCTGAGCAGGGCGTGCTTGCGTGAGCGCGCCTCGTGAACGAAGTCGGACACGGGCACAACCTTAGTCACCGACCTCACCCCTTGTGGTCACTCGGGGCGACAGGTGCCGGGCGGCCCGGGCCCCGCCCCGATCGGGGGCCGGTTGCGGCGAGCCACTGCCCAACCGGCTCTTCCGGCGCGATACTGACGGCATGCGAGACCAGGGCAGCGCCCGGGGGAGAGGCGGTCGGCCGCGTGCAGCCGCGCCCGTCCCGTTCGACGCGGTGGTCCTCGCCGGCGGTGCGGGGCGGCGCCTCGGCGGGACGGACAAGGCTGCCGTGCGGGTCGGTGGGCGGACCCTGCTGGACCGGGTCCTCACGGCCTGCCGGGCGGCGCGGGGCACCGTGGTCGTCGGCCCGCCGCGCCCCACCGTCCGGCCGGTGCTCCGCGCCCGGGAGGACCCGCCCGGTGGCGGCCCGCTGGCAGCGGTGGCGGCCGGCCTCGCGGCGCTCGGCCACCACCCGGGGCGGCCGCCGTCGCCGGGCGCCCCGCCCGTGGTCGCGGTCCTCGCCACCGACCTGCCGTTCCTCACCCCCGAGCTGGTGGCCGCCGTCACCGACCCGCCCGACGGTGCGGACGCGGTGGTGCCGATCGACGCCGACGGCCGCGACCAGACCCTCGCGGCGGGCTACCGCGTCGCGCCGCTGCTCACCGCGCTGGCCGGCATCCGCGCCGAGCACGGCCGACTGGACGGGCTCCCGCTGCGGCTGCTGCCCGCCGCGCTGCGGGTCCATCGGCTCGCCACCTCCCCGAACGGCCCTGTCGACTGCGACACCTGGGCCGACATCGCGGCTGCGCGCACCCGCATCAGGGACGATGGTCGCGTGCTGGAGGAATGGCTGGCCGCCGTCAAGGCCGAGCTCGACATCGACACCGACGTGGACACCGGCGCGCTGCTCGACGCCGCCCGCGACGCGGCACACGGAGTCACCAGGCCCGCCGCGCCGCTGACGACCTATCTGCTGGGGTACGCGGCCGGCAGCGCCGGCGTGGACCCGGCCGAGGCTGCGCGCCGCATCGGTGCGCTCGCCGCCCGCTGGCAGCAGGAGCAGGAGCAGGAACCGGGTCAGGCGCCGCAGGGCGCACCCGGCGCGGGGCCCGGCGCCGCGACCGAAGCGACCGACGCGGCCGAGGGGGCGACCGGCCGATGACGGACGACTTCGACGACGCCCTGGCGCTCGCCAACGGTCTGGCCATCACCCGGGACAGCCGCGACAGCGGCGAGGCCGCGCGGCTGCGCGCCGCTGCGGACCCCTACCCGGACCCGGCGCTGTTCCTCGATCTCGACGACGGCCCTCGGCCGGAGCCCGCGCGCCCCACCCGGCCGGCCGGGGCCGACGCGGGCGCCGCGGGGACCCCCGGCCCGGCCCGGTCCTCCGACGAGGACTGGTACGACGTGTGGCTGGACACCGATCGTCCTGCCGCCCCGAGCGCGGAGCCCGGCACGGAGCCGTCCTCGACGGACGAGGCGCCGGCCCCCACCACCGACCCGGCCGGTCTCGCCCCGGACGCCGACGCCCCGGACGTCCCCGACCTCGCCCCCGCCGCCGAGGACGCCGAGGCGGAGTCCGGCCCCGCCGGGGGCGCCGTCCCGGGCCCGGCCGACGGCGCGGCGCCCGTCGCACCCGAGCCGTCCGCTGCTCCAGCCGAGCACGGCGACGCGCCCGGCGACGCCGCCGTGCGGCAGCCCCGCCGCTCCGGCCGTGCCGCCCGCCGGGCGCGCTCCCGCACGGCCGCCGCACCGCCCACGCCCACCGACGCTCCCGACTCCGCGCCGGCTCCGGACTCCGAGCCGGACCCCGCTCCGGAGTCGGGCGCCGCACCCGCACCCGCGCCGGAGCCCGCACCCGCGTCCGCACCTGCGTCCGCACCCGCGCCGGAGGGCTCCGCCGCACCCGGCCCGGCCACGGCCCCCGCGCCCGCCGAGGTCGACGAACTGGCGCTCCCGCCGGTCCTCGCCGCGTGGAACACCTCGGGCCGGCACGCCCCGGACTGGCAGACCGCCCGCGAGACCGCCTTCCGTGCGGTGCGTCCACTGCCTGCCGCGCTGCGCTCGTTGGAGGGCGCACTCGGCCACACCCTCGCCGAGCCGCTGCCCGCCCTCACCGACCTGCCGGCGTTCGACACCGCCGCGATGGACGGTTGGGCGGTCTCCGGCCCCGGCCCCTGGCACCTGGTCACCCCGATGGCGGAACCCCGGGGCGAGCAACCGCCGGCGACCGAGTCCGAGGGCACCGCCCCCGACCCGGCAGCCGACTCCGCAGCTGCCCCCGCCGCCGAGCCTGCCGCCGACACGCCGGCCGCGCCGCCACCGCCCGCGCACCCGCCGCGCCCGCAGACCC
>NZ_JAAVJC010000439.1 GCF_012033785.1 Streptomyces bohaiensis
GTCGTCGGCCACCACGGCTACGCGATCAGCGCGCCCCCGCCGCGCCGCCGGGCGTGCGGCCGGGGCCGCCGCGCCCTGCGTCCCGCCGCGCGCCGTCCGTGCTGTCGTCCGCCTCACACCACTCACCCCTCACGGACGGCACGGTACGCGCCGGGGCCCGGACCGGTCCCGCGCCGAGGTCGGAGCCGGTCCCGTCCACGGCGGCGACACACCTCATCCACCTTGAGGACTAGGGACGCGCCGACGGGATCGCCCCTCCGGGTGACTCCGACCCGCTTCTCCCCTGCCTACGCTGGGTGACATGAGCCGGATCTACGACTTCCTGCGCCGCCACCCCGTCTGGGTGGACGGTGCGTGGAGCCTGATCCTGGCGCTGTTCAGCCTCCGGGTCGCCCTCGGTTTCCCGGGCGGCCTGCCGGCCGTCAGCCTCGCGGGTGCCGTGGTGGCGATCGCGGCCATCTTCGTCGCCTCCACCTGGCGGCGACGTCACTCCAGCCGCATGCTGCTGGTCGCCATCGGTGCGGGTCTCGTGCAGCTCGCCACCGACGCGCCGCCGATGATGATGAACATCTGCTTCCTCTTCATCGTCTTCAGCGCCGCCTCGGACCGGGTGCGGTGGGCGTCCCGGCTGGCCCTGGCCGCCGCGCTGCTGGCACCGGCCGCGGGCGTCCTGCGCTGGAACCCGAGCGGCTTCGACGAACCGTTCTACCTGGTCTCCAACACCGTCCTGTTCACCGTCGGCTTCGCGCTGGCCTGGGTGCTCGGCGACTCGCTGCGCACACGGCGCGCGTACTACGCCGAGCTGGAGGAGCGGGCGGCCCGGTTGGAGCACGAGCGGGAGACCGAGGCCCGGATGGCGGTGTCGGCCGAGCGCGCCCGGATCGCCCGCGAGCTGCACGACGTCGTCGCCCACAACGTCTCGGTGATGGTGGTGCAGGCCGACGGCGCCTCCTACGTCTTCGACAGCTCCCCCGACCAGGCGCGGAACGCCCTGGACACCATCTCGGGCACCGGCCGCCAGGCGCTGACCGAGATGCGGCGGCTGCTGGGCGTGCTGCGCGAGGACGGCAACGAGGAGATGCCGGGCGACTACGTCCCGCAGCCCGGACTCGAACAACTCGACGACCTGATCGCGCAGGTGCGCGGCACCGGGCTCACCGTGGACTGCCAGTGCGTCGGCAGCCCCAGGCCCCTCCCGAGCGGTGTGGAGCTGACCGCTTACCGGATCGTGCAGGAGGCGCTCACCAACACCCGCAAACACGGCGGGCCAGGCGCCGCCGCCAGCGTGAAGCTGACCTACGGCGGCGACGCACTCTCCGTCCTCGCCGAGGACGACGGCCGCGGCGCCCAGGCGTGGCTCTACGGCGACCGCGGACACGACGGCCACGGGCACGGCCTCATCGGCATGCGGGAACGCGTCGGGATGGTCGGCGGCCGGCTGGAGACCGGGCCGCGCCCCGGCGGTGGGTTCCGCATCTGCGCGACGCTGCCGGTCACGGACGGCGGGCCGCGGAGCGTCGAACCCGGCGGCGGTTCCACGGGGGCCGGCGGGTCCGCCGGCGAACCCGCGGGTTCCGGCGAGCCCGGGGGTTCCGGCGAACCCGGGGGTTCCGCGCCGCGCGAAGCGGGGGAGACGCCCGGCACGGGCTCCGACACATGCGGGGAGGCTCCTCCCGGCGCCGGCGGCCCCGGAGCTCGACCGGACGCCCCGCCCCGCGCCCGCTGCACCGACATCCCCTGACCGCCGCCACCGCCCCACCACACCCGAGGAAGAAGCCGCACATGCCGATCCGCGTCATGCTCGTCGACGACCAGGTCCTGCTCCGCACCGGTTTCAAGATGGTGCTCGCCGCGCAGCCCGACATGGAGGTCGTGGCGGAGGCCGGCGACGGGGTCGAGGCGCTGGAGACGCTGCGCTCCACCGAGGTCGACGTCGTGCTGATGGACGTGCGGATGCCGCGCATGGACGGCGTCGAGACCACCTCGCGGATCTGCAAGGACGGCGGCGGCGGACCGGGCGAGCCGAAGGTGCTGATCCTCACCACCTTCGACCTCGACGAGTACGCCTTCACCGGTCTCAAGGCCGGCGCCGCGGGCTTCCTGCTGAAGGACGTCCCGCCGGACGAGCTGATCTCCGCCATCCGCTCCGTGCACAGCGGTGACGCCGTGGTCGCCCCCTCCACCACCCGGCGGCTGCTCGACCGCTTCTCCTCGCTGCTGCCCGTCCGCCGCCGCACCGCCTCCCACCCCGAGCTCGACCAGCTCACCGAGCGGGAGCGCGAGGTGCTGGTCCTCATCGCGCAGGGCCTGTCCAACGGCGAGATCGCCGCCCAGCTGGTGGTCTCCGAGGCGACCGTGAAGACGCACGTCGGGCGCATCCTCGCCAAGCTGCAGCTCCGCGACCGGGTGCAGGCCGTGGTGCTCGCGTACGAGATCGGCCTCGTCCAGGCCCGCGGCGCCTGACCCGCGCGGCCGCCGCACCTCACAGCCCCCGACGCTTGCGGCCGCCGACGCCCGCGGCCGCCCACGACCGCCGCTCCGCGCCCCGCTGCCCCCGCCCGGCCCGCGGGCCGCCCC
>NZ_JAAVJC010000043.1 GCF_012033785.1 Streptomyces bohaiensis
CGTGGACGCGGCCGCGAGCAGCGTGCCGGCGACCACCGCGGTGGTCGCCGGCACGCTGCTCGCGGCCGCGTCCACGCCCCCGCTGCGCCCGGGCCGGCGGCGCCGCGGGGGGCCTGCAGCACGCTCGGTCCGACGACCCCGGTGGCGAGCGGACGTGCACCGGTGCCGCTCCGGCAGCTACCCGCGTGAGGAGCCGCGCGGCGGGAGAAGCGGCCTCACCTGTCCTCGGTCGGGTGCCGCGCCACGGCCTGCGCGTGACGCCGCACTTCGGTCGGGGCGGCGGACCACCCCTCCGGGGTCAGCCGATCCGCTCGGCGAGGGCGACGATGATGCCCGCGGGGCCTCGCAGGTAGCAGAGGCGGAACACGCCCTGGTAGTTCGCGACGCGCCCGAGCAGTTCCGCCCCGTGCGGCCGCAGCCGCTCGACGGTGGCGTCGATGTCGTCGACGGCGAACATGATCCGGTGCAGTCCGGCGGTGTTGGGCGGCGCGGCCCCGACCTCCTCGCCCGCCGGCGGGTGGTGGTACTCGGTCAGCTCGACGCGGCCCGTTCCGTCCGGGGTGCGCACCATGGCGATCTCGCTGCGCACGCCCGCCAGCCCGACAGTCTCGTCCGCCCAGGCGCCCTCGATCGAGGCGCGGTCCTCCAGCTCGAGGCCGAGTGCGACGAAGAAGGCGAGGGCGGTGTCGAGGTCCCGGACGACGATCGCGACGTTGTCCATGCGCAGCACAGTCATGTGGCGAGGATAGGGAGGTAGCGGGCCGGCCGCGCGTCGAGCGGCCGAACACCCCACAACGCTAACGACATCCATTTTCATGTACGGTGGTGGCTCGACCGTCACGACGAGGAGTGCACCGCCATGGCCGTTCCCAAGCGGAAGATGTCCCGCAGCAACACCCGCCACCGCCGCGCCCAGTGGAAGGCCGCTGCGCCGCAGCTGGTCCCGGTGACGGTCGGGGGCACCGTGCATCTCGTCCCGCGACGCCTGGTCAGGGCCTACGAGCGCGGTCTGCTCCGCCCCGAGGACTGACCGGGCGGCGCGGCCACCGGCGGGAGCCGGCGACGTCGACGCCGAGCCGGTGGGCGGAGGCCGCAGTCATCGCCCCGTCCCGGGCCCGGCCGGTCGCTCGATCGTGGGCCGGTGGTCAGTCGACAGCCTGCCGTGAGGCATCCGGCTCCGTCGCGCGGCGTGCCACGGCGCGGCGCGCGGTCGCCCGGGAGGGCCGGAGCCGGTGAGCTGTCACTGCGGCTGCCGCGACCAGCAGGCCCAGACCGGCCCAGACGACCCAGGGCTCCGGCCAGGTCCCCGGGGACGGCACCCCGGGCGACCGTCCTCCGTCGACGCCGGTGGCCACCACGACCACCACACCGGCCACCGCAGCGGCGACGACCAGCCGTCCCGACAGCCGCGCGGCGAACACCGCGGGAGGCGGCCGGCGCTCCTCCCGCACCCCCAGCCGCTCGGACGGCCTCGCCGGCCGGGCCAGCCGCAGCAGCAACAGCAGGCCCAGCGGGACCTGGAGCGCCCAGACCAACGAGCGGAACAGGCCGTCGAACCAGACGCTCGTGCCGTAGAGCAGCGTGTGCCAGACGCTCAGGACGTAGACCACGATGATGAAGCGGTGCAGCGCTCGCCACATCCGGGCTCCCGTGGCGTGGCGCAGGTAGTAGGCCAGGCTGAGCGGAATCGCCAGGTAGAAGGCGAGCAGGCCGATGAGGATGGCCAGCCGGCCGGTGCCGGAGGGGTAGTAGCCCGGGACGAAGCTCTCGGCGAACGCGGAGGCGACGCGGCCGACCCAGGTGCCGGAGTCCCCGTGGTTCGACCGGACGAACTCCAGGAACAGCAGGAACGCGTGCAGGAACATCAGCGCGATGGTGGTGAGCCCCGTGGTGCGGTGCAGCTTCTCGGTGCGCGCGGCGGTCAGCAGACGCCAGGGCGGCCGGGTGCCGGACCTGAGCAGTCCCAGCAGCACGGTGATGTAGGCCCACAGCAGCGCCGACCAGCCGAACGCCTGGCACAGCCAGTACATCCAGTGCTGCCGGTCCGCCAGATGGGGCATCACCTGGACGGTGGACGAGGTCCCGTTCTCGACACGCACCCACAGCCACGCGAAGATCAGCCCCGTGATCAGCACCGCCAGACTCGCGTCGGGCAGCGTGGCGCGCAGGTCGGCACGGAGGCCCGCGCGGTCGAGTCGCGGACGGGACCGGCGCGACTGCCGACCGGGATCTGAGGTGTCGCTGCCCGCATCGGGCACCGCCGTGCCGGCCATCCGCCTCACGCCCCATCCCTCGGCTCGGGTTCCTGCGCTCCGCAGAAGATACGCGCCGGGAGCCGCCGGGATAAGGGGGCAGAACGCCTTCCGGACGTTCCCGGGCGCCCCGAGCAGTGGCCGACCTCGCCCCGTGAGGCAGGAGCGTTGCGGAAGGAGGACACTGCTTCGCCGTCCGGGGCGCGGGGCGCCGGGCCGGGGGCGACCCCACCTGAGCAGCGGCGCCGCCGACGCCACCCTCGACCCGCGCGGCACCGGCACACCCACGCAGTGCTGCGCCCGGCGCGCCGCTAGCCCGCCCGGTCGCGGACCAGCACGTCGTCCGCCAGTCCGAGACCGTCCCGGAGCGCGGCGCGGCCGCCCGCGGTCACCTCCACCGCACGGGATCGTCCGATGCGGACAATCCACCCACGGTCGAAGGCATGGCGGCACAGGCCGGCACCGACCGCCCCGGCCAGGTGTGGCCGGCGCTCGGTCCAGTCGAGACACGGTCGCACCGCCGGGCGCCGCCGGCCGGGCGGGACCCGGATGCCGGTCTCGGCCAGCCAGGCGCCTCCCTCCGAGGTGAGGTCGAGCCCGTGCTCCAACGACAGCAGGCCTCGAACCAGCATGGCGTCGGTGATGGCGACCGCGACCGCCCCCGCGAGATGGTCGTAGCAGGTCCGCGCGTGCCCGAGGGCCTGCTGCCGGCCGCGCGCGGACAGCGACCGCGGCGTCGGATCGCGCCCGGGAGCCAGCGCGGCGAGGCTCTCGACCAGTTCGGCCACGTGCGGACCGGCCAGCCGCACGTAGCGGTGGCGCCCCTGCCGCTCCTCGACCAGCAGTCCGCCGTCGACCAGGAGGTGCAGGTGTTCGCTGGCGGTCGACGGCGCCACGCCGGCGTGGCGCGCCAGCTCCCCGGCGGTCCAGGCACGGCCGTCGAGGAGCGCGAGGCAGAATCCGGCGCGGCTGCCGTCGGCCAGCAGCTTCGCGACGGCCGCCAGGTCGGGCCGGGCGGACGAACCGGATGGTGTGTCCATACACCCAGTGTGCCTCGCGTCGCTTCGGCCGCGGCCGAAGCGACCGGAGCCTAGCGTGCCGCCCATGGACACCGCACCCACCAGCTCGCACCCCGCGCACCAGGACCCGGCACACCTGGAGATCCGACCGCCCGTCCTTTATTTCGGAACGCCCGTGGCGCTGCTCTCGACGGAGAACGAGGACGGGTCGTTCAACCTGGCTCCGATCTCCTCGGCGTGGGCCCTGGGCCGGACGGTCCTCCTCGGCCTGGGACGCCAGGGGCAGACGGCGCGCAACCTCGCCGACCGGCCCAACCTCGTCGTGAACCTGCCCGCCCCCGAACTGTGGCGGGCCGTGGAACGACTGGCACCGCTGACCGGGCGCCACCCGGTGCCGCCCGGAAAGCCGCACGGATGCCGCTTCGAGCCGGACAAGTTCGGTGCCGCCGGTCTCACGGAGCAGCCGTCCCGGGGCGTCAGGCCACCGCGGGTGGCCGAGTGCCCTCTCCAGTTGGAGGCCCGGGCCGAGCAGGTGCGGCCGGACGGCTCCGGCGAGTTCGTGATCGTCGAGGCCGTCGTCGGCACGGTGCACGCCGACGCCCGCATCGTCGTGCCGGGCACGGATCATGTCGACCCGGCGGCGTGGAGTCCGCTGGTCTACAGTTTCCGCCACTACTTCGGCCTCGGCCCGGAACTGGGCCACTCCTACCGCACCCGGACACCCCGCACGCAGGCTGCCCCCGACTCCCCCGCGGACGCCGAGCCCCGGCGTGTTCCCGACTGAGTCCCGGTCCCCGGGCGGAGCCCGGCCGGATTCGCTCGGTGCCCCACGGGGCCCTCGGCGGCCGCCGTGCGGCACCGAGCAGGCAAGGAGGCCCGGCAGTGCAGCAGGGTCCGCTCCCGGGCGGCGAACTCCTCTCCGAGGACCTGCCGATGGTCGCCGCGGAGGCACTGGCAGCCGGGGGAGGACACGTCGAGACGGCGACCCCCGAGGAACACGCCCTGGTGGCGCTACTGCCGTTCTGCGTCTGCTGCGGCGAGTACCAGTTCGGCCCCGACCAGGACGCTTGGGAGGCGGAGATCCAGGCGGCGGCTCTGGCGATGACGCTGGCGCGGCCGGCCCGTCCGGGTTGCTGACCGTCCGCGTGGCGCAGCGGCCCGGCGCCCGACACTCCCGGCGGTCGACCGACGACGACATCGCCTCAGGCCGGACCTGACCAGGCAGTTCCCTGCTACGAGGCCGCACTCCCCGGCCGAGACCATCCTTGCGATCCGACAAACATACTGGGTAACTTGCGCGGGTCGCGTCGCGAACCTCGACACCCCGACGCGACCAACGCCTATGTCTGGGAGACGGATTGAAAACGGAGAGAAGGCTGTGGGCGGTCCTCACGGCGTCGGCGGTGGCTATCTCGCTGACCGCGGGATCGAGTGGCGCGGCAGCTGCCGAACCACCGGGCGGAGGCGAGGAGTCCGTTGCGCCGGCCTCCGGCTCCGGTGGCTCGGTGACCCTGCTGACCGGCGACCGCGTCGCACTTGCGGCGGACGGCACCGTGGCGGCCGTCCACCCCGCACCGGGGCGCGAGGACATACCCGTCCAGGTGACGGAGACCGACGGCGCCGTTCACGTCGTCCCGCGTGACGCCGTCGCGATGATCGCGGACGGGACCCTGCAGCGCGCACTGTTCGACGTCACCGAGCTGTCCCGCCCGCAGTACCAGCGGTTCGCCGGAACCCCGCTGATCGTCGACTACCAGGACGGCGGCACCGCCGCCCGATCGGAGCTGCGGGCCGAGCCCGACATCGAACTCCGCGGCACGCTGGACGTGCTGGAGGCCGACGCGCTCACCCTCGCCGAGGACAGCGGCACCGCCGTCTGGGAGGCGCTGACGGCGTCGCGCGCCGACCGGGGTGACCTGGCCAGGTCCGCCGCTCCGGGCATCGAGACGGTGTCGCTGGACCGCATCGTGGCGGGGGCGCTGGACGCGAGCACGGCGCAGGTCGGCGCCCCCCTGGCCTGGGAGTCGGGACTGGACGGCTCCGGGGTCACCATCGCCGTCCTCGACTCCGGTATCGCCGCGGACCACGGGGACTTCGGCGACCGGGTGGCCCTCGCCGAGAACTTCACCGACGCCCCCGGCGCGGCGGACCACTACGGACACGGCACGCACGTCGCCTCCATCGCCGCGGGCAGCGGCGACCGGTCGGACGGCGCCTTCCGCGGAGTGGCTCCGGGAGCGGAGCTGCTCAACGCCAAGGTCCTGGGCGACGACAACGTCGGTATGGAGTCCTGGGTCATCGAGGGGATGGAGTGGGCGGCCGCGTCCGGCGCCGACATCATCAACATGAGCCTCGGCGACGTGGTCCCGGAGGGCCCGGACCCGATGGCCGAGGCGCTCGACCGCATAGCGGAGGAGTCCGGCGCCCTCTTCGTCGTCTCCGCCGGCAACAGCGGTCCCGGCGACCGCACCCTCGACACCCCGGGCGTCGCGAGCGCGGCGCTGACCGTCGGCTCGGTCACCAAGGAGGACGAGATCTCCCCGTTCTCCGCCGCCGGCCCCCGCGGCGACGGTGCCCTCAAGCCCGAGCTGTCGGCGCCGGGTTCGGACATCGGGGCGGCCGCGGCGGACGGCAGTGTCCTGCAGGGCATCGGCCGGCCGGTCGCCGACGGCTACGTCGCGACGTCGGGCACGTCGATGGCGGCACCGCACGTGGCGGGCGCCGCAGCGCTCCTCATCCAGCAGGATCCGGAGCTGACCGGCCCCCAGCTGAAGTCCCTGCTGACCAGTTCCGCCGCGCCCCTGCGCGGACCGGCCCCGACCCAGCAGGGGACCGGGCGTCTCGACCTCGCCCGCGCCCTGACCCAGACCGTCACCACGGAGACCGCGGCGCTGGACTTCGGCGCCGTGGCGTTCCCTGCCGCCGAGGCGGATCCGGTCAGCCGCGAGCTGACCTACCGCAACAGCGGGGACGAGGAGCTGACGCTCGATCTCGCCGTCGACACGACCGGCCCCGCCGGCGAGGCGCCCGAGGGGATGTTCACCCTGGACAGCGACACCGTGGAGGTACCCGCCGGCGGGGAGGCGACCGTCGAGGTGACGGCGGTGCCCTCCGCCACCGACGGCACGATCGGCGACTACGGCGTCTTCGTCACCGCGTCCGGCGGCGGGCAGCAGGTCCGAGCCGCCGGCACGGTGGAGCTGGAGCCGGCGTTCTTCGACCTCACCGTCGAGGTGGTCGGCCACGACGGCGGCGCCCCGGAGAGCGGGGAGATCCTGCTCTTCGACCTGGCGGCGGGCGATCCGGTTCACGGCGAACTGGGGGACGGCCGGTACACGGCCCGACTTCCGGAGGCCGCGTACGTCCTGGAGGTGCAGGCGGACCGGTCGGCCGCCGGCGACCGCGTCGGCACCGACATCGCGGTCCACCCCGCGCTGGTGCTCTCGGCCGACACCACCGTCGAGGTGCCGCTGGCCGAGGCGGCGGAGTTGGACTTCGTCGCCCCCGGAGCGTCGGAGCCGGTCGGCACGGTCGCCGGCTGGGACGTGACCGACGGCGCGACGGGGACGAACGTCTCGCGGGAGACGTCCTTCCCCGCGCTCCCCGAGGGCATCCGCACGCTGGCGCTGGCAGAACCGGGCGACGGCGTCGCACTGACCCACCACGCCGCGACCTCCCACCGCCACGAGGACGGCAGCCACGCGTTCCTGCACGCCGGGGGCGACGGCTGGCCCACCGGCCTCGTCAACCACCCGGGCCCCGAGGAGATGGCGGAGTTGAACGCCCGGCTCGGCGCCACCGTTTCCGACGCCGGCGGCGAGCTCGGCGTGCTGAGCGGGTCGGGACTGACCGCCGGCACGATCCCCGTCGACCTGCCGGCCGAGCAGCAGCTCCAGCTCCAGGCGGACGGCGAGTGGAGCCTTCACCTGGAGCAGTTCATCCCCGGAGGGGAGGAGCCGGTGGCGGCGTTCTGGACCACCGCCCGTGAGATGACCGGTGGAGAGCGCCACGAGGCGGCGCTCAACGTCGGCGTCCTCGGGCCGGTACTCGGCGAGTCGTCGGGACTCTTCCAGTCCGGGGCCAGTCTGGTCGGTCTGATCTCCCACTTCAGCGACGGCGCGGGCAACGCCGGCACCGCGACGGCCGCCGGGACGACCCGCCTGTACCGCGAGGGCGTCCTCCTGACGGAGTACCCCGACACCGCGGAGTGGTTCGACAGCCGCCTGCCGGAGGGCGAGGCGGAGTACCGCCTGGTCAGCACCGCCGACCGGAGCGACCTCGCGCCCGGCGCGGTGAGCACCGTCATCACCCTCGACCACACCTTCACCACCGGCCCGGTCGAGGGTTTCGAGCCGGTCGCGGGCCCCCTCGCGGTCCGGTACACGCCCGACCTCGCGCTGGACGGCACGGCTCCGGCCGGGAAGAAGCTGACCGTCCCGCTCACCGTCACCGGCGGCGACGCCGCCCACCTCACCGTCGAGGCATCCTTCGACCGCGGCGAGACCTGGGAAGAGCTCAAGACCCACACCAAGGACACCGGCTACCTCGTCCACGTCCACAACCCCGCCGCCGGAGGCTCCGTCTCGCTGCGCGCCACCGCCGAGGACGCCGACGGCAACCGCTCCGTCCAGACCATCCTCGACGCCTACCTCACGAAGTGACCGGCTGACCACCACGCGGTGATCCGCTCGCACCGCGAGCCGGCCCGGGAGCAGCGGCTCCCGGGCCGGCTCGTGCCGCGGGGCGAGCGGTCGCCCGGCGCCGGCGGCGGGGACAATGGAGCGGCACCGGCGGCCCGACGGCGGGCTATCGGCCGGTCCGTCCCCCAGGAGGTTGCGTGTGACCGAGACCCGCGAGACACGGCCCGTCGAGGACCCCGGCCCCGAGCCGGACCGGTCGTCGCACCGCGGGCTGCTGCACCGCGTCATGCGCTACCTGCCGCTCGTCGCGCCGGTGCTGCTCTGGGCGGTCCCGTGCGTGGTGCTGCTGCACACCGGTCAGCAGTGGCCGCTTGCCGTCACGCTGGCCGGTACCGCGCTGTGCGTCCTCGGCCTGGTCGGGATGCCGGCCGCCATGGTCCGCGGGCACGGCCGACGCCAGTCGGACGGCGCGGCGATCCTCGGCACCACCCTGCTCGGCGGCATCTGGGTGCTGTTCACCTGGTCGGTGCTGCTCGGCGCGCTGCTGCGGCCGGCCCTCGCGGTGGCCGACATCGGCGACGGCCAGGACCGGGCGCGCATCGTCACCTGGGCGGTCCTCGCGGTGTCCGCCGTCCTGCTGGCCTACGGCCTCGTCGAGGCGCGGCGCGTGCCGCGGGTGCGCCGGGTCGAGGTGCCGCTGCCCCGGCTCGGCCCCGGCCTGGACGGCACCCGCGTGGTGCTGATCACCGACACCCACTACGGGCCGCTCGACCGCGCCCGCTGGTCGGCGCGCGTCTGCGAGAAGGTGAACACGCTGGAGGCGGACCTCGTCTGCCACACCGGGGACATCGCGGACGGCACCGCCGAGCGCCGGCGGGCCCAGGCCGCCCCGTTGGGGACCGTGGAGGCGACCCGCGCCCGGGTGTACGTCACCGGCAACCACGAGTACTACAGCGAGGCCCAGGGGTGGGTCGACCTCATGGACGAGCTGGGCTGGGAACCGCTCCGCAACCGCCACCTGCTCCTGGAGCGCGGCGGCGACACGCTGGTGGTCGCGGGCGTCGACGACGTCACCGCCGAGGCGTCCGGGCTCGACGGCCACGGGGCACATCTCGCCGGTGCCCTGCGGGACACCGATCCCGACCACCCGGTGCTGCTCCTCGCGCACCAGCCCACGTTCGTCCACCGGGCGGCGGCGGGAGGGGTGGACCTGCAGCTGTCCGGTCACACCCACGGCGGCCAGATCTGGCCGTTCCACTACCTCGTCCGCCTCGACCAGCCGGCCGTCGCCGGCCTCAGTCGCCACGGCGCCCGAACACTGCTCTACACCAGCCGCGGCACCGGCTTCTGGGGGCCGCCCTTCCGGATCTTCGCGCCGAGCGAGATCACGCTGCTCGTCCTCCGCTCGACGCGGACGGCCGAGGCGGCACGGGACTGAGCGAGCCCCGAGGGGCCCCGCCCCCTCCGGGCACCGCGGCGGCTGACCCGGAGGGGCGCCGGGGCGATCCCCGTCCCGGGTCACGTCGCCGCGGCTCCCGGGTCAGGCCACCGGGAACCACACCGACAGGCGCGTGGCGATGGCCGCCACGTCGACCACGTCCTGGGCGACGTCCTCGACGAAGGGGCCGGCTTCGGCGACCGGCGGCGGAGCGGTGTCGGCGCGGAGACCGTTCAGCCGCAGGAAGACCCGCATGGCCAACCAGGCGGTGCGCTTGTTGCCGTCGATCAGCGCGTGGTTCCGGGCCACCGGGTGCAGCAGCGCCGCTGCCTTCTCGTGGCGGGTGGGGTAGAGCTCGGCCCCGAACACATGGGTCCGAGGCCGTTCGGTCGCCGACACCAGCGGGCCCATGTTCCGCACGCTGTGCTCGGTGCCGTTGAGCGCGCGGGCGACCGCCAGGATCTCGTCGATCCGGAGGTAGCGCACCTCGGTCACTTCAGGTAGTCCAGGATCTCCGCGTCGCTCTCCATGACCTCGGCCAGCACGTCGCCCACGGCCGGCTCGGCCCGTTCCTGCGCCTCACGGATGGCCTCGATCGCCAGGTCCTGCTTGCTGCGGCGCTCGCGGCGGGCCCGCTCGGTGAGCTTCGCGTCGAGCTCCTCGGGGAGCCGGGGTGTCATCGCCATGGCCACGATGATGCCGCCCTGGTATCTGCGAGGCGAACGCTCCGACCTCCGCCGGGTGCGGCCCGCAACTCCCGAGGATGCCGCCCGACACCGGACTCCCCCGTCGGCCGCGGACCACGGCGCGACGCGCTCCGCAGCCCGGCACCGCAGGCACCGCGCTGCGGGCCGAGCAAGGGCCGTCGGCCCCCGCTGGGCCCGTCGCCCGTGGGACACGGCCGCGGGGTCAGGGGGCAACGGTCGCTCGATCCGCACGGCCCCCTCGGTAGCCTGACCGCGCACCGATCACGCGTCGTGGCGCGCCCCAGCGGCGGACGGCCGCGCGGTGGCCCGACAGCATCCCGCACCGGAAGCCGGTGTCCCGAACGGAGAGGCACGCATGCGGCCCATCATCCCCGACTACCTGGCCGAAGCGCTGGGAGACGTGGAGCCGGACGCCTCCGGAGAACCGGCGGCGTACATCCCCGAACTGGCCGCGGCCGACCCCGAGCGGCTGGCGGCTGCCTTCGCCACCGTCGACGGGCGGGTGTACGGCGCCGGGGACGTCGACGTCCCCTTCACCATCCAGTCGATCTCCAAGCCGTTCGTCTACGCCTTGGCCCTCGCCGACCGCGGGTTCGATCCGGTGCTCGCCAGGGTCGGCGTCGAGCCGTCCGGGGAGGCGTTCAACGAGATCTCCCTCGAGAGCGGTTCGGGGCGCCCGCTCAACCCCATGATCAACGCCGGGGCCATCACCGTTCACTCGCTGGTCGGCCCGGAGCGCTGCGCCCCGGCGGACCGGGTGGAGCGCGTGATCCGCGGTCTGTCGGCTTTCGCCGGGCGGCAGTTGACGGTGGATCGGCAGGTGTACGCCTCGGAGATGGCGACGGCACACCGCAACCTGGCCATCGCGCACATGCTGCGCAGCCACGACATGCTCACCGAGGACGCGAGGACGGTCGTCGAGGGGTACACGGAGCAGTGCTCCGTGCTCGTCACCACGCGGGACCTGGCGTTGATGGCGGCCACGCTGGCCAACCGCGGCGTGAACCCGCTCTCCGGTGAGACGGTGGTGTCCGAGACGGTGGTGCGCCAGGTCCTCAGCGTCATGTTCAGCTGCGGGATGTACGACGCGGCCGGCGACTGGGCCACCCAGGTCGGCATCCCCGCCAAGAGCGGGGTGGCCGGAGGGCTGATCGGTACCCTCCCCGGACGCATCGGCATCGCGACGTTCTCACCGCGGCTGGACCGTCACGGCAACAGCGTGCGCGGGGTGTCGTTGTTCGAACGGTTCTCCTCGGACATGGGCCTGCACGTGATGGATGTGCCCTCGGCCGGCCAGGCCGTCGTCCGCTCGAACCACGTCCTCGGCAGCGGGACGGACGCGCTGCGTGTCCTGGAACTCCAGGGCGGGATCGACTTCGCCGGCGCCGAGCGGGTGGTCCGCGCGGCCCTGGAGACCGCACCTCCGGAAGCCCGGGTGGCCGTCGATCTGACGCGCGTCCACGCGATCGACGACGTGGCACGCCGGATGGTGTTGGAGGTCGCGCGCCGGCTGACGCTCGACGGGCAGGAGGTCTACCTCGTCGATCCGGAGACGATGCTGCCCGATCCCGACCCCGGTGAGGGCGGCCGCGTCACCGTCGTCCGCACCGTCGAGGAGGCGGCGCCCACCCCCTCGTGACCGCCCCGCCCGCCGACGGTGCCGACCCGGGCGGACGCGGGGGCCGACTGGTCCGCCGCGGCCCGCGCCGGCCGCCCGCTCGCGCGGCGTGCACGCAGACGGCCCAACTCGCCCGGAAAGAGGGCCGATTCCACCTTTCCGGCGAACTGTCCCCCGCGCCCGGATAGCGCTGGGGCGCTCGGGCAGTGATCGCTCGGGTCGGGCACCGTCCGGCCGTGCGGGGCGGATCGCCGGGGTGTTCCCGGCCTCCGCGCCACGGGGAATGGTCACAGGAGAGGTAACGGAATCATGCGTGCAGAGGCCACCCAGAGGGTCGCGCTCGTCTTCTCACTGCTGGACGCCAACGGCAACGGCGTGCTGGACGCGGGCGACTTCGACCTCATGAGCGACCGCGTGGTCGCCGCCGCATCGGCCTCCTCGGACGGGGCGAAGGACGCGATGCGCACCGCTTTCCGGCAGTACTGGACCACACTGGCCGATGAGTTGGACACCGACGGGGACCAGGTGATCAGTTTCGATGAGTACACCGCCTGTGTGCTCGCCCCCGAGCGGTTCGACGCGACCGTCACCGCCTTCGCCGAAGCGCTCGCCGCGCTCGGCGACCCGGACGGCGACGGCCTCATCGAACGCCCGCTCTTCGTCGACCTCATGACCGCGATCGGCTTCCGGCCCGCCAATATCCACGCCCTCTTCGACGCCTTCGGACCGACGGCGGAGGACCGCGTGGCGGTGCCCACCTGGGCCGAAGCGATCAAGGACTACTACGCGCCCGACAAGGCAGGCACCACCGGCGACCTCCTGGTGCCCAGCGCGACAGCCTGACTAGCGAGCCCTTCCGCCGCGCCACCGGCCCGGCGGAGGGGCACGGCGAGGCGCGGCGGGAAGTCGGCGCGGCGGCGGTTCGTCCGGGTGGCGAGCCCCCGCCGGCCACTCCCGTGTTCACCCGTTCGGAGCTCTCCGACGAGCGGTGCCGACGACAGACTGCGAGCGTTCGTGGTCCCCCGTTCGGCCCCCTCGACCGGGGAGCCCCGTACGTTTCGGGAAGGTGACCGCCGATGACTGAGACCGCGCGCAGCGAACCCCGCTCCCCCGACCGGGACACACCCGGACGCCGGGCCGGCCCCGCGCTCGCCGTCCTCGTCGTGGCCGTCTGCCTCGTCGTCGGCCAACTGCTCGCGCGGGTCGTGCTGCGGCTGTCCGGCGTAGACGGCGACTCCCTCGCGGGGCTGGGACTGTTCAACGTGGTGGCCTTCGGCCCGACGGCGGCGCTGCTGGCCGCCTGGGTCGTGCTGCGCGAGGGGCGTCCCTTCGCCGCGCTGGGTCTGCGGGGCGCCGACCGCTACCGGAGGATCGCGGTCGGGGTGGGCACGGCGCTGGTCGGTCTCCTCGCGCTGAACGTGGCGCTGAGCGCCTTCAGCTCGGACACGGGCACTTCCGGTGAGGCGGCCGGGCCATCGGTCGCGCCCTGGCAGATGGCGCTGCTGCTGCTCACGTTCGCGGTCCAGGCGCCCACGGAGGAACTGCTCTTCCGCGGCTACCTCCTCCCGGCGCTGCGTGAGCGATGGGGGGTGGCGGCGGGTGTGCTGCTCAGCTCGGCGCTCTTCGCCGCCGCGCACACGGCCAATCCGGGGGCCACCGCCGGCTATGTGCTGCTGACGTTCCTGCTGGGCGTCTCCCTCGCCCTGTGGACCCTGGCGGACGGGAACCTGTGGCGGGCGTGCGCCTTCCACACGGTATGGAACTGGGCACCAGCCGTCCTCAGCCCCGGCGACGGCGACGACGGTGGCCAGGGCACCACCGCGCTGGAGGGCGGGACCCTGACGGCGGCGGTGCTCGTCCTCGTACTCCTCGCACTCAGCGCGCTGTGGGCGTACCGGCGCAGCGTCCAGCGGGTGAGCGCCTCGTGAGGCCCGTCGCCCGTGGTGCTGCCGGTCGGGGCGCCGCACGGCGCGGTGCGGCCGGCCGGGACGCGGCACGGCGAGAGGCGGCGCGGTGATCAGCGCACTGGCCTTCGCGCCCTCCGCGGCCCTCTCCGCCGCCTTCCTGTACTCCGTGCGGCAGGACCGCCGGATGTTCCGGAACGCCGTCCTGCTGGGGCTGGTGGCGATCAGCACGGCGGTGGCGCTGCTGTTCGTCCGCCCGCGCCACGCGGAGTTCCTACTGGCCCTGTTCTTCCTCGGCACCGTGCTCGGGGGGCTGCTGCTGGCGTTCTTCATGGTGGTCAACGGATTGGTCATGGTCCGCAAGGAGGGCCGCCGCCCCGCGAACCTGCTCTCCCTCCTGCTGGGCCTGGCCATCGCCTCCGTGCTCGTCCTCCTGGAGGTCCTCCGGCAGTCGGGGTCGCAGGCAGCGGCGACCGTCATGGGAGTCCTGCTCCTGCTCAGCGCCTACGTCGCCTTCCTCTTCGTCTGCTTCCTGGGCTACGCGTTCCTGTACGGGCGCGTGCGGGTCCGCGGTGACGTCGACTTCGTCGTGGTGCTCGGCTGCGGACTGCTCGGCGGCGACCGGGTGTCGCCGCTGCTCGCCTCCCGCCTCGAGAAGGGGCTGGAGCTCCACGCCCGCCAGGTCCACCGCGGCGGAAAGCCGCCCGTGCTGCTGGCCTCCGGCGGGCAGGGGGCGGACGAACGAGTGGCGGAGAGCACGGCGATGGCCCGCTGGCTGGTCGACAACGGCGCCCCGCCGTCCGACGTACGGGAAGAGGACCGATCCCGGACCACGGACGAGAACCTCCGGTACAGCCGCACGATCATGGCCGCCGACGATCCGGAGTACCTGTGCGTGGTGGTCACCAACAACTTCCACGCGTTCCGGGCCGCGCTCACCGCGCGCAGAGCCGGAGTGAACGGCCAGGTCCTCGGGTCGCCGACGGCCCGCTACTACTGGCCGAGCGCCACCATCCGGGAGTTCGTCGCGATCATGTGGCAGCACCGCCTTCTCAACCTCGCCATGGGCGTCCTGCTGACCGGCCTGGCCGTTCTGCTCAGCGTGCCGACATGGCGCTGACCGGGCCACCCGGCCGTGGGCGGTGGCCCGGCGCCCGGAGATCACCCTCCGATCACGCCCGTCCGGTGCTGCCCCGGAGAAGCTCAGCCGCACCTGGCGCCCCAGGTTGTCGCCGTTGGTGTCGACCGACTTCCGTCAACTGATCGTTTCAGAATGAGGTGCTCGTGCCGAGGCCGGAGCCGTGCGGGGCGCCACGTCGTTCCGCCGAGCCGGCCCGCACCCCCGGGTCAACGGCCCCGAAGTGACCCCATCACCTCGAAGATCCCTGCGTGGGGAGTGCTCACACGGGACAAGCCTTCGGGTGCGCTGACCGAGACGAAGGTCGTGAGAGCGATTCTGCGACGTGAAGCCGCGCCAGGGCCCACGGTCACGGCGCCCTGTCAGGAGGGCCCAGCTGGGCCAGTGCGGTGGCGCTCGGGCTGTGGGGATCCGCGGTGTAGAGCACCAGCCGCAGGCTTGTGCCGGGCATGAGCAGGGTTTGACGTTCAAGTTCGAGCTCGCCGAGTTCGGGATGATGCAGGCGTTTGCGCAGCATCGGACGGGGGTGGACGTCGTGGCTGCGCCAGCCGGCGATGAAGTCAGGGTTGTGCGCGGCGTATTCGTTGACCAGCTCGCCCAGCGCCCGGTCCGCAGGGTGACGGGCGCCGGCCGCGCGCAGGTGGGCGGCGGACTGCCGGGCAAAGTCGCCCTCCGCACCGACGGGTGCCGAGCAGAGGGTGCCGCCCAGCCGGATGGCGAGACGCACGGTGTTGCGCTCGTGGACGGGCAACTGCGCGAAGTCGATGATCAACGCAACCGCCGCGGCGTTCCAGGCCACGATGTCTTCCAGGTCGTTCACCACATAGGCGGGAATCGGGCCGAGCCGATGCAGCAGTCGGTGTGCGCCAGCAGGCGCCGACGCGCGATCGACGTCCGTACTGGGCGGGATCTGCCCGGCCAGCCGCGCCAGGTGCTCTCGCTCGGCGTCGGTGAGGCGAAGTGCCGTGCCCAGCGCGGACAGCACCTGCGGGGACGGACGCGGCGCGCGGGCTTGCTCCAGTCGCTCGTAGTAACTCGTGGACACCCCGGCCAGGGCTGCCACCTCCTCCCGCCGCAGTCCGGGGGTGCGGCGGGCGCGCAGGCCGGGCGGGTGGACAGCCGTGGCCGGCATGTGGGCCGGGCGCAGCGCCTCGCGTCGACGGCGCAGGAAGTCAGCCAGTTCTGCTCTGCTCACCCGCCCAGGCTGGCACAACGGCACCCGGCCTAGCCACGGACCAGTGGTCCGGGGCTCACTGGGGCGTTCCGCGGCACTGCCTCGTGAGCCCACCCTGAAGCGGTCGCACATCCCGCACAACGCTGGAGAATCACCGTGTCACCACGCACTTCCGAGGAAATCTTTCACCGGCTGCTGGAGCTGCTGCTGGCCAAGGACATGGATGGCGTCGCCGATCTGTGGGCGGAGCAGGGCACCGCCGAGTTCCCCTTTGCCGAAGGGGCCTCACCGAGACGGTTGACCGGACGTGAGGCTGTCCGGGGGTATCTGGCCGGCTACCCGGACCTGATGGACGTACAGGCGATCCCGACCCTCACCGTGCGCCCCACGGACCAGCCGGGCACCATCGTGGTGGAGTTCACCGCGCGCGGCCGTACGGTCGCCACCGATGAGCCGTACGAGTTGGACTACGTCACGGTGCTCACCACCCACGAGGGTCTGATCACCCGTTATCGGGACTACTGGAGCCCGCTGGCGGCCGCCTCAGCAGCCGGCACGCTGACCGAACTGCTCAGCTCGCTGCACGGGCAGGCCACCCGATGACCGGCGTGCTGATCACCGGAGGCACTGGAAAGACGGGAAGCGCCCTGGCCGAACTGCTCCGCAAGAGCGGCGTGCCGGTCCGGGTGGCAAGCCGCACGCCGCCGGCAGACGCCCCGGACGCGGTTCGGTTCGAATGGAGCGATCCGGTCACCCATCCGGCCGCGCTGCACGGGATGGACCGGGTCTACCTGGTTCCTCCGGTGGACACCACAGATCCGATGCCGCTGGTCGAACCGTTCCTGGACGAGGCCGAACGCCTCGGCGTACGCCGACTGGTGCTGCTCGGCTCCGCTATCGTACTGCCCGGAGCCGCCGGCGCGTTGGAACTGGCCGCGCACGTGCGAGCCCGGCCCGGATGGGTGGTGCTGCGCCCCTCCGGGTTCATGCAGAACTTCTTGGCCCCCCACCCGCTGGGCGAGCGGATCCGGCGACGCGGTGAGATCCGCACCGCCGCCGGAACCGGCCGGGTGGGCTGGATCGACGCTCGGGACATCGCGGCAGCGGCCGCCGCGCTCCTGACTGGACCGAACGGCCAACCCGACGACCGGCGTGACTACCTACTCACCGGGCCGAAAGCGCTGAGTTACCACGAAGCTGCGCAGATCATCACCATGCGCACCGGACGGCCGATCCGGATCGCGCCCGTCGGGGTCGCCGAGCAGGTAGAAACCTACCGCGCGTCCGGCATGCCGGACGCCTTCGCGACCGCCCTCGCCGCAGTCGACGCCGGCATCAGAGCCGGCCGGGACAACCAGATCAGCACCACGGTGCTGGACCTGACCGGCCGCCCACCCCGCGCCTTCACCGAGTTCGTCCAAGACCACGCGCTCCAGTGGACGAACAATTGACCCTCGAGAACTGACCGACACCTGTGCCGGCCCGGCGTGAGCTCGTCCTTGGACCAGCCCGTGAGCTCGAGCCGTCGGCCCACCGTGCTCAACCCACCAGAGCTGATGGGCCCGCACGATCGTGGAGTCGACGGAGACGGCCCAGTTGAGGTCCTCGTCCGCGTCGGCCTGGGTCACCAGAGCAGTGAACACCCGCGCCCACTCGCCGTCCACCGCCCACATCCGCGGCCGGTTGCAGGTGCCCCACCAGTTGCCGTACCTCTCCGGAAGGTGCACCCATGGAATGCCCGTCCGGAACTTGTGGGCGATCGCGTCGTTCACTTCACGATGGTCACGCCACCGGCCCCCCGCTACGGCGTCCGGTCCGGGAGACGGTCCTTGTCAGACCCGAGCCGCCGCCGTAGGGGGCGGAGCCGAGCCCGTCGATCGTCGCGGGGAGCTCGGCCCAGCCGATGATGTGGCCACCGACGGACGCAGCTGCCGTCAGAGCATCTTCACGCTGACACTCCGGCGACGAGGGGGCCGCCTTCATCCACGAGAGGCGCCGCACTCCGAGCAAGCACTTGCCGTATCCGCCGTAGGGGCGTTCGATCGTGTGGAGGTCCGTACCGCGCTGTTCTTCTCTCCGTCCGAGCGCGCAGCGTACGGAGAATCGGCGGCCACGCCCCCGCCGAACGATCTTGGTCAGCTGAGGAAGCTCAGGCGCACCTGGCGGTCGGGGTTGTCGCCGTTGGTGTCCACGAGGCAGACGGACTGCCAGGTGCCCAGCTCCAGGCGGCCGCCCACGACGGGGAGGGTGGCGTGTGGTGGGACGAGGGCGGGGAGGACGTGGTCCCGGCCGTGACCGCGGCTGCCGTGGCGGTGGATCCATCGGTCGTCCGCCGGCAGAAGGTCGCGCAGGGCGGCGAGCAGGTCGTCGTCACTGCCCGCGCCGGTCTCGATGACGGCCACCCCCGCGGTGGCGTGCGGGACGAAGATGTTGAGCAGTCCGTCCCCGCCCGCCGCGACGTCGTCGAGAAAGCGGGCGCAGCGGTCGGTGAGGTCGACGACGACCTCCGAGCGGCCGGTCGTGACGTCGAGGACGATGGTTCGCAGGGCACTCATGCGTCCAGGCTACGGGCGGCCGGTGTGGTGACGCTCGCTCCGGGCGGCGTTCGCCACGGACCCGACGGGATCCACGCTCGTGTCGGACCGCTGCCCCGCGGCGCGCCACGGGGCAGCGGGCAGCCTGATGGTCCGCTCGCGGGAGTGATGGCGTCCTCCGGTACGCGGCGACGCGGCCGGCGCTTCCATGGGCGACGGTCCCTTCTCCGTCGGTACGGGTCCGGTCGGCGCGGCGGTTGGCACAGCAGGCCGGCAAGGAGGCCTCTGCGGCAAGCCTGGCCACCGATTTGGGCGCGCGCTATGTGAAGGAGTGGGTAGTCGTGGGAAAGAGCTTGACGTTGTGCGAGGGCGTCAGAGAAGAGTCCATGTCCCGATTGGCCACACGGCGTTGGGCACTACTGGCCATGTGCGTGGGTGTGTTCTGCATTCAGCTCGACGCGTTCGGGCTGAATCTTGCACTGCCGCAGATCGGGCGCGACCTGCACGCGGGCGGTGATGGCCTCCAGTGGGTCGTCAGCGCGTACCTGCTGTCAACTGGCACACTGATGCTGGGGGCGGGGCGGCTCGGGGATGTCTTCGGGAGGCGACGGCTCCTGACCGCAGGCCTTCTCGTGTTCGGACTCTCCTCTCTGGTCTGCGCACTCGCTCCAAGCCTGTCCGTTCTCGTAGGCGCGCGAGTGGTGCAGGGTGCCGGCGCAGCGATGATCATGCCGGTCGGGCTGGCCCTGCTGACCAACGTCTATCCAGCCGGCCTAAGGGGCCGCGCCACCGGACTGGCCCTGGGTGTCGGTGGGATCGCCACCGCGAGCGGCCCCTTCATCGGGGGCATCCTGACCGAGTTGTTGTCGTGGCGAGCCGTGTTCTGGTTGAACATCCCGTTGGCTGTCCTTGGTGCCGTCTGCGCCTCTCGTACCGTCGAGAGCATTGACCGTACGGCGCTGCGCGCCGTCGATTGGCGTGGGCTTCTGGGCGCTACGGCCGCGCTGGCTGTGCTGTGTGTGGTCATCGACCGGGGGCTGCGCTGGCCGTGGCCCGCCTCGCTGGCCGGCACGACCGTGGTCGTGGTTCTGCTGATCTTCTTCGTGCAACGGGAGCGCACCGCGGCCCACCCGCTGGTAGAGCCAAGCCTGTTTCGTAATAGGCCCTACATGGCGCTCACGCTTGCTGGCGCCGTAGCCAACACCGCTACCGTCATGTTCCTTTTCG
This sequence comes from Streptomyces bohaiensis, assembly GCF_012033785.1. Lineage (GTDB taxonomy): Bacteria > Actinomycetota > Actinomycetes > Streptomycetales > Streptomycetaceae > Streptomyces > Streptomyces bohaiensis. Next base: position 19,652 of record NZ_JAAVJC010000043.1, read on the forward strand.
TCGTGCCTCTGAGCCTTCAGGGGCAGTGGGACCTTCCCGTGACCTTGGCGGGAACGGCTTTTCTGCTACCCGCGGTGGCCATGGCGGTCGCCGGGCCACTTGCCGGCCGGGCACCACAACGGGCGGCGGTGAGGCTGATGACGGGCTGTCTGTGCGGGGCCGCGCTGGTGCTGGTGTGCCTCACTCTCACCTCCACACTGACCGCGTACGTGGCCGTCGCCACCGTTGCCGGCATGGTCCTGGGCGTTGCCAACTCACTGACGCGCATCGCCACGCAAGCCGTGATCCGCATCGAACGGGCCGGGGAGGCGTCAGGGGTAACCAAGACGATCATCACCGTGGCCGCCGGTCTCGGCGTTGGCTTGGCCGGTGCCGTCGCTGATGAAAGACGCGGCGTGGGTGCGGAGCCGGCAGCGGATACGGTACTGCTGCTCACCGCGTACGGTGCCCTGGCAGCCGGCGCGATCCTCGCCGCATGGATGAAACGAGGGGGCAAACCGGCGCGGCCCACTGCGCGGCGACAAGCGGATGGCCCACGCTCCAGATGAGGCGGCGCTTAGCGCACGATGCGCATGAAACGCCTGGCCATCCACGCCGAGCCCTCGTTGGAGCCCGGCCTTGTTTGCGAGTAGTGGCTTGCTGACGACGAGCGGACGCTGCCGGAGACGTCACTGAGCGACTCGTTCAGGGATCTTGAGCGTGACCTCATCTGCCTTGTCGCCACGAGCATTCCCGGTTCAGGCCGCGGGTATTGAGGTACTGCAGGAAGGTCGTGGGTGCACGCCGGACGGTGGGGTCGAGTCGTGCATGAGGTGAGGCGTTCGACGTTGGTCGCGAGGTGTTGCACGTGTGTGCGGATGCCGTGGTAGCGGCTGCGCCGGGCCTGGCGTCCGTCGCTGAACTCGCAGATGGTGCCTTCGACGCTGGACCGGGGGCGCAGAGCCGTTTCCACTGCTTGTCTTGCTGGTCTGTGCGGTTCCGGGCCGGCAGCTCGTGGAGGGGCGGGAAAGGAAGTTCACAGTGCGGGCGGTGGGGCCGTCGTGGGTCTGGCGGCCGTGACCATCAGCGGGGTCGACGGCGGACGGGACCCGCAGGACATGGGCGGGTCCTCCCCCGCCGCGTGGCCGGGACGTCGGCCGACCTGGGTGGGGCTGCTGGTCGTTCAGTCTCGCCCTGGTCGCCGTCATGCACCGGTTGCGTCCCGACTCCGGCGACCCCGCCGCACGGGGCGCCCGCGGGGCCGAAGAGAAACGGCGCTCCGGCATGGACAACCGGAAGGACACCTCCGGCCGGGCCTGAGGACACCGGCGGGGAAGGCGGCGGGCCCGGCTCGCCCGGCAGCGCGGGCGCCGGGTGCCCCTCTCGGAGCGGCGACACCGGCGCCCCGTCGGTGCGGAGGAGCTTGAGGTGAGCGCCGACGAGTTGATGGCCGACGTATGCCCCGACCGTGAACCGGGGCCGGCGTGCCCGTGTGCGGACGAGGAGCCCGGGGCAACCTGTCCGAGGCCGCGGATCTGCGGGCGTTCACCCACCTGGTTTCGGGCCTGGCCCGGGAAGGGAGCAGGGGATGCCCCCACGGAGGAGGCCGTCGCGGAGATCTGCGGTACTCGGTCGGGAGACGGTGGCCCCCGGGGACCACGTCTTCGCGCTCGGCGGCAGGTTCCCGAGCGCGATGCGGGTCGCCACCCGGGTGCGCGGCCGGCTGGGTGTGCAGCCCAAGCTCGGCGATGCTTTCCGGGCACCGGAGCTGTCGGCCTCCGCAGCGCTGCTCGGCGCCCGCCGTACATCGGATCCCACCTGATGGCGGACGGCGCTCTCCGGCTCGTAGCGCCGACCCCCGCACTGCGCTACTACCGTCCGCCACCGGACGCCACAACACTCGAACCCCGGTTCCATGCATCGGTGGTCGTCCGGCTGACCGGGCCGCTGGGCCGGGCGGCGCTCGGGGAGGGCCTGCGCGTCCTGGTCACCCGGCACGAGGCCCTGCGCACCACGTTCTGCCACACCGCCATGGGCCCGGCGCAGGTGGTCTGCGCACCGGCGGATCCGCCGCTGACCGAGGCCGATGTCCGCAGGCGGCTGCAGGAGTACATCCGCCCGCCGGCGGAACTGACCGCACGTCTGTTTCCGCTCACCGAGGTGCCGCTGCGGCTGCCGCTCGCCCGCACGGGGACCGAGGAGCGCCGGCTCAGGTGGGTCGTGCACCACGCGCTGTTCGACAGCTGGTCGATGGGCGTGCTGCTGAAGGAGTTCCTGGCTCACTACAGGGCGCTGACACGCGGCGTGCCGCCCTCCGCGGAGGCGGCGCAGAGCTGGTCCGGGTTCTGCACGCGGAGCGCCGACGCGGCCCGGCGGGCGGGCGGCGCCGGGCGGGAGCGCGCCGTGGAGTTCTGGCGCGGCCGGGTCTCGGGGCTGGAGGACCTACGACTGCGGGAACCGGACCGGGCCCGGCGGACTTCGCTGTTCCCCCTGTTCCTGGCCGCTCTTGTGGCCGTCGCCCACGCCGACACCGGACAGCCGCGGTTCCTGCTGTCCGCGTCCGTCGCCACCCGGGCGGAGCGGGGCACCGACCGGCTGATCGGCTGCCTGGGGAACCGGCTGCCGCTGCCCTGCGACCTGAGCGGGGACCCCTCGGTGCGCGAGCTGATCGACCGCACCAGCCGCATGTGGTGGTCCTGCTACGGGCAGGGCGGCGTGGACCGCCCGCTCTCCGCCCTCAACCGGTTCCCCGAGCCGGGCTCCCGGACGGGCCCGGCCGGAATCACCGCGCCGTGCGGGAGCGGCACGTGGGGCGGTGCCGAATGACGGGGCCCGGAACCCCGGCCGGGGAAGGCGGCGGCACGGCGGCGCCGGCCACCCTGCGGGCCGGCCGTTTCCCCTACTTCGTCGCCGCGCGGGCGCTGTCGGTCTTCGGCGACATGGCAGCCGTCGCGGCGCTGGCCGTCCATGTCTTCCAGGGCACCGGCAGCGGCCTGGCACTGAGCGGACTCTTCCTCACTCGGCTGCTGCCCCGGCTCTTCGGCGCGTTCGCCGGGGCCCTGAGCGACCGGATGGACCTGCGGCAGCTGATCATCGGCTGCGACATCCTGTCGGCGGCGCTGTTCCTGGTGATCGCCGTGGTCCAGCCGTCCTATCTGCTGCTCCTGCTGTTGCTGCTGGTCTCGGAATCGGCCGCGACCATCGCGCTGCCGGCGGCCCGCACGATGGCGGTGCGGGCGCTGCCCGCCGAAGCCAGGACACGGGCCAACGGGGCGCTGATGGGCGGCATCACGGTGGGCTTCGCCCTGGGCTCCGCGTTCGGCGGTCTCGCGGTGGGGCTGTGGGGCTTCGAAGTGGCCCTGTTCGTCAACGTGGCGACCTTCCTGGCCTCGGCCGGGCTCACCGCGCTGATGCGGCGCACCCCGCCCCTGGCACGGGACGGAGCCGCACCCGGCGTCCTCGCCTCCACCGCACGGGGGCTGCGCACCCTGCGCTCGGACCGGCGGCTGCTGCTGCTGGCCACGGGCCTGGTGGTGGTGCCCTTCGGGGCCGGACTCGACCGGGCCGCTCTGGTGCAGCTGACCCAGCAGGATCTGTCGGCCGGCCCCCTCGGCTATGGACTGTCGCTGGGTCTGATCGCCGTCGGGGCGCTGCTGGGCTCGGTACTGACCGGCCGCTGGCGAAAGCTGGACGCGACGGCGAAGGTCTTCCTCGGCGGTGTGGCCATCCAGGCGGTCGGCCACTTCGCGATCGGCGTCTCCCCCTGGTTCTCGGCGCTGGCGGTGGCCACTCTGATGGTGGGCTTCGGCAACGGCATCGAGTCGGTCTGCGGTCTGACGCTGATCCAGCAGCGCGCACCGGCCGAGATGGTCGGGGTGGTGATGGGCGTGGTGATGAGCGCGACCTTCCTCGCCGACGCCCTGGGGTCGATGGTCGGCGGCCCGCTCCTCGATCTCGTCGGGGCGCGATGGACGTTCATGGCCGCCACCGGCGTCATGGTGCTCTGTCTGGCGATCATCGCCCGCTCCGGGCTGATGAGGAACGCCGGGGACGAGTCCCCGGCTCCGGCCGCCGCCACCGCAGGATCCGCCACCGGCCCCGCCGGCCCCGGGAGGGGATGAACGGATCGGCCGGGTGGCCTGTAGGAGACAACTCCCCGGCGCGGTCCAGACGGGCGCTCTCGCCACCTGGCGTCGTACGTTCCGGGTCGGAGGGAATACGGCGGGCAACGAGCCTGCGCACCGTGGAGGGTTCGCCGAGGAACTGGCGCTGTACGGGCTGCTGGAGAGCCTGTGCGCCGACCGACGCGAGGCGTTCGTGCTCACCCAGGTGTGCGGCGTGCCGTACGACGAGGCCGCCGCGCTGTGCCGCTGCCCGGTGGGCACGGTGCGCTCCCGCGTCTCCCGTGCGCGCGCCGAGCTGCTGCGGCTGCTGTGGGAGGCCGAGGGGAACGCGCCCGGGCCCGCGCCGGCTCGGGACGCGGACGCGGCGGCCTGACCCGGCGCCGGCCACCCCGCATGTCGCGCCTGTCACCGGGCGGTTCGGGTCGCCGCAGGCGGGGCGGCCCGCCTGCCGGGGCGTCAGCACGGCGCCGCCCCGGCCCCTCACCGAGCGGGCGGCCCGACGGAAGGCGCGACGGTCGGCCTGATCGGCGTCGGTCCGCAGGGTGGCGGCGACTGGTACGGCGGTCCCGGGAACCGGCGCCGCGCACCCCGCGGGCGGCCCGCGGCCCCCGGCCCCCCGGCCCCCCGGCCCCCCGGCCAGGGTCTCGACCTGGTTGCCGCGCACCGCGTCGGCCCGGCCCCCGGGACCGCCGTCGTCGTCTCAGAGCGACGCGACGAATTCCCGGGCGCGCGCGGTGATGCCCTGCCAGTCACCGGCGGCCACCGCGGCGGGCGGTACGACGTCGGAACCGGCGCAGACGGCGAGCGCCCCGGCCCGGAGGTACTCCGCCGCGTTGGCGGCGTTGACCCCGCCGGAGGCGACCAGCGGCACCCCGGGGTACGGCCCGGCGAGGTCCCGGAAATGGCGGGGGCCGAAGGCGTGGGCGGGAAAGATCTTCACCGCGGTGGCCCCGAGGTCGAGGGCGTTCCCCACCTCGGTGGGGCTCAGCGCGCCCATGACCACGGGCAGCCCGCGGTCATGGGCGACGGCGGCGACCTCGGGGCGCAGACCGGGGGTGACCAGGTAGCGGGCGCCGGCGTCGGCGGCGGACTTCGCCTGGTCGGCGGTGGTGACGGTGCCGGCACCGACCAGCACCCCGTCGGCGTGTGCGGTGGCGCGGCGCAGCAGGTCGTCGAGACCGGGGGTGGTGAAGGTGAGTTCGACCCAGCGGATGCCGCCTGCGCGCAGGGCGTCGCAGAGTGCCGCGGGGTCGGGTACGGCGGGAGCGCGGACGACGGCGATCACCCGGTCGGCGGCGAGAGCGTCGAGGGAGGTGGCGGGGTCGGGCGTGGTGCTCACGGGGCGGTGCTCCAGGGTGCGTCGGGTACGAGGAGGGGGTCGATGTCGTGGCGCGGCGGCATGCGGGGCACGTCGTCGGTGGTGGTCAGGGCGGCGCGTGCGGCGAGGTGTCCCAGTCGCAGCCGTGCGGGCTCGGGGCGTTCCTCCAGCAGACCGGCGAGGTAGCCCGCGGCGAAGGCGTCGCCCGCGCCGACGGGTTCGACGACGTCGACGCGCGGTGCGGCGACGAAGACGGAGTCGCCGTCGGGGGTGTAGGAGGTGGCTCCCACGTCGGCGTCCTTGACGACCAGGCGGGGTGCGGGCGCCAGCAGCGCGCGGATCTCGTCGGGGTGCTCGGTGCCCCACAGCGCGGCTGCCTCGTCCCGTCCGACCAGGACGAGGTCCGCGGCCCGCGCCAGGGTCAGCAGGACCTCGGCAGCCGGTTCCCGGGAGCCCCGCCACAGCGCGGCGCGGTGGTTGACGTCGAAGGTGAGCAGCGGGCCCGGAACCGCACGCTCCACCAGCAGGGTGTGGAGGAGGCGTCGGCAGCTGTCGGAGAGCGCCGCGGTGATGCCGGTGACGTGGACGACTGCGGCGGTGGCGAGCAGCTCCGGCGCGGGGAGCCCCGGGCCGAGTGCGGAGGCGGCCGAGCCGGCCCGGTAGTAGTGGGGGCGGGTGGCGCCGTCGACGGGTTCCTTGAGGTAGAGACCGGTGGGGCGGTCGGGGTCCGTCTCCACGGCGTCGGTGGCGACACCGTGGGCGGCGAGGTCGGCGAGGACACGGCGCCCGAAGGGATCGTCCCCGACCCGGCCCAGCCAGGCGGAGCGGTGGCCCAGCCCGGCGAGGGAGGCGGCGACGTTGGACTCGGCCCCGCCCGTGCGGAGGTTCAACGCGTCGCTGGTGTGGAGCGGCCCAGCGGACGACGGCGTGAGGACGGCCATGGTCTCCCCCAGGCAGACCACGGCGGGTGGGGGCGGGGCTGCGGGCGGGGGGCTGGTCGGGTGCACGGGAGCTCCAGGTGCGGCGGGGCGTCCCCGGTGGGAGCTTCCCTCACCCCGAACCGCCTCGGGATCGGGCGGTGCGGCCACCGGGTCCGGCGCGCGGAGCGCCGGTCGTCGTTCTCTTCGACGGTGAGAACCTACCCGGGGCGGCTCGCCGTCGGCCAGGGAGGAGCCGCGTCGGCTGCTGCGGTGCGAGGGCTCCTGCCTGCGGCGGGCCGGTGACAGCGCCGCCGGTCGGGGCCCCCGGCGCCCGGTCGGCAGCCCGACCGTCGGTCCCGGCGGTCGGGCTGCC
>NZ_JAAVJC010000440.1 GCF_012033785.1 Streptomyces bohaiensis
CCGCCGGGGGCGGCGCCCCCGGCGGTCCCAGTGGTCCCCGCGGTCCCGGTGGTCCGGGCGTGGGCCCACTCCAGCACGTTCAGCAGCTGGACCGGGCTCTCGACCAGTGCGTACGTTCCCGGCACGGGTCAGACCTGCGCCGGCTCGCGCTCGGCGCGCTCGGCCACGACGCCCTTGACGCGGCGCAGCTTCCTCATCGGGGCCAGCTCGCCCTCGTAGACCCGCTTCACGCCGTCACCGAGGGACTCCTCGATGGTGCGGATGTCGCGGACGAGGCGGTCCAGCCCCTGCGGCTCGACCGACGCGGCCTGGTCCGAGCCCCACATGGCGCGGTCCAGGGTGATGTGGCGCTCGACGAACACGGCGCCGAGGGCGACGGCGGCGAGGGTGGTCTGGAGACCGGTCTCGTGGCCGGAGTAGCCGATCGGCACGTTGGGGTACTCGGCCTGGAGGGTGTGGATCGCCCGCAGGTTCAGCTCCTCGGCCTTGGCCGGGTAGGTCGAGGTGGCGTGGAGCAGCACGATGTTCTCGCTGCCCAGCACCTCCACGGCGTGCCGGATCTGCTGCGGGGTGGACATGCCGGTGGAGAGGATGACCGTCCGGCCGGTGGCGCGCAGGGCGCGCAGCAGCTCGTCGTCGGTCAGCGACGCGGAGGCCACCTTGTGGGCGGGCAGGTCGAACTTCTCCAGGAACGCGACGGCCTCGACGTCCCAGGGGGAGGCGAACCAGTGGATGTTCCGCTTGCGGCAGTAGGCGTCGATGGCGCGGTACTGCTCCTCGTCGAACTCCACGCGGTGGCGGTAGTCGATGTAGGTCATCCGGCCCCAGGGGGTGTCCCGCTCGATGTCCCACTGGTCGCGGGGGGTGCAGATCTCGGGGGTCCGCTTCTGGAACTTGACGGCGTCGCAGCCGGCGTCGGCGGCGGCGTCGATCAGCGCGAAGGCGTTGTCGAGGTCGCCGTTGTGGTTGATGCCGATCTCGCCGGTGACGTAGACCGGGCGGCCGGGACCGACCGGGCGGTCACCGAGGTGGCGGAGACGGACGCCGGCGGCGGTCTGCTGGGTCGGTGCGTTCATGAGGACGTGAGTTCCTTTCCGAGGATCCACGAGGCGATCTCGCGGATCGCGCCGGCCCCTCCGGGCGTGGAGGTGACCGCACGGGCTGCGGCGCGGACGACGTCGTGCGCGCCCGCGACGGCGACGGGCCAGCCGACCAGCCCGAAACAGGGCAGGTCGTTGACGTCGTTCCCGACGTAGAGCACCCGTTCGGGCGCCACGCCGTTCTCCTCGCACCACTGCTTGAGGGCGAGGTCCTTCCGGTCGATGCCGTGCAGCACGGGGACACGCAGCTTGCGCGCCCGGGCGGCGACGACCGGGTTCTGTTCCGTGGAGAGGATGAGCAGCGGCAGATCGGCGCGGCGGAGCGCGGCGATACCGAGGCCGTCGCCGCGGTGCACGGCGACCAGTTCCCTTCCTTCGGAGTCGATCAGCACCCGGTCGTCGGTCTGGGTGCCGTCGAAGTCGATGACCACCGCGTCGATGTCGTCCCGTCGGGGCAGCGGGCCCTGGGCGAACGGCGGTGGGGGGCTGCCGGGGATGCCGTCCAGCAGCGGGGCGAGGGCGCGGGCCCGCGCGAGGTCGTGCGGGTCGTCGATCTCCAGGACGCGCGCGGGGTCGGTGCGCACCAGCTCGGTGCGGCCGAAGAAGCGGTGGCGCTCGGTGCGGAAGCCGTCGGCGCGCATGGCGTACGCGGCGCCGGTCTCCAGCAGGTCCTCGGGCCGGTCCTGGCGGCGCGGACGGTACGCCTTGTCGTGGTTGACGCCGTGGCCGCCGGCGCCGCCGCGGGGGGCTCCGGAGGTGTCGCGCCAGAGGAAGCCGTGGAACGGGGCGACGGTCAGCGCGGTGTCGGCGCCGTCCAGGACGGCCCCGGCGACCTTGTCGATGTCGTCGCGGGTGAGGAACGGGCTGGTGCACTGCACCAGCAGCACCACGTCGACGGTGGTCTCGTGGCGCTCCTCGTAGGTGTCGAGCGCGTGGAGCAGCGCGGCCTCGCTGGTCGCGGCGTCGCCGGAGAGCTCGACGGGGCGTTCGACTGACTCGGCGCCGGCGGCGCGGGCGGCGGCGGCTATGTCGGGGTCGTCGGTGGTGACGACGACGGCGCCGGTGGTGCGGGCGCCGAGGCACTCGCGGACGGCGCGCGCCACCAGGGGCACGTCGCCGACCGGCGCGAGGTTCTTGCCGGGCACTCCCTTGGAGCCCCCGCGGGCGGGGATCACGGCGAGCACGGTGGTCATGGGTGGGGACGTCCCGTTCGTGTGGGTGGTGGTGGCGGGTGCGGGGCGGCGCTCGGGGCGGCCGGCGGTGCGGCGTGGCCCTCCGCCGGGCGCGGGGGCGGTCACAGCCGCCCCCAGCGGCGGATCATCGGGGCGACGTACTGCACGCCGGTGCGGTAGGCGCCTCGCGC
>NZ_JAAVJC010000441.1 GCF_012033785.1 Streptomyces bohaiensis
GGGCGCCGCCGGTGGTCGCCGGGCGGCGCCGCCTCTGCGTTGGCGTTACCCGTCCGGGGGCCGTTGACGCGGCGGGTGGACGGGCGTTGGGCATTCTTGGTGCGCGCGCGGCCACGCTCCGCGACATCGAGGCGGTCGGGGACCGCACACGGCGGTCCGTGCGGAGCGGCGCGGTGCGGGTGGTCGGCTGCGGGTGGTCGGGTGGCCGGCCGGGTGCGGACGGCGCCGCCGGCCGGGTCCCGTCCGCCCGGTGGCCGAGCGTACGGCGCGGGGGCGGCTGCGGGCAGGCCCCGGACCGGGGAATGGCCGCGGACCCGCCGAAGATTGGCCGAGCCCGCACCCCTGGCCGGACCGGGAGCGGCCCGGTGGGCCGAGCGGGCCGGTACGCGTCCGGGGCCCGGCGCGCCCCGGTCACGGCGGGGCGGGCCGGGGCCCGGTTCGGTGGGGTGCGGACGGAGAGGTCAGCCGGTGGCGCGCTTGTACTTGCGCACCGCCAGCGTGCGGAAGAGCGCGATGATCAGGACGCAGAAGATGACGGTGGCCAGCACCGGGTTCTGCATCGGCCAGGCATCGGGCGCCTGGTAGCCCTCCGGCAGGTTGCCGAAGAGCTCGCGCACGGCGAGGACCGTAGCCGAGAAGGGGTTCCACTCGGCGACCGGCTGCAACCAGCCCGGCATGTTCTCCGAGGGGACGAACGCCACCGAGATGAAGGTGAGCGGGAACAGCCAGATCAGCCCGCCGGAGGTCGCCGCCTCCGGGGAGCGCACCGACAGCCCGATGAGGGCGCCGATCCAGGTGAAGGAGTAGCCCAGCAGGAGCAGCAGCACGAACGCGGCGAACGCCTTGACGACCCCGTCGTGGAACCGCCACCCGACGAGGAAGGCGACGATCGCGAGGACGACCAGCGTCAGCGCGGTCTGGGCGAGGTCGGCGAAGGTCCGGCCGGTGAGGACGGCGCCGCGGGCCATGGGCAGCGACCGGAACCGGTCGATGATGCCCTTCTGCATGTCCTCGGCGATGCCGGCGCTGGCGCCCGCGGTGGCGAAGGTGACGGTCTGGGCGAAGATGCCGCCCATCAGCCACTCACGGTAGGAGGCGGCGTCCAGTCCCGCGCCGGGGATGTTGATGGAGCCGCCGAAGACGTAGCTGAACAGCACCACGAACATGATGGGCTGCACGAGTCCGAAGACGACGACCTCGGGGATGCGCATCATGCGCAGCAGGTTGCGCCGCGCGACGACGAAGGAGTCCCGGACGGCCTGGCCCACGCCGATGGAGAGGTCGCCCCCGGTACGAGGGGCGGGCTGCGGCGGCGGGGTCTGCTCGGTGGTGGTGGTCACTTGCCTGCCTCCTTGTCGGCACGGCCGTCGGCACGGGCGTCGGCACTCGCGGGCCCCGCGGCCCCGGCATCCGCACCCGGGGTGTCGGCCGTCTGCTCCGCCGCGGTCTCGCGGGCCAGCGGCGCGTCCTCGGCGCTGTGGCCGGTGAGCGAGATGAAGACGTCGTCCAGGGTGGGCCGCCGCAGGCCGATGTCGTTGATCTCGATCCCCTCGGAGTCGAGTTCGCGGATGACCTCGGCGAGCACCCGGGCGCCGCCCTCGACCGGGACGGTGAGCCGGCGGGTGTGGTCGTCGACGGTGACCTCGCCCTGGCCGAGCCGCGCCAGCACGGCGCGGGCCGCCGGCAGCCGGTCGCGGTCCTGCACGACGACCTCGACGACGTCGCCGCCGGTGGCGTCCTTGAGCTCGTCGGAGGTGCCGCGGGCGATGATGCGGCCGAGGTCGACCACGGCGATGCTGTGCGCGAGGTGGTCGGCCTCCTCCAGGTACTGCGTGGTCAGCAGCAGCGTGGTGCCGCCGGCGACGAGGTCCTGGATGACGTCCCACAGCGCCTGGCGGTTGCGGGGGTCGAGCCCGGTGGTCGGCTCGTCCATGAACATCACCGGCGGCCGCACCACGAGGGCGGCGGCGAGGTCCAGGCGGCGGCGCATGCCGCCCGAGTAGGTCTTGGCGGTGCGGTCGGCGGCCTCGGCGAGGTTGAAGCGCTCCAGCAGTTCACCGGCCCGCTTCTTCGCGTCCCGCGCCGACAGCTGGTAGAGCTGGCCGACCATCTGGAGGTTCTCCCGGCCGGTCAGGTACTCGTCCACGGCCGCGAACTGCCCGGAGAGGCCGATGGAGGCGCGCACCCGGTTGGGGTGGCGCAGCACGTCGATGCCCGCCACCTCCGCGCGCCCGCTGTCGGGCTGGATGAGTGTGGTCAGCACGCGCACCGCGGTGGTCTTGCCGGCGCCGTTCGGCCCGAGCAGGCCCAGGACGGTGCCCTCCGGGACGTCGATGTCGACGCCGTCCAGTGCCCTGACGTCGCCGAAGGTCTTCACCAGACCTTCCGCGTAGATGGCCCCTGGCATGGTCTCTCCCCATCTGGGTCTCGTCCGGCCCCCGCCCGGGGGCCGGA
>NZ_JAAVJC010000442.1 GCF_012033785.1 Streptomyces bohaiensis
GTCGGGCGCCGGGCGAGGCGTGGCGGCGGCGCGGGCCCGGCGGCGGCGCGGGCCCGGCTGTGGCGCCGGGCGACGGAAGTGGCTGCGACCGTCGGGGGCTGGCTAGGCTCGCTGTCCATGACTGCCTGCACGGCGGGACGCCCGGGCGTGAGCCCCGCTCCGGTTCCTGCCTCACCGCCGACCGCCTTCGCCCGCCGCCCGCGGCCCGGCTCCGACCGGGGCGGGGTGGTCGGCCCGTGATCATCGGAGTCGGGATCGACGTCGCGGAGATCGAGCGGTTCGACCGGGCGTTGCGGCGCACCCCGGCCATGGCGGCCCGGCTCTTCGTCGACGCGGAACTCTGGCTGCCGGACGGCGAGCGCCGCGGTGTGGCCTCGCTCGCGGCGCGATTCGCCGCCAAGGAGGCGCTGGCGAAGGCGCTCGGCGCGCCCCGCGGGCTGCGGTGGACCGACGCCGAGGTCGTCACCGAGGACGGCGGGCGTCCGACGCTCCGCGTCCACGGCACCGTGGCCGCGCGGGCGGAGACGCTCGGCGTCCGGCACTGGCACGTCTCGCTGAGCCACGACGCCGGGGTCGCCTCCGCGGTCGTCATCGCGGAGGCGTGAGGCGCGGCGCCCGGTGCCGGTGGACGCGCCGGCCGGATGCCCGCTGTGGGACCACCAGCCCCGTGGCGTCCCGGGGAACCGCGTCCGCGCGCCGTTGAGCCGCCGGGCCCAGCGGCGCCGCCCCGCGCCGTGGAGCCGCCCCGCGCCGCCGGGGTGCGGAGGCCGCCCGGACGCCGCGACCCGCCGGTGCGGCCACCGGGCGTTCCCTCGCCGGTCGGGCCAGACTGGAGCCATGCGTATCGCCTACTCCGTGCACGATGTCCGGGCCGCAGAACGGCGGTTGATGGCGCGGGTCCCCGAGGACGCCCTCATGCTCCGGGCGGCGGCCGGCCTCGCCGCCGTGTGCGTCCGCACGCTGGGGCGTGTCTCCGGGGCCCGGGTGGTGCTCCTCGTCGGCAGCGGTGACAACGGCGGGGACGCGCTCCACGCCGGGGCGCGGCTCGCGCGCCGGGGCGCCGGGGTCCGCGCCGTCCTCCTCGGTGGCGACCGGGTGCACGCCGGCGGGCTGGCCGCGCTGCGCCGCGCCGGCGGTCGGACGGTCGACCCGGACCAGGCAGCGGTGGCGCTGCGCCGCGCCGATCTCGTGGTCGACGGGATCGTCGGCATCGGCGGCCGGGGCGGACTGCGGCCGGAGGCCGCCCGGGTGGCGCGGCAGGCGGCCGCCTGCGGGGCACCGCTGGTCGCGGTCGACCTGCCCAGCGGCATCGACGCCGACAGCGGGCGGGTGGACGGGGAGGCTGTCCGGGCGGACGTCACCGTCACCTTCGGCGCCCACAAGCCCGGGCTGCTCGTCGACCCCGGCCGGGGGCACGCCGGCGTCGTCCATCCGGTCGACATCGGCCTCGGCCCCGAACTCGCCGAGGCGACGCCGGTGGTCCGCACCCTCCACCACCAGGAGGTCGCCGATCTGCTCCCGGTGCCCGGCCCCGAGAGCGACAAGTACCGGCGGGGCGTCGTCGGCGTGGCCGCCGGCTCCGAGCGCTACCCGGGGGCCGCCGTGCTGGCGGTCGCGGGGGCGCTGCGCGGCGGCGCGGGCGCCGTCCGGTACGTCGGCCCGCCGGCCGAGGCGGTGCTGGCCCGGTTCCCCGAGGTGCTGGTCGGCACGGGCCGGGTGCAGGCGTGGGTGGCCGGTTCCGGACTCGGCGACGCCCCGGAGGCCCGGGAGCGGCTCGCGCGGGCGCTGGAGGACGGCGTGCCGACCGTCGTCGACGCGGACGGGCTGCGGATGCTGGACCCCGCGCAGCGACGGGGGCCGCGCGGACCGCTGGTGCTCACCCCGCACGCCGGCGAGGCCGCCGCACTGCTCGGCGTGGCGCGGGCCGAGGTGGAGGCGCAGCGGCTGGCGTCGGTCCGGCGCCTGGCCCGCAGCACCGGCGCCACCGTGCTGCTCAAGGGCTCCACGACCCTCATCGCCTCGCCGCCCGGTGAGGGGGGCGCGGACGAGGACGGCGGCACGGTGGTGGCCAACCTGAACGGCAGCGGGTGGCTGGCCACCGCCGGCACGGGGGACGTGCTCGCGGGGCTGATCGGTTCGCTTCTCGCCGCAGGGCTGGCCCCGGCCGACGCGGCGGCGGTCGGCGCCCACCTCCACGGGCTCGCCGGTGCGCTCGCCCCGGTGCCGCCCACTGCGGGCGAGGTGGCCGAGGCCCTGCCCGCCGCCTGGGGGCGGCTGCGCGACCGGGGCTGACCCGTCCCGGCCCCCGGCCCGCCCCGCGCCGCCGGGGCCGGGCGATGCCTCGCCCGGCGGGGCCGCCCCGGCCGCACCGACCACGCGACCGCCTCGGCTGCCTCGGGGCGGATCTCGTCCCGGACGGCTATCGCTCCCAGGATGGTCGTGTCGTGTTCG
>NZ_JAAVJC010000443.1 GCF_012033785.1 Streptomyces bohaiensis
CCCCCCCCCCCCCCCCCCCGACGCGGGGCCCCGCTTCCCGTGCGGGCGCGGCCTCGCGGGAAGCGGTCAGGCGAGGCAGGCGCAGGGCAGGCGCTCGCCGACCGGCGCCGCCGCGTCCACCGGCTCGGCGGACCGCGGGGCCGCGCCCGGGAGCGACGCGGGTCGCAGGGCGGCCATCACCGCGTCCAGGCGGGCGCCGACATCGGCCGGGTCGGGGCCGCGCACCGCGTGCGAGATCGCGGTCTGCAGGCAGCACAGCGCGGAGCCGACCAGCGCGCACAGCAGCATGTCCTCCGGGCCGGGCGGAACGCAGCCCGCCTGTCGGCGGTGGCGCACCCCCACGGTCAGCCGCTGCTGGAGCCGCTCCATCTGCTCCAGGTACGCCGCCAGCAGGGTCGGGCTGCCCTGCACGATCCGCTGGAGCGCGGCGCCCCGGGCGCGGTCACCGGGATCCTCGAACTCCCGCACCGCGAGGTCGAAGGTGCGGCGCAGCGCCTCCCAGTCGTCCTCGCCCGCCGGGCGGGCCAGCAGCCGCTCCTCGAACCGCTCGCCGAGCCGTTCGTAGGGGTGGAGGACCACGTCCTCCTTGCTCGCGAAGTAGCGGAAGAAGCTCCGCTTGGACATGCCGACGCGGTCGGCGATCGCCTCGACCGTCGTCGCCTCGAACCCCTCGGTGGCGAACATCTCCTCCGCCACCTCGGCGATGCGGGAACGCACGGTGCGGCGCGTGAGTTCACGCAGACCGGTGGGCTGTCCTGCTGGCATGCGGCGATGGTAGCAAGTGAATTGCCTGGCACCTGGTGACACGTTTCGCGTAGGGTGTCGTCCGCCCCCGCGTCGGTCCCACGGGACCCCGGGAGAGCCACCGCGCCGCCGGCCGTCCGGCCGGTTCCGGCGCACCGCACCGCACACCCGGAAAGGCCCTCCGCATGTCCGCTGACAGCGGCGCTCCCGTCGCCGGCCCCGACGCGCCGGACACGAAGCCGCAGGACGACGCGATACCCCGCGAGATCAAGACGGTCATCGCCCTGCTGGTCGTCTCGGCATTCGTCGTCATCCTGAACGAGACCATCATGTCCGTCGCGCTGCCGCGGCTGATGGAGGACCTCGACATCACCGCCGCCACCGCCCAGTGGCTCACGACCGGGTTCCTGCTCACGATGGCCGTGGTCATCCCGACCACCGGCCTGATCCTGCAGCGGTTCTCCACCCGCACCGTCTTCCTGACGGCCATGGGGCTCTTCAACAGCGGCACCGTCATCGCGGCCGCCGCCCCCGGCTTCGAGGTACTGCTCGGCGGCCGCATCATCCAGGCCTGCGGCACGGCGCTGATGATCCCCCTGCTGATGACGACCGTCCTCAACTTCGTGCCGGCCTCGCGCCGCGGGCGGACCATGGGGCTCATCTCCATCGTCATCGCCGTGGCGCCGGCCATCGGCCCCACCTTCTCCGGGCTGATCCTCTCGGTGCTCTCCTGGCGGTGGCTGTTCCTGGTGGTCGTGCCCGTCGCCCTCCTCAGCCTGGGGCTGGGGGCGGTGCTCGTCCGCAACATCACCACGCCGCGCGCGGTGCGGTTCGACATCCTCTCGATCCTGCTCTCGGCCCTCGCCTTCGGCGGCCTGATCTACGGGCTCAGCAGCATCGGCAAGGCCGCCGCCGACGGCGAAGCACCGGTGCCGCCGCTGCTGCCCGTCTCCGTCGGCGTCGTCGCGCTCGTCCTGTTCGTGCTGCGGCAGACCGTGCTCCAGCGCGCCGACCGGGCCCTGCTGGATCTGCGGACGTTCACGCAGCGCACCTTCGCGGTGGGCGTGCTCATGATGGTGCTCTGCATGGGCGCCCTCTTCGGGTCGCTCATCCTGCTCCCCATGTACCTGCAGAACGTGCTGGGGTTGTCCACCCTGTCGACCGGGCTGATCCTGCTCCCCGGCGGTCTCACCATGGGGCTCATCGCCCCGCTGGTGGGCAAGTTGTTCGACCGCCACGGCCCCCGGCCGCTGGTCATTCCCGGCGCGTTCGGCATGACGGCCGCGCTGGTCGCCATGACCACGCTCGGCGTGAGCTCGCCGCCCGCGATGGTGGTGGCGATCCACGTCTTCCTGTGCGTCTCGCTGGGCTTCATGATGACGCCGCTGATGACCTCCGCGCTCGGCTCGCTGGAGCCCTCGCTGTACTCCCACGGCAGTGCGATCGTCAGCACCCTCCAGCAGCTCGCCGGTGCCGCGGGCACCGCGCTCTTCGTGACCATGATGACGCGCGGGACCGCCGCCTCGGTCGACGGCGGCAGCGGTCCGGTGACCGCGCTCGCCGACGGCATCCACGGCGCGTTCCTGGTCGGTGCCGCGCTCGCGGCGATCGGGGCGGCCGCCTCCTTCCTGGTCCGCAAGCCGCCGGCCCCGCCGGCCCCGTCCGCGCCCGCCGACAAGGCGGCAACACCGGGCGGCGAGCC
>NZ_JAAVJC010000444.1 GCF_012033785.1 Streptomyces bohaiensis
CCGGCCCGCTCGGCGTGTCCGAGCGGCTGCGGCGCCGCCGGGAGGCGGCGACCGCGGCCGAGGCCCGCGGCGAGCGGGCGGCGGCGATCCGGCTCTGGAGCGAGCTGGTACCCGACCTCGCGGAGCTCTACGGGCCGGACAGCTGGCCCACCGAGACCGGCTGCGTCGCGCTGGGCCGCCTCGCCGAGGGCGGCGGAGCCGCGGCCGAGGTCGCTGCACGGCTCCGCAACCGCCACGGCCGGCGCCGGACACGACGCGCGGTGCGAGCCCTGCGCGGCCGCCGCATCCTGCTCGACTGACCCGGCCGACGGCCGCCCCGCGCGCCTGGGCCGCGCGCCCCTCCCGCGCCGCCGTCCCGCCGCTCCCGGCGGCGCGGGAGGGAGGTGGTCACCGGTCCGCCACGCTGGCGTCCTAGGCTGGTGGGCGCGCCGCCGCTGCCTGCCCGGCGCGGAAGTCTGCCCGGATGAGGTTGCCCGCCATGCCAGAGTTCGCCTACACCGACCTGCTGCCGACCGGTGAGGACAGCACCCCGTACCGCCTGGTCACCGCCGAGGGGGTGTCCACCGTCGAGGTCGACGGCCGTACCTTCCTGAAGGTCCAGCCGGAGGCGCTGCGCAGGCTCGCGGCCGAGGCGATGCGCGACATCTCCCACTACCTGCGCCCCGACCACCTGGCGCAGCTGCGGAAGATCCTCGAGGACCCCGAGGCGTCGGCCAACGACCGGTTCGTCGCGCTGGACCTGCTGAAGAACGCCAACATCGCCGCCGCGGGCGTGCTGCCGATGTGCCAGGACACCGGCACCGCCATCGTCATGGGTAAGCGCGGCCAGCAGGTGCTGACCGAGGGCGGCGACGCCGAGGCGCTCTCCCGCGGCGTCTACGACGCCTACACCCAGCTCAACCTGCGGTACTCGCAGCTGGCGCCGCTGACGATGTGGGAGGAGAAGAACACCGGCTCCAACCTCCCCGCGCAGATCGAGCTGTACGCGGAGGACGGCGACGCCTACACGTTCCTCTTCATGGCCAAGGGCGGCGGCTCGGCCAACAAGTCGTTCCTCTACCAGGAGACGAAGGCCGTTCTCAACGAGGCGTCCATGATGACGTTCCTGGAGGAGAAGATCCGCTCGCTGGGCACCGCGGCCTGCCCGCCGTACCACCTGGCGATCGTCGTCGGAGGCACCTCCGCCGAGTACGCCCTCAAGACGGCCAAGTACGCCTCCGCGCACTACCTCGACGAGCTGCCCGAGTCCGGTTCCCCCAGCGGCCACGGCTTCCGCGATCGCGAGCTGGAGCAGCAGGTCTTCGAACTGACGCAGCGCATCGGCATCGGCGCCCAGTTCGGCGGCAAGTACTTCTGCCACGACGTCCGCGTCGTCCGGCTGCCGCGCCACGGCGCGTCCTGCCCGGTCGCCATCGCCGTCTCCTGCTCCGCCGACCGCCAGGCCCGCGCGAAGATCACCGCCGAGGGCGTCTTCCTGGAGCAGCTGGAGCGGGACCCGGCCCGGTTCCTGCCCGAGACCACCGACGAGGACCTCTCCACCGACGCCGACGTGGTCCGCATCGACCTCAACCGGCCGATGGACGAGATCCGCGCCGAGCTCTCCCGCCACCCCGTCAAGACCCGGCTGTCGCTGACCGGCCCGCTGGTCGTCGCCCGCGACATCGCCCACGCCAAGATCAAGGAACTCCTCGACGGCGGCGGCGAGATGCCGCAGTACCTGCGCGACCACGCCGTGTACTACGCCGGCCCGGCCAAGACGCCCGAGGGCTACGCCTCCGGCTCCTTCGGCCCGACCACCGCCGGCCGCATGGACGCCTACGTCGACCAGTTCCAGGCGGCGGGCGGCTCCTTCGTGATGCTCGCCAAGGGCAACCGCAGCAAGCAGGTCACCGAGGCGTGCGACCGCCACGGCGGCTTCTACCTCGGCTCCATCGGCGGCCCCGCCGCCCGGCTGGCACAGGACTGCATCAAGAAGGTCGAGGTCCTGGAGTACGAGGAGCTCGGCATGGAAGCGGTCTGGAAGATCGAGGTCGAGGACTTCCCGGCGTTCATCGTCGTGGACGACAAGGGCAACGACTTCTTCACCGACCCCGGCCCCAGCCAGCCGTTCGTGACCTCCATCCCGGTGCGCCGCTGACCCGCCGCTGACCCACCGCGGGCCGTCCGCGGCCCGGCCGGTGCCCCGGCCCTGTGAACCACCCGCGGCCCGGTGCCGTTCGACCACAACGACCACTACCACCCGCTGCTGCTGCGCCGGATACCCGAGGGGCCGGGACGGGCCCTGGACGTCGGCTGCGGCTCCGGCCGCTTCGCCCTCCGGCTCGCCGCGCACGGCCTGACCGTCGAGGCGGTCGACCCCTCCGCGGCGATGATCGAGGCGGCCCGCGCCCGCCCCGCCGCCCCCCGCCGACCCGGCCCCGCCCTCGCCC
>NZ_JAAVJC010000445.1 GCF_012033785.1 Streptomyces bohaiensis
GGCCGGGGCCACGGCGGTGGCCCCGGCCCGGTGTCGCGGTTCAGGCCAGCCCGGCCCGCTCCAACGCGGCGACACCGGTGCGCAGCGCCGCCAGTCGCTCCTCCAGCGCACCCCCTTCGGGCACCAGCGACAGCGTGGTGACCCCGGCCTCCGCGTACGCCTGCATCCGGTCCGCGATGCGCTCCACGGGGCCGAGCAGGGTGGTGGCGTCGATGAGGTCGTGCGGTACCGCTGCGGCGGCGCCGGCCTTGTCCCCGGCGAGGTAGCGCTCCTGGATCTCCTCGGCGGCCTTCTCGTACCCCATGCGCCGGGCGAGGCGGTTGTAGAAGTTCTGCTTCCGGCTGCCCATGCCGCCCACGTACAGCGCGGTGTAGGGGCGGAACCGGTCGGCGAGCGCGGTGACGTCGTCCCCCACCGCCATGGGGACCGAGGGCACGATGTCGAACCCCTCCAGCGAGCGCCCGGCTGTGGCGCGGCCGGCGCGCAGCGGGGCGAGCGTGGTCTGCTCGGCGTGCTCGGGGGCGAAGAAGACCAGCAGGGCGCCGTCGGCGATCTCACCGGTCTGCTCCAGGTTCCGGGGGCCGATGGCGGCGATGTAGAGCGGAATGTGCTCGCGGACCGGGTGGACGGTGAGCTTGAGCGGCTTGCCCGGCCCGTCCGGGAGCGGCAGGGTCCAGTGGTCGCCCTCGTGGCTGAGCCGCTCGCGGGCCATGGCCTTGCGGACGATCTCGACGTACTCGCGGGTGCGACCCAGCGGCTTGTCGAACCGCACGCCGTACCAGCCCTCCGAGACCTGGGGGCCGGAGACGCCGAGGCCGAGCCGGAACCGGCCGCCGGAGAGGGAGTCCAGCGTGGCGGCGGTCATCGCGGTCATCGCGGGCGCCCGGGCGGGGATCTGGAGGATGGCGGAGCCGACGTCGATCCGTTCGGTGTGGGCGGCGACCCAGGACAGCACGGTCGGCACGTCCGAGCCGTAGGCCTCGGCGGCCCAGCAGACCGCGTAGCCGAGGCGGTCCGCCTCGCGGGCGACCGCGAGGTTGTCCGCGTCCATCCCGCCTCCCCAGTAGCCGAGGTTGATACCGAGGCGCATCCGTTCTCCTTCGTCGCGGTGGGCGGCCTCCCCCGGTGCTACCGGCGGGTAACCTGTGGGCACTCCGGACTGTAGCCTGTCCCGCAAGTACGCTCAACGCCCATGGAGCCACGGCATTTGGGCCGCACCGGCCTGCGCGTTCCCCCGTTGGGCCTCGGGACGCTGACCTGGGGACGCGAGGTCGGCGAACGCGACGCCGCGGAGCTGCTGCGCACGTTCTGGCGCGCGGGCGGCACCCTCGTGGACACCGCGGACGTCTACGCGGACGGGGGCGCCGAGTACATGCTGGGACGGATGCTCGGCGGCTTCGTCCCCCGCCGCGATCTGGTGATCGCCACCAAGGCCGGCAGCGTCGCCGACCCGCACCGCCGCGTCGACGGTTCGCGGGGACACCTGTTGAACTCGCTGGACGCCTCGCTGGCGCGGCTGGGGACCGATTACGTGGACCTGTGGCAGCTCCACGCCTACGACACGGCGACCCCGCTGGAGGAGACGCTGCAGGCCGTCGACGACGCGGTGCGCAGCGGGCGGGTGCGGTACGCGGGAGTCACCGGGTACTGCGGCTGGCAGCTGGCGAAGGCGGGGACCTGGCAGTTGGCCGACGCCGGGCGGCGCTGCCGGCTGAGCACCACTCAGATGGAGTACTCGCTGCTGCAGCGCGGCGTCGAACGGGAGGTCGTACCCGCCGCCCTGGACCTGGGGATCGGGCTGCTGCCCTCCTCACCGCTCGGCCGCGGGGTGCTCACCGCCAAGTACCGCGGCGGCGCCCGCCCCGTCGGGTCGCGCGCCGTCTCCGACCAGCTGTCCGCGTTCGTCGCACCGTACCTGGACCGGAAGGCCGGCCGCGTGGTCGACGCGGTGCGCACCGCGGCCGACGGGCTCGGGGCCACCCCGCTCCAGGTCGCGCTGGCCTGGGTCCGCGACCGCCCCGGCGTGGTCGCCCCCCTGGTCGGCGCGCGAACCGCCGAGCAGTTGGAGGCGGCGTTGTCGGTGGCGGACCTTACGCTTCCCCAGGAGATCCGCCGCGCGCTGGACGATGTGTCGGCGCCGGTGCACCACTACCCCGACCAGGACTGGAGCACGCTGTGACGGATGGCAGCCCGGCGACGGAGGACGGGCGGCGGCCCGCGGCGAAGCCCGAGGAGCTGATGGCCGCGGTCCGCGCCGTGGAGCAGGGCGAGCGCCCGGCCGCGGAGTTCTTCGCCGAGCCCGCGCCCCGCCCCCGACGGCCGGCGAGGTGTACGACGAGATGCTGTACGAGGTCCACGACGAGGTGCCCCCGTTCGAGGTCCCGGCCACCGACGGCCGGGCCGAGTACGACGGGCCGG
>NZ_JAAVJC010000446.1 GCF_012033785.1 Streptomyces bohaiensis
GGGTATCCGCCGCGGCCCGCCGGCCGCGCCCCTGGAAGAGCACCGCGGTCGAGGAGATGGGGACCATCGGCACGGCTCCGGGCCGCGCCCAGCCGCTGCGGCAGCCCCCGCACCCCGGCGGCGGCGTCGTCCGCCAGGTCCGGCAGCACGTTGAGGAAGTGCGCGGCGCACCCCAGCAGGGCGCCGCCCGCCACCAGCCACAGCGGCGGCGTCGGCGAACCGGGCAGCGCCAGGACGACGAACGCCGGCAGCAGCCCGAACGACACCGCGTAGCACGCGGGTGACCAGGCGCGGGACTTGCCGCCGAGGTCGTAGGCCCAGGCCGATCCCAGCGCCAGCAGGTGGGCAGCGGCGGCCGGCCAGCCGGTGAGCGCGGTCAGTACCACCGAGACGCCGCCCGCCACCGCGGTCGCCCGGCCGACGGCCGCCCGGGTCAGCTCCCCGCGCGCGAGCGGCTTGTCGTCCCGGCCGGCCGCGCGGTCGCGCTCCAGGTCGACCAGGTCGTTCAGCCACCCGACGGACAACTGCCCCGTCAGCACCGCCGCTGTCAACAGCAGTACGCCGACCGCCCCGTGCCCCCACGCGACGGCCAGCAGCGCGGTGACCCCGGTCACCGCCAGTACGGGCAAGGGGTGCGCGGCACGGCACCAGGACGTTACGGACCCGACGTTCTGTCGCATGTCGGGCAAGTGTGCCAGCCTGACCGCATGGTCATCCTCAGGGAACACCCCGATGAGCCGATCCGGCCCAACGACCCGGCCCTGTACGAGCGCCTGGCGGACGAGTGGTGGTCGCCGCGCGGCTCGTTCGCGATGCTGCACTGGCTCGCCGCCGCGCGCGCGGAGCTGGTCCCGCCCGCCGCCCGCGAGGGCGCGGTGCTGGTCGACCTCGGCTGCGGCGGCGGGCTGATGGCCCCTCACCTGCGGGGCAAGGGCTACCACCACATCGGCGTCGACCGGTCGCCGACCGCCGTCCGCCAGGCCGCCGACCACGGCGTCCTCGCGGTGCGGGGCGACGTCACCGCGGTCCCGCTGCGCGACGGCCGCGCCGACGTGGTCGCCGCCGGCGAGATCCTGGAGCACGTCGAGGACCTCCCGCGCGCCGTCGCGGAGTCCTGCCGGCTGCTGCGCCCCGGCGGCCTGCTGGTGCTGGACACCCTGGCGGACACCGCGCTCTGCCGCGCGCTGGCCATCGGGGTCGCGGAGCGGGTGCCGGGGATGGCGCCCCGAGGAGTCCATGACCCCGAACTTTTGGTGGACCGGGCCGAGTTGGCACGGGAGTGCGCCCGCCACGGGGTTCGGCTCCAGGTACGCGGGGTGCGCCCCTCGCTGCGGGGCCTCGCCGCCTGGCTGGCGCGGCGGTCGGAGACGGTGCCGATGGTCCCCATCTCCTCGACCGCGGTGCTCTTCCAGGGGCGCGGCCGGCGGGCCGCGGCGGATACCCCGGGGCGGCCCCGGGCAGCAGCCCAGCCGGGCCGGACGACACGAGCAGCGGCGGAGGGCTGAGGGATGACAGCGCAGCGGACCGACAGCGGGACCGACACGACGCCCGCCGACATGACGCCCGCCGACACGACGCCCCCGGCCGCCAGCGCCGACCGGGCCACCCCGACGTAGACCGCCGCGTAGGAGGCGACCAGCCACTGCGGCATCACCTGGGCCAGCAGCACCGCCAGGCCGTCGATCCCGCCGAGCAGCGCGTCGGCGGGCAGCGCGACGTCCAAATGCAGGTCGTGGCTGCCGGTGGCGCGCATTCCCAGGGAGTCCCAGGTGGGTTCGACCCGCACGCCCTCGCCACTCGGCACCAGGAAGTAGGAGACCCGGGCGGGCGTCTCCTCCCCGGTGCCGCCCTCCCCGGTGCCGTCCGCCGCGGCGGCGTCCCGTCGTGGCGCGCCGTCGTCGGTCCGCTCGCGCGCCGCGACGAGGTAGGCGTCGGCGTGGCCGGCGCCGGAGACGAACGCCTTCGCTCCGGTGAGCCGGAAGCCGTCGCCGACGCGGCGGTAGGCGGTGGTGATCCGCGACAGCCGCGATCCGGCGCCGCGTTCGCTCATCGCGACCCCGTACAGCGCGCCGGACGCGGCGGCCGCCAGCGCCCGGTCCCGTGCGGTGAACACCTCCTCGTCGACGCCGAGTTCCCGCAGCAACGCGTCGGGGGTGTGCGCCAGCGCGCCGGTGACGGAGGCGTGCATGTTGTAGACCAGCGCCGTCGCGCCGGAGCCGGTGGCGACGGCCTCGGCGACCGCCGTGTACTCGGCGAAGGAGGCTCCGCTGCCGCCCAGCCGCCGCGGCACCAGCAGCCCGAGCAGGCCGGCGGCGCGCAGATCGGCGAAGTCCGCCGCGGGGAAGCTCCCCGCGGCGTCGTGGTCGGCGGCGCGAGCGGCGAACCGCGGCGCCAACTCCCGCGCGGCGGCCAGCGC
>NZ_JAAVJC010000447.1 GCF_012033785.1 Streptomyces bohaiensis
CTCCGGCGCCGGCCGGCCCGTCGGCACCGCGGACTGCTGACCCGCGGCCCCGGGCGCGGCCGTGTCGGGGGCGCCCGTGTCGGTGGGCCCGGCAGCGTCCGCGTCGCCGTCGCCGTCGCCGGGCGGAGCGTCCGGGCCGGCGTCGGTCCGGAACTCACCGGTGGCGGGCGGTGGTCCGTCGGGGTGGATGCCGAGTTCGGCGTCCCGGATGGTCTCGACCTCACGGCGGAAGAGCCGGAACCACATGAAGGCCGTGAACGCCGCGAAGACGAACCACTCGGCGGTGTACCCGAGGTTCTGGAACGCCTTGATGTCGAGGCCGGTGCCCGAGGGGGCGACCGGTGGCACGGCGGTCAGCGGCTCGTCCGCCTCGCGCACGGTCAGCCAGGCGTTCTCGACCTCGTAGGGCAGCAGGTTGATGAGCGACGCCGCACCGATCACACCGACCTGCCCGCTGGGCAGGCCGGTCGGCGCGTTGACCGCCCGGGGCGACTCGGCGGCCTGGAGGATGCCCTCGACCCCGGTCTCCCCCTCGGGCGCGGGCGGTACCGCCGCCGGGTCCGGTGCGCCCGGCAGCCAGCCGCGCACCACGGGGACGGCGCGGCTGCCGTCGGCGGGTTGCAGCGGGGTGAGCACGTAGTAGCCGGGTTCGCCGTCGAGCGTCCGGCCGGGGACGAGCAGTTCGTGCTCGGCGTCGAAGGTCCCCGTGACGTGCGCCGCCTCGCCCACGGTCTCGGTGGTCGGGGGCAGCAGCTGCGACAGCGGCACCGCCTCGGCGATCCGGGCGGCCTCGACCTGCTGCTGGTTGTCCCGGTGGCCCTCGACCCGGTCCTCGAACCGTCCCAGCTGCCAGCTGCCCATGTACAGGCAGAACGGGATCGCGAGCGCGACGAAGACGTTGATCGCCCACCAGCGCGGGGTCAGCAGAAACCGGTACACGATCCCACGGTACCGGGGCGCCCTGCCCGGCACTCCCGCCGCCCTCCGGTGCCCGGGACCGCTCGGCTGCTCGGCGGCTCGGCCGCTCCCCCCGCCCGCGGCGGGGGCCCGCTCCGGGCGGGTCGGCGGCGGTTCAGACCGTCGGGACGAGCACACCGGTGCGGTGCAGGCTGCCGACGCAGACGCCGACCAGCTCCATCTGGGCGGCGCGCGGGGTGCCGGCGGCGGGGGTGTAGCGGACGAGGACGCCCTCGGCCTCCGCGCCGCCGGGGCCGCCCGGTCCGGGGCCGACCTCCCCGCCGGAGCCGCCGGGGCCGCCGCCGGAGCTGTCGGTGGACCCCCCGGAGCCGCCGGACGGGCCCGAGCCGCCGCCGGAGGAGCCCGTCGATCCGCCGTCGTCGGGCGCCTGGAGATCGTCGCCGGACCCGCCGAAGGGGTCGTCGTCGGTGCCCGCCGCGGCGGGCTCGTGGTCGTCGTCCGAGCCGCCGGCCCCGCCGCTCGCGCCGCCGGCGGACGACCCGCCGCTGCCGATGTCGGCGGGCAGCGGCTCGGGCTCCGGCACCGAGCAGCCGCCGTCGGGCGCGCTGCGGCTCGGCACCCAGGCGAACCGGATCTCGTAGGCGTCTCCGGGCGGCAGCACCAGCTCGTCCACCCACCGGTCGGGCAGCGGCAACTGCACCGCGCGGTCGCCGGAGGTGCGGAGCACCACTTGCGGCGAGGTCACGCCGGCGGCCGCGGTGTTGCGGACCGTGGTGGCGGTCAGCTCGTCGGTGCCGCGGATCCGGCAGGTGGCGGCGGAGACGTTCGAGACACGGATCGAGCCGTAGATCACCCCGTCGCCATCGGGTTCCGCGAGGGCGGTGACGGCGTCGCCGAGCTGGTCGCGGTCGCAGCGGGGGTGGGACCCCGCGGTGCCGTCGCTCTGCTCCGGCCGGGCGCTGCCGGGCTGCCCGGGCTCGGTCGTTCCACCGTCCCCGGAGTCGGTGCCGGGGCCCGCGGACTCCTCACCGGCCGACGTCTCCTCACGGGACGTGCCGCCGTCGGCGGGCGACCCGGGGCCGTCGCCCGGTGCGGTCGGTTCCAGGGTCGCGCCCTCGACCGCCCGGTCGCTGCCCGCGCCGACGGTCCGGGTGTCGGTGTCGACGACGGAGGCGGCGTGCAGGGTGACGGGCGCGCCGACGGCCAGCACCGCCACCGTGGTGGCGGCCGTCATGAGGCGCCGCCGGCGACGCCGCCGGGCGGGCACCGCGCGGTGCAGGACCGCCAGCGCCCCCGGCGAGGGTTCGACGCCCCGGACGGAGTCGCGCAGCAGCTGCCGCAGGACGTCCTCGTCGGCGAGGGCGGGCAGCGGGGCCGCCGTGGGTGGCACCGCCGCGGGGCGCGGCTCGGGGTGGTCGGCTGTGGCGGACGCACCGCCGGCCGTGGCGGACGCACCGTCGGCCGTGGCGGGCGCCGTCC
>NZ_JAAVJC010000448.1 GCF_012033785.1 Streptomyces bohaiensis
GTGGCACCCTCGCCGCCGCCTCTCCGCGGTGACCGAACCCGCGCGCCTGTCCCCGCCCGCGCCCCGGCCGCCCCGACGGCCCGGGCCGCCGCTCCGCCCCCGGGTGTCGACGACGCCCGGCGGGGGAGCGGCACCCCGTCCCCGTGACGGCGGCCGCACCGGCCCCCGCCGTCACCTCGCACGTCGACGCCCCCCTCGGAGGCACAGCCATGTCCGACGGCTACTTCCTGCCCGACCCCGAAGGGCTGGTGCCCAGCACCGGCGGCTACTTCGGTGCGTTCGGCGGCATCTTCGTCCCGGAGGCGCTGCGCGCCGCCGTGGAGGAGGTGGCAGCCGAGTACGAGAAGGCGAAGGGCGACCCTGCCTTCGCCGCCGAGCTGGAGGATCTGCTGGTCAACTACACCGGCCGCCCCAGCGCCCTCACCGAGGTGCCCCGGCTCGCCGAGCACGCCGGCGGCGCGCGGGTGTTCCTCAAGCGTGAGGACCTCAACCACACCGGCTCGCACAAGATCAACAACGTGCTGGGCCAGGCGCTGCTGACGCGCCGCATGGGCAAGACCCGCGTCATCGCCGAGACCGGCGCCGGACAGCACGGCGTCGCGACCGCCACCGCCTGCGCGCTCTTCGGCCTGGAGTGCGTCATCTACATGGGCGAGGTCGACACCGAGCGTCAGGCGCTCAACGTCGCCCGCATGCGGATGCTCGGCGCCGAGGTGATCCCGGTGACCTCCGGCAGCCGCACCTTGAAGGACGCCATCAACGAGGCGTTCCGCGACTGGGTCGCCAACGTGGACCGCACCCACTACCTCTTCGGCACCGTGGCCGGCCCGCACCCCTTCCCGGCGCTGGTGCGGGACTTCCACCGCGTCATCGGGGTCGAGGCGCGCCGGCAGATCCTGGAGCGCACCGGCCGGCTGCCGGACGCGGTCGCGGCCTGTGTCGGCGGCGGGTCCAACGCCATCGGGCTCTTCCACGCCTTCCTCCCCGACGAGGGCGTCCGGCTGGTCGGCCTGGAGGCCGCGGGCCACGGGGTCGCCTCCGGCGAGCACGCCGCGACCCTCACCGCGGGCGAGCCCGGCATCCTCCACGGCTCCCGCTCCTACGTCCTCCAGGACGACGAGGGCCAGATCACCGAGCCGTACTCGATCTCGGCCGGGCTGGACTACCCCGGGATCGGGCCGGAGCACGCCTACCTCAAGGACTCCGGCCGCGCCGAATACCGGCCGGTGACCGACGACGAGGCGATGCGGGCGCTGCGGATGCTGGCCCGCACCGAGGGCATCATCGCCGCCATCGAGAGTGCGCACGCCCTCGCCGGGGCGCTCGACCTCGGCAGGGAGCTGGGCCCGGAGGGGACCGTGCTGGTCAACCTCTCCGGCCGCGGCGACAAGGACATGGACACCGCCGCCCGCTACTTCGGGCTGTACGACGAGGGAGCCGAGAAGTGACCGCGACCCAGCAGCCGGCGGCGGGCGCCGCCACCATCGGGACGGCGGGCGGCGGACGGCTCCGGTTGCTGGAGACGGTGCTCGCCGACACCCGCGCCCAGGGGCGCGCCGCGCTGATCGGCTACTTCCCCGCGGGCTTCCCCACCGTCCGCGACGGCATCGACTGCGCCGTCGCCATGGCCGAGGGCGGCTGCGACGTCATCGAGATCGGGCTGCCCCACAGCGACCCGGTGCTGGACGGCCCGGTCATCCAGACCGCCGACGACATCGCGCTGCGCGGCGGGGTCCGCATCGCCGACGTCATCGCCACCGTCGGTGCGGTCCACGCCGCCACCGGCGTCCCGGTGCTCTGCATGACCTACTGGAACCCGGTCGACCGCTACGGGGTGGCACGGTTCGCCGCGGAACTCGCCGCGGCCGGGGGCGCGGGCTGCATCCTGCCCGACCTCCCGGTGGAGGAGGCCGACGCCTGGCGGGAGGCGGCCGCCGAGCACGGGCTGGCGACCGTCTTCGTCGTCGCCCCCTCCAGCCGGGACAAGCGGCTGGCGGAGATCACCGCGGCCGGCAGCGGGTTCGTGTACGCCGCCTCCCTGATGGGCGTCACCGGGACGCGGGAGTCGGTCGGCCAGGAGGCCGGCGAACTGGTGCGGCGGACCCGCGGCGTCAGCGACCTCCCGGTCTGTGTCGGCCTCGGTGTCTCCACCGGCGCCCAGGCAGCCGAGGTGGCGGCCTTCGCCGACGGCGTCATCGTCGGCAGCGCCTTCGTGCAGCGGGTCCTCGACCACGCCGACGACACCCCGGCCGCGGTCGCGGCGGTGCGCGGGCTCGCCGCGGAACTCGCCGACGCCACCCGCCGCGAGAGCTGACCGGCACCCGCCACCCGGCCCCGGCACGCCCCGTACCCACTCCGGTACGGGGCGTGCC
>NZ_JAAVJC010000449.1 GCF_012033785.1 Streptomyces bohaiensis
CCACGAGGGTGACGAGGTCGCGGGAGAACCCGGCGGCGTGCAGCACCTCCCGGGCGAAGCGGACGGCGATGGCCAGCGGCAGCACCGCGCGGTGGCGGCTCAGAGGTACGGCAGCTCGGCGGCGGCTCAGAGGTACGGGCCGGACGATCCCGGCGGCACGCCATGACCGGGCTCCTCCAGCGAGGCGCCGGCGGGCAGCGCCCGTCGCATCTGCTCCAGCTGGGCGCGAGCCGCCATCTGCTGGGCGAACAGCGTGGTCTGAATGCCGTGGAAGAGGCCTTCCAGCCACCCCACGAGCTGCGCCTGGGCGATACGGAGCTCGGAGTCGGTCGGCAGGCTGTCCTCGGTGAACGGCAGCGAGAGCCGTTCCAGCTCGGCGATCAGCTCGGGGGCGAGCCCCTCTTCGAGCTCCTTCACCGAGGAGGAGTGGATCTCCTTGAGGCGGGCGCGGCTCGCCTCGTCCAGCGGGGCCGCCTTCACCTCTTCCAGCAGCTGCTTGATCATGGAGCCGATCCGCATGACCTTCGCGGGCTGCTCGACCATCTCGGTCAGCGGTACTTCCGCCTGCTCGCCCTCGCCACCGCGCGGTGCGGCGCTGCCGAGGGCCATGCCGTCGGGCCCCACGACCAGGACGTGCGGGCTCTCCTGCTGCGACGGATCGTTACTGGGCTGCGTCATACCCCCATCATGCACGCCCCGGGCCGTCCCCTTCGCGGCGACGGTCCCCTCCGGCCGCCCCGTGACCGTGAGCGGTCCGGCGGGGCGGTGCGCGGCGGGACGAGGCACGGGGGACACAGCGGCGCCGGGGCGGCCAGGAGCGGCGGGCCGTCGGGCGCGGCGGGCGGGAACTCCGGGACCGCGGGCCTCAGGCGCCGCGCCGACCCCCGTGACCGGGGGACGCGGCGGCCCGCTCCTCCTCGTCCACGACGGCGTCCGGGTCGGGCAGCACCGGCGCGCCCTGCGGCGGGTCGGGGTGCGTGGCGGCGAACCGGATCAGCCTGGTCTCGCAGTGGTCGAGCCAGCGCGCCTCGGCCTCGGACTGGAAGATCAGCTGCTCCAGCACCAGGAGCCAGGCGATGTCGTCCCGGTTGTCCGGCCCGGAGGCGAGCGCGCGGGCCTTCAGACGGGTGTAGTCCTGCATCGCGCGCAGCGTGTGGCGGCGCTGGCCCTGGATGATCGCGACCAGGTCCACGCCGGGTGCGCCGACCGCCATCGCCAGTTTGATGGCGAGTTCGTCGCGGGCGGGCTGCGACCGGTCCACGGGCCGCGTGTACCACTCGGCGAGTTCGCGTCGGCCGTCCTCGGTGATCGCGTAGAGCTGCTGCTTGCCCTCGCGTTCCCCCTGCGGCACGACGAGCCCGTCCCGCTCCAGGCGGCCGAGCGTCGTGTAGACCTGCCCGATGTTGAGCGGCCAGGTCGCCCCCGTCCTCGTCTCGAACTCCGACCGCAACTGCGACCCGTAGCACGCACCCCGCTCGAGGAGCGCCAGCAAACCGAACCTAATCGACATACTGAGTATGTATACCGGGTCGGAAGCGCATCGCAAAGCCCGGGGTGCCCGACACCTGACCGAACCACCGCACGGACCGCCCCGCCGCACCGCCCGCCGCAGGTCCTGCGGGGCAGGTGGGAGGCGCACCGGCCCCGCAGGAGCGGGCCGGTCACATCCCGCGGAGCGCACGGTATTTCACCCCCGAGCGTGGCATATCCGGTCAGTCGCGGCGCAACCGCAGCCCGACCATGCCGAGGCCGAGACCGAGGCACGCGAGCCCGGCGCCGAGCGGCAGCACCTCCACCAGCGCGCCCGGCCCGGGCTCCAACTCCCGTCCGCCGCTGTTGCGCTGCTCGTCGACGGGGACGCGGCCGATCGGCGGGAGCAGGCCCGGGGCCTGGCCGAGGGGGCCGGCGTGCGCGGCGAGCGAGACGAGGTCGACGGCGGCACCGGCGGCCTGCGGCCCCGTCGCGGCACCCGCCGGTCCGGAACGGGCGGCGGTCGCACCGCCGCCAGGGGCCGCTTCGCCGCCCTGTTCGGAGCGGCTCGCCGCGGTGTCCGTGGCCCCCGGCGCCTCGGTGGCCTCCGGGGTCTCGGCCGACGGCTCGCCGGGTTGCGGGGCAGCTGGGCGACCGGCGGCGCCGGGGGCGATCACATCGCCCAGCGGCCCCGCGGCGAGGGCGAAGGCCACGGAGTCCGCCGCCTCCGCCAGGGCGGCCCGCACCTCCGCGGGCAGCGCGGCGGGCAGGCCGTTCGCGCCGGACAGCGGGACAGCGGGACAGCGGGGCAGGGAGACAGGGAGACGTCCGCGGCGTGTGCGGGCCCATCGGCCCGAGTCGCCGCATGGTCGGCTCCGCCGATGTCGTGGGCCACCGCCCCG
>NZ_JAAVJC010000044.1 GCF_012033785.1 Streptomyces bohaiensis
GCGCGGGGGCCCGCGGCGGTAGCGCGGTCGGCGTGCCGGGGCGCGTGCCCGGGGCGTCGCGGCACGACCGGGCGCGCACGGCGGCCGGTATCGAGGGAATTGTCGTGATGTGGCCGCGCCGACCGTTCGGCTTTCGCCGCGCGACGCCCGGTCGATCCGGGCCGCGGCAGGGGCGGCGGTCGGTGGTCCCTGGCGGCGGCGCCGTGATTCCGGCAAGCTGGACGACGGCGGGTGCCGGAGCGCGCACGGGACGTGTGTGCGGTGGCGCCCGCCGGGTGCGACGGCCGTCGCCGGATCAGCAGACCGGCGCGGCACGGCAAGTGACACAGCGTCGGGCACCGGGCGGGCCCGCGTCGGGTCCGGCGGTCGGGGCGCGGGAGGGACGTGCGCGTGAAGAAGCTGCTGTTGACGCTGGGGTTCAGCCTCGGCGGGATGGCGTTCTTCGTGGCGCTGCTACTGGTGGGCGTCTACAGCAGCGCCGCCGGGTTGCTCGGCGGTGGCGGTGGCGGGGGCAACGGCAGGCTCGAACAGAACTCCGTTCCCGACGAGTACGTGGATCTGGTCCAGACCTGGGGCAACCTCTGCCCGGAGCTCTCCCCGGCGCTGCTCGCCGCGCAGATACAGCAGGAGAGCGGGTGGAACGCGACCGCGCGCAGTCACGCCGACGCGCAGGGCATCGCGCAGTTCATCCCCGGCACCTGGGCGACGCACGGCATCGACGCCAACGGCGACGGGGTCGCCGACGTGTGGGACCCGGAGGACGCCATCCCGTCCTCCGCCAACTACAGCTGCTCGCTGGCGGCGCAGCTGCGCGGCGTCCCCGGTGACCCGGTGGACAACATGCTGGCCGGCTACAACGCCGGACCGTATGCCGTGATCCAGTACGGCGGCGTGCCGCCGTTCAACGAGACCCAGCACTACGTGGAGGTCATCCGGTCGGCCGAGGCGGGTTTCACCGCGCCCGCCGCGGAGGCGGAACCGGTGCGGTTGCCGCCGTCGCACGCCGCGGCCGCCGCCGTCCACTTCGCGCAGGAGCAGCTCGGCACCCCCTACCTGTGGGGCGGTGACGGCGGGCCGGAGGACGACGGACGCTTCGACTGCTCCGGACTGACCAAGGCGGCCTACGAGGAGGTCGGGATCGAGCTGCCGCGGGTGGCCAACGACCAGTGGCACGCGGGGCCCCACCCCGCCAGGGACGAACTCCTCCCGGGAGACCTGGTGTTCTTCGCGCATGACCTGAACGATTCGCGCTCGATCTACCACGTCGGCATCTACGTCGGCGGCGGCTATATGATCGACGCGCCGTACACCGGGGCGGTGATCCGTTTCGACCCCATCGACACCGCTGACTACTTCGGGGCGACCCGCCCTGTCGCAAGGTGACGGTACAGTGACGTTGAGTAGTGGCCGGATGGTGGGTGCCGTTCACCTCGGTGGTCCCGTCCCGTACCACCGGGTTCCGCGTCTCTCTTCGGTAACGCCTGAGCACCACCACCGTCGCGCCTGGAACGCGGGCACCGGCGGGGGGCGTTAGCTGGGCAGGTACGGGTCGTTCCGCTTCCGGGGGAGCGGGGCACGTACGACGATCGGCGCCCTCGGGCGCGCACGACGCTGAAAGGGTGAGCGCGGGTGGCCGAGCTGACCGACCCCGACGTGAGACTGCTCCGGATCTTCAACGACTGGGGCAACGGTCTGGACGGTTGGGCGGCGAGCGTCGTCACGTTCCTCGGCGAGTACGGCCTGGCGGCCGCCCTGGTGCTGATGGTGCCGCTGCTCTGGCTGATGGTCCGTCGGCGCCCCGACGCGCCCCAGGCGGTCGCGATGGTGGCCTGGGCCCCGCTCGCGGCGGCCGTCGCCTACGGCTTCAACCAGCCGATCAGCGCCCTGGTGGCCCGGCCGAGACCGTTCCTCGACCATGACGACATCGTCCCCATGCTGGAGGGCAAGGGCGGCTGGTCCTTCGTCTCGGACCACTCCTCCGCCGCGATGGCGATCGCGGTCGGGCTGCTGCTGGTGCATCGGAAGCTGGGCCTGGTCGCCGTGGCGATCGCCCTCTTCCAGGGGGTGCTGCGGCTCGCCCTCGGGGTGCACTACCCCAGTGACGTGGTCGGCGGTATCGCGCTGGCGACCGCGGTGACGCTGCTGCTGATGCCGCTCGCGGTCTGGGCGCTCACGCCGCTGCTGCGCTGGTGCGGCGAGACGAGAGGGCTGAGCTGGATCGCGCCCGGTCCGCAGTCGGTCGCCGACCGCGGCGAGGACTCGGCCGGGCCGCCGCGGCGCCGCCCGGTGGAGAAGGGGCTGGCCGCCTAGGTCGGACGCCGGATCGGCGAGGACGGATGCGACGGACCGGGGTGGTGGCCGAGAGGCCGGCCGCCCCGGTTCGGTGTTTCCGGACACCAGTGCCCGGTCTTAACCCGAACGGGTGAAATTCTGCGGAGGTCAGGGGCGGTGGCCCGCGCCGTGGAGGACGTGCGAGGCCGCCTCGTCCCTGGCGAGCGGTCGGGATCTGCGCGCCGGCCCGGACCACCCGCAGCTGCACCGGGGCGCCAGGAACGGGCCGCGCTCGATGAGATCTATCCGGTGATCCGGTAGAGCGCCGGTGGTGCGCTCGTCGTCTCGGTAGCCGTACACGTGTCCCACGGTACCCAGCACCCGGCCGTCGCGGGAGGTTCGGGCCCGTGACGGCCCGACCGGCGGCTTCGTTAAGCGGTCGATGAATCGCGAGCGGGCTGTTGGGGGTCGGCGGACCATGAGTGCGGAGCGGTACGGGGTACCGCGGGTCCGTCCGGCACCGTCGCCCGCCGGGCGACGGCTGCGGCGGGCGGCGGCTCTGCTGCTGGTCGGGGTGGTCGGGGCGGTGGGACTCACGGGCTGCGCGGGGGCGGATCCCGCGGCGGTGCCGGACGCGGCGCCCGGCGGCGCACCGCCCGGCGACGCGCTGAGCGTGATCCGGGCCGTCCCGGACGCCCTCGCCGCCGGGCCGGGCTCCCGGGTCGCCACCTCGCTCCAGCTCGCCTCCGGCGGCACCCGGATCACCATCCGCGGCGAGGGGGTCTTCGACCACGCGGCGGGCGTGGGGGAGCTGCGGGTCACGCTGCCGGAGACCCCGGGTGCGGCCCGGGCGGAGCCCGTCACCGAGGTCTTCGTGCCGGGTCTGCTGTACATGCGCAACCGCGGCGCGGGGGTGCCCGCCGACAAGTGGGTGCGGGTGGAGATCGACTCGCTGCCCGACGGCAATCTCGTGACCGGCGGCGCCACCGACCCCGTGACCGCGGCCGAGCTGCTGCGGGGCGTCCAGCGCGCCGAGTACCACGGCGAGGTGGAGCTGGAGGGCGAGACCACCCGGCTCTACAGCGGTGTCACCGACATCGCTGCCGCCTCCCGCGCGGCCGGGGACGAGTCGCGCCGCCGGCAGCTGGCGGTCGCGGTCGGCGCCTTCACCGTCGGGGCGGTGCCCTTCGAGGTCTACCTCGACGAGCGCGGCACGCCCCGGCGGGTGCGCCACGAGTTCAGCTTCGACGCCGACGGTGGCACCGGGCCGGTCGAGGTGGTCTCCGTGACGGAGCTCCACGACTTCGGGGCGGTGGTGGCGGTGCGGCTGCCGGAGGAGCGCGACATCTGGACGGGCGCGGTGGTCGCCGACCCGGCGGGCCCCGCCCGGAGCGGGTGACCGGGTGACCGGGTGAGCGGGTGACCGGGTGTCGGGGCGGGAGCCGGGCCCGGCCCTCACGCACCCACTCAGGTGCGCAGCAGCCGGGCGATGGCGGCGGTCGCCTCGGCGACCTTCGCGTCCGCCTCCGGCCCGCCCTCCCGGGCCGCCTGGGCGACGCAGTGCCGCAGGTGCTCCTCCAGCAGTTGCAGCGCGAACGACTGCAGGGCCTTGGTGGAGGCGGAGACCTGGGTGAGTATGTCTATGCAGTAGACGTCCTGCTCGACCATCCGCTGCAGCCCGCGGACCTGTCCCTCGATGCGGCGCAGCCGCTTGAGGTGCGCGTCCTTGTTCTTGCTGTAGCCGTGGCCGGAGTGGGGAGCGCTGCCATCGGCGTGCTCCCCGCCGCAGCCGGACTCGTCGCTCTCCGTGCCGTCGCCCGCCGCGTGGGACGCGGCCTCAGCGGGAAGCGGGTGGTGTCCGTCGTCGCCGGCCACCGGGGAGGCCTCCGGGGCGGTCGGCCCCGGGTCGTCCGCGGGCGTCTCTCGGGCGATGGTCATCACGTTCCTCCACGGCATTTCCAGCCATACCCCATCTGGGTATCAGCCTATCGAATCGCCTTCCGGTGCCCCGCCCGGCTGCATGTCCCTGGGCGGCGGGAGCGGCGGGACGGCCTTAACGTTGCTCGCGAGATGACTGTTCACCCGCCGGGCCCGCGCCGGACACTCACGGACCGTGCTCCCGTCACTGCCGGGGGCGATCGGACGGGGAGCGCTCACCAGGGCGCCGCACCCGGTTCACCTTCCGTTCATCTGCCTCGGTCGGCCGATTCACTTCCCCTCCCTACGTTCGAGAGGTGCGGCCGAGTCCGCCCTGTGCCCGGACGCCGATGGGAAGGAACCGAACGACCGTGAAGCTGCCCAGCGCTCCGCGCCGACGTGCACTCGGCCTGGGTGCGGCCACCGCCGCCGGGGTCCTCCTCCTGACCAGCTGCGGGACCGACGACAACTCCGGTCTCCCCGGTGCCGTGGACTTCACCTCCGACACCGTGGAGTGCGGCCCCGAGGGCACCGCCCTCGCCTCCGGGTCCACCGCGCAGGCGAACGCGATGGAGGTCTGGGTGAACATGTACCAGACCAACTGCGAGAACAGTCAGGTGAACTACAAGGCGACCGGCTCGGGCGCGGGTATCCAGGAGTTCCTCCAGGGCACCACCGCCTTCGGCGGCTCGGACTCGCTGCTCACCGACGCGGAGATCGAGGAGTCGGAGCGGGTGTGCCGCGACGGCGGTCGCGCCATCCACCTGCCCATGGTGGCCGGGCCCGTCTCCGTCGGCTACAACGTCCCCGGCGTCGACGACCTGGTGCTGGACGCCGACGCGCTCGCCGGGATCTTCGACTCGCGCATCACCCGCTGGGACGACCCGCGGATCCAGGAGCTGAACCCCGACACCGAGCTGCCGGACCTGGCGATCACGCCGTTCTCGCGCTCGGACGGCTCCGGCACCACCGACAACTTCACCTCGTACCTGCACGCCGCGGCCCCCGACGCCTGGCCGTACACGCCGGACAAGGTGTGGCGCGGCAAGGGCGGCCAGTCGGCCGACGGCTCCTCCGGCCTGGTCGGCATGGTCCAGCAGAACCCCGGCGCGATCAGCTACTTCGAGCTGTCCTACGCCTACCAGAACGGCATCGACTCCGTCGTCCTGGACACCGGGGCCACCGAGCCGGTCGCCGCGACCGTCGAGAACGCCTCCGCGGGCATCGCGGCCGGCCGCGTCGTCGGCGAGGACGGCGACCTGGCGATGGAGCTGGACTACACCACCAGTGAGGACGGCGCCTACCCGATCGTGCTCATCGCCTACGAGATCGTCTGCGACCGGGGCAACAACCCCGCGACCCTCGACCTCACCAAGGCGTTCCTCTCCTGGACGGCCGGCGAGGAGGGCCAGGAGGTCGTCACCGACATCCACTACGCCGCCATCCCCGAGGAAGTGATCACCCAGGTGCGCGACCGGATCCAGGAGATGTCCTGACCCGGCCGCCCCGGGCTCCCGGGCCGGCGCCGGCGGACTCCCCGACGGCCCGCGCCACCTGATCACCCGGAACCGATCCCGACCCCGAGCCACCGAGACGGAAAGACCTGCGAGATGCCTGCGATACAGACCGACTCCTCGCCGCCCGGCGGCCTGGAGCCCGCGCCGCGGCGGTCGTCCGCCGTGCGTCCGGGCGACCGGATCTTCAGCGGCCTGTCGAAGGGCGCCGGGATCACGCTGCTCGTGATCATGGCCGCCATCGCGGTCTTCCTGTCGATCAGGGCGGCCGTGGCCATCTCGGCCAACGAGGGCAACTTCCTCACCACCTTCGAGTGGGACGCCAACGCCAACCCGCCGTACTTCGGGATCGCGGTGCTGCTCTTCGGCACCGTGGTCAGCTCCGTGATCGCCATGGTGCTGGCCGTCCCGGTCGCGGTGGGCATCGCGCTGTTCATCTCCCACTACGCGCCGCGCCGTGTCGCCGGCACGCTCGGGTACGTGGTGGACCTGCTGGCCGCGGTGCCCAGCATCATCTACGGCCTGTGGGGCGCGCTGTTTCTCGTGCCGCAGATGACCGGGCTCTACGCCTGGCTCGACCAGTTCTTCGGCTGGACCGGGATCTTCGCCTACGACAACACCCCGGCGCGCTCGCTGATGACCGTGGGCATCCTGCTGGCGATCATGATCCTGCCGATCATCACCAGCGTCACCCGCGAGATCTTCAAGCAGACCCCGAAGGCCCACGAGGAGGCCGCCCTCGCGCTGGGCGCCACTCGCTGGGAGGTCATCCGGATGACGGTGCTGCCCTTCGGCCGCTCCGGCGTCATCAGCGCCTCGATGCTCGGCCTCGGCCGTGCGCTGGGCGAGACGATGGCGGTCGCCACCGTGCTCTCCCCGGCCTTCCTGATCAACATCAGCCTGCTGGAGTCGGGCGGCGGCACCTTCGCCCAGAACATCGCCAGCCAGTTCAAGGAAGCCGGCTCGATGGGCCGCGACGCCCTGATCGCCTCCGGCCTGGTGCTCTTCCTGCTCACCCTGCTGGTCAACGGCGCCGCCCGTCTGATCATCGCCCGTCGCAAGGAGTTCACCTCGTGAGCGACACCGTGAAGGACACCGTGCAGCGTGTCGACGGCCGGCCCGCCGGCTCCGGCGCCGCCGCGCCGCAGGACCCCGACGGGCGGACCGGCGCCACCGCGGTGCTGCGCGACACCACCCTCCAGCAGCCGCGGCTGCCCCGCTGGGCGCCGGCCGCGCTGGTGGCCGGGTCGCTGGGCGTCGGCATCCTGGTCGGGGTCCTCGGAAGCCTGGACTCCCGCATCCAGTGGGGCCTGATAGCTGCCGTCGTCTACCTCGCCGCCACCTTCGCCGTCACCACGGCGGTCGAGGGCCGGCGCCAGGCGGTCGACCGGTTCGCCGCCAGCCTGGTGTGGACCAGCTTCGTGGTGGCGATCCTGCCGTTGGCCTCGCTGCTGTGGGAGACCATCGCCCGCGGCATCCCCGGCGTCAGCTGGTACTTCCTGACCCACTCCATGAACGGTGTGCTCTCCTGGCAGGAGGGTGGCGGCATCTACCACGCCCTCCTGGGCACGGTGCAGCAGGTGCTGCTGGCCTCGGTCATCGCCATCCCGATCGGGCTGCTCACCGCCGTCTACCTGGTGGAGTACGGCCGCGGCCGGCTCGCCAAGGCGATCACGTTCTTCGTGGACGTCATGACCGGCATTCCGTCGATCGTCGCCGGCCTCTTCGTCCTCAGCATGTGGATCATGATGATGGGCTTCGGCTACTCCGGGTTCGCCGGCGCCCTGGCCCTCTCCATCCTGATGATGCCCATCGTGGTCCGCTCCACCGAGGAGATGCTGAAGCTCGTCCCCGGCGAACTGCGGGAGGCGTCGCTGGCGCTCGGCGTGCCGAAGTGGCGCACCATCCTCAAGGTCGTGCTGCCGACCGCGATCGGCGGTATCACCACCGGCGTCATGCTGGCCCTGGCCCGCATCGCGGGTGAGACCGCCCCGATCATCCTGCTGGTCTTCGGCAGCAACATGATCAACGCCAACCCGTTCGAGGGCGCCCAGTCCTCGCTGCCGCTCTTCGTCTACGAGCAGTGGGCGTTCGGTACCGAGGCCGCCTACGACCGCGCCTGGGCCGCGGCGCTGGTGCTGATCGCCTTCATCATGATCCTCAACCTGGTCGCCCGCGGCATCGCCCGCTGGAAGGCCCCGAAGACCGGCCGCTAGGCCATCGGAAGAAAGCGAGCGACGAACCCATGGCCAAGCGCATCGACGTCACCGG
Organism: Streptomyces bohaiensis; assembly: GCF_012033785.1. Lineage (GTDB taxonomy): Bacteria > Actinomycetota > Actinomycetes > Streptomycetales > Streptomycetaceae > Streptomyces > Streptomyces bohaiensis. Next base: position 7,974 of record NZ_JAAVJC010000044.1, read on the forward strand.
ACTGACCGCCTTCTACGGCACCCACCGCGCCATCGAGGGCATCTCGATGCACGTCCAGCCCCAGTCGGTCACCGCCTTCATCGGCCCCTCCGGCTGCGGCAAGTCCACCTTCCTCCGCACCCTGAACCGGATGCACGAGGTGACCCCCGGCGGGCGTGTCGAGGGCCAGGTGATGCTGGACAACGAGGACCTCTACGGTCCCGGGGTGGACCCGGTGCAGGTCCGCCGCAACATCGGCATGGTCTTCCAGCGGCCCAACCCGTTCCCCACCATGTCCATCTACGACAACGTCGTCGCCGGGCTGAAGCTGAACGGCAAGTTCAGCCGCTCCGAGCTGGACGAGGTCGTCGAGAAGAACCTGCGCGGCGCCAACCTCTGGAACGAGGTCAAGGACCGGCTGCACAAGCCCGGCTCCGGGCTCTCCGGCGGTCAGCAGCAGCGGCTGTGCATCGCCCGCGCCACCGCCGTCGAACCGGACGTGCTGCTGATGGACGAGCCCTGCTCGGCGCTGGACCCGATCTCCACCCTCGCCATCGAGGACCTGATCAGCCAGCTGAAGTCCCGGTTCACCATCGTGATCGTCACCCACAACATGCAGCAGGCGGCCCGCGTCTCCGAGCGCACCGCCTTCTTCAACCTGGCCGCGGTCGGCCAGCCGGGGAAGCTGATCGAGATCGACACCACCGACAAGATCTTCTCCAACCCCTCCGTGCAGGCGACCGAGGACTACATCTCCGGCCGCTTCGGCTGAGCCGGACGGGGCGCGCGCACCACGACGACACCCGCCCGCAGCACCTTTCGCGCCCGTCACCGAGCGGCGCCCCCCCCGGGGCCCTCGGTGGCGGGCGCGGTGGTGTTCCGGCTGCGGTGTTCCGGCTGCGGTGTTCCGGCGGCGGGGTCGCCGGCCGCTGACGGAGCCGGCCGCGCGCAGGGGCGGGCCGCCCGGCCGAGGGCGGGGTCCGGCGGTCAGACCGGGAGCAGCACCGAGCCCACGAAGAACAGCGCCGCCGCCAGGGCCGCGACCGCCGGCAGCGTCAGCGACCAGCCGACGACGATGGTCCGCGCCACGGCCCACCGCGCCACCGTGCGGCGCCGCGTCGTGCCCGCCCCGACGATCGAGCCCGTCACCACGTGGGTCGTCGCCACCGGCGCCTGGAGCACGAAGGCGGAGGTGAACATGACCGCCGCCGCGGACGACTCCGCCGCGAAGCCGCGCGGCGCGTCGACCGCGAACACCCGCCGGCCCAGCCCCCGTACCACTCGCCATCCCCCGGCGTAGGTGCCGGCGGCCAGCATCAGCGCACACGCCGCCTGCACCCACAGCGGCACCCCGGAGCCCGGCTCCGCCCGGTCGGCGACGACCAGCGCCAGCACCACCACGCCCATCGTCTTCTGCGCGTCCTGCAACCCGTGACCCAGCGCCATCCCGGCCGTCGAGACCGTCTGCGCCGCCCGGAAGCCGCGCTGCGCCCGGTGCGGCTGGGCCCGCCGGAACGCCCACAGCAACCCGGTCATCAGCAGCCGGCCCACGACCAGGGCGACCAGCGGCGCCAGCACCAGCGGCAGCACCACCTTCAGCAGCACCCCGGCCCAGTGCACGGCGCCCGCCCCCGCGAGGACCGCGCCGACCAGCCCGCCGAACAGCGCCTGCGAGGACGAGGACGGCAACCGCAGGTACCAGGCGGCGGCGCTCCACAGCAGCGCGCCGCAGACCGCGGCGAACAGCATGAGCAGCCCCCGCCCGCCCTCGGGCGGCGTCACCAGGTCCTCGCTGACCACCCGGGCGATGGTGGTGCCGAGGAACGCCCCGGCCAGGTTCATCAGCGCCGCCAGCGTCACCGCGACCCTGGGGGTCAGCGCCCGTGCCGACACGGAGGTCGCGATCGCGTCCGCCGAGTCGCGGAAGCCGTTGACGCCGGTGTAGAACAGCGCGGCACTGACCACGACCACCAGGGCGAGCGTGTCCAAGGTGTCAGGACTCCTTGACCGCGATCGACTCCACGGTGTTGGCCACCCGCTCGAAGGCGTCGGCGGCCTCCTCCAGCACGTCCACGATCTGCTTGAGCTTCATGACCTCTATCGCGTCGTACGAGCCGTCGAAGAGGTGGGCCAGCAGCTTCCGGTGCACCCGGTCGGCCTGGTTCTCCAGCCGGTTGACCTCGATCCAGTACTCGGTGAGGTTCTCCATGGTCCGCAGCTGCGGCATGGCCTCGGCGGTCAGCTCCGCCGCCCGGCAGATGACCTCGATCTGCTGCTCCACGCCCGGGGGGAGTTCCTCGACCCGGTAGAGGACGACGAGGTCGACCGCCTCCTCCATGAAGTCCATGATGTCGTCCAGGCAGGACGCCAGCCGGTAGATGTCCTCGCGGTCGAACGGCGTCACGAACGTCGAGTTCAGCTCGTGGAAGATGGCGTGCGTGGTGTCGTCGCCCGCGTGCTCGGCGGCGCGCATGCGGTCGGCCAGCTCCGCGCGGCTCTCGCCGTCGGCGCCCAGGAGTTCCTGGAGGAGTTTGGAGCCGGAGAGGATGTTGTCCGCCGCGGTGGCGAAGAGATCGTAGAAGTTCGTCTCCCGCGGCGTCAGGCGAAAGCGCACTGGGCTGTCCTCTGCGGTTCATCGGAAGTTGTACCCGATGATGCTAAAGGCACATTCCGGCCACGGCTAACCCCCTGGGGTGTCCGGTCGGTCTCGCTTCGGTCTCCGCACCGCGGCATGCCCGGCCGGGGTGGCCGGGGAGCGTCCGCGCGCCGGGCGCGGTGCGCCCCCGGGGGCGGCGTGACGCGCACAACGGGCGGGCCCCCGAGAGCCCGACGTCACCGCCGGCGGATCGCCGACGGTGGCCGACAGGGGCTCAGCGGCCGCCGTTGTACGGCCCGTACGGGCCGTCGCTGCTGCTCCAGCCGCCGGGGCCGCCACGACCACCGCGGCCGCCGCGACTGACGCCCGCCACAGCGGGCCGCACGTCCACGATGTAGACGATCGAGGCGATCACGCCGATCAGGATCAGCAGCAGCATGGGGGCGAACAGCTGCACCGCGATGGAGATGCCGAGGATGATCAGCCAGAAGGGCTTGGTCTGCTTGTCCACGGCGCGGAACGCGTCCTCGCGCTGCAGCGCCGCGTGCACGAAGGCGAAGATGTTCATCACCAGCAGTGCGAGAAAGAACAGGCTGAGCAGCCAGTTGAACCCTGAGAGGAGCATCGTCTCCACCACCCTGTCGGTCGGTCGGCTGTCGGTCCCCACGCTACCGGCCGCGTCGTCGGACAGCACTCATCGGTGCTCGGGGCCGTCGGCGCGCCGGGTGGTCGCACGGTGGTGATCGTCTGCCCGGGTCGCGACCGGCTCACACGCTGCCGACCACCGGCTCTGCGGTGCCCCGGCCCGCGGGGGCGGGCCGGGGCGGGACGTCAGGAGCCCTGGGGGCCCTTGTCGGAGGAGCCGGCGTCGGGGCCGTCACCGGTGAGCGAGGACGCGTCGTCCGGCACCTCGGTGATGGTCACCTGCTCGACCCGCTCGACGACGACCTCTCGCTCGCCGTCCTCGGTCGCGTCGTGCTCCTTCTCCGTGCCGCGCGCCCAGTCCTCGACGGGGCCGCGACCGCGCTCGGCCAGCTCCGCGTAGGTCTCGCGGGCCTTGGAGGCGTACTCGCGGGCGGTCTCCGCTCCCTGCTCGGCCAGGGTCCGGCCGCGCTCGCGCAGCTTGGGCAGGTCGTTCTCGCGGAACGACTCCACCTTGCCGGGGGCCTCGGCCTTGATCTTGTCGAAGGCCGCCGGGAGGCCGCGCAGCTTCTCCGCCGCCAGGTCCACGGTGCCCGCGGCGAAGTGGACGGCGCTGGAGCTGCCGATGGTCTTGCGGAAGTCCTCGCTGTTGGGCATGTCGCTCCCTCTCATTTCTCGGTCCGGTCGTCCGTGCTCCGGGCGCGGCCGGGACTGTCGTCGTCCGTGCCGTCGTGCCCCGAGCCGGGTTGCTCGTTGGGGTCCTGCCGGGTGGTGTCGTCGTGCGCGGTCGCCGCGGTCGCCGCGGTGGGGCCGTCGGGTGACGGCTCCGGCCGCGGCGCGGTGGCGTCCGGTGCGGGGCCCGCTCCGCCGGTCGCCCGCCCCGCCGGGGCGGCGGCACGACGGAACGAGTGGTAGATCTCGACGAGGGCCTGCTTCTGCGCCTCGGTGAGGACCGGGTCGGCGTGCACCGCCTCGATCACGCCGGGGCCTTCGGTCCCCTGGTCCTCGCGCACCTCTTCGTCGAGGATGCCCGCCCGTACGTAGAGCGTCTCGGCGGAGATCTCCAGCCCTTTGGCGATCTGCTGGAGGATCTCGGCGCTGGGCTTGCGCAGCCCGCGTTCGATCTGGCTCAGGTAGGGGTTCGACACCCCGGCGGCGTCGGCGAGCTGCCGCAGCGACAGCCGCGCCTGCCGGCGCTGGTCGCGCAGGAACTCCCCGAGCCCGTGAACGTCGAACGGAACCATGCCCCCAGCGTGCCGCACCCTGCTAGCTATTGCAAGCGCATTGCTTGCAGGTGTGCCTGCGCCCGTTCCGTGACGGCCTACGAGCCTCGGCAGCTTCCCGCTTTCCCGCCTGGCCCCCGGCGGTGCGTCCGGGGCACGTGCCACCGCACGAACGATGTGGCCGGAAGCCGGGTCCGTGCTCCCGTGCGGTGCGTCGGCGCCGTGTCGGCCGGGGATCATGACGAGATGAGAAGCCCGTTCCGCCGCGCCGTCGTACCGTCTGCCGCAGCCGTGCTCCTGCTGGGCGGGTGCGCCCTGGGTGGCGGCACGCCCGAGGGCGATCCCGCCGAGTCTGCCCGGCCGACCACCACCGCGGGTCCTCCCGACTCGGCCGTGCGCCTCGCAGACCGCTACCGCGAGGCGACGGGAAACGAGGACGTGCACGGCATACAGCGCACCGACGGCCCTGCCGGTGCGCCGTTGCTGACGGTGTGGTCCCACCACACCGTCAGCAACGGCCCCGAGACGTTCGAGCGCCTGAAGACCTCCGTCACCGAATACCTGGCGCGCGAGGAGGGTGTGGATCTGAGTGAGGGGTACCTCTTGGACGTCTTCAAGCCGGACGGCGGCCTCAAGCACCGCTTCGACGCGCGCCCGTAGCAGGCGGACGGGCGCCGGAAGCGCGAGGCGCCCGGTCGGTGGTGCCGACCGGGCGCTCCGCCCGTGCTGACCTGCCGGGCGACGGGATGCCCCGTGCCCGCCCTCGCCGCGAGGGACCCGCACCCGGTGATGAGCCGTACACCGTGCTCGGTGACCTGTGCGCGGTGCGGAGCTGCGTCGTCATGGGAGAGTCGAACTCCCGCGTTGCTCCCCACGCGCCAGGAGTGGGCCGGAAGGTTGCCGACCCTCGGTCGGTGCGCGCTTCCCTGCGGCTACCTGCTCCCGCCACGGCGGCAGCACGGTGTCTCATGCCAGGAGTTCGACCTCCCAGTTGGTGCGCTGGATCAGCGTGTCGACGTCGCGGATGTCGCGGCGGGCGAGCGCGTCGGTCAGGGTGCCGCCGCCGGCGACCTCGGTCGCGGAGTTGGTGAGGTTGATCCGCCGGATCAGCGCCTCCAGCGAGTCGAGCTCCTGGTCGGCCTCGGCCAGCAGGGCGGCCGCGTCCTCGGACGGGGTCTCGCCCTCCTGGTGCCGCGCGTTGCTGATGATCCGCGCGCGCAGCTGCTGCACACGGCGCGACGCCTCCGACCGTTCGGCCAGCGCCTCGGCACGTCTCATGGCCGTCCCCCCTCTCTTTCCCGGACCGTCCCCCGCCCCTCGGGTGACGTCCCGTCGAACGTAGCAGGGTCACGCCGGCGTCCCGACTCCATATCGGTGGCCGTCCGAGGTGAGGCGGTACGTTGCGGCCGGGCCGTGGGTTCCCGTCCGCGGGGGCGCACGGGGGCGTTCCGTGGAGCGAGCCGCACCGGCTCGCCTCGGCGTCGGTACGCCGTGGTCGGCCGCGGCGGGGCCGCCGTGCCGAGACGGTGGGGTGGCGGCCGCGCGGGTGACCTGGGGCCTTGGCGGCGGGTCGTCCCCGCCCCGTCCGGCGGCGGCCGAGCGGCGGTGAATGTGTGCATGCTGTCGAATAAAGGTGCGGATATCGGCGAAACTCCGCATCGGTCGGACGCCGCCCGCCGTCCGTGGTCTGCTGTGCCCGACGAGCCTCACCGCACGGGTGCCGCACCGATCGCGGACCGGTGGCGCGGCCGTACCGGACGGCGCCGGTGCGCCGCCGTGACCTCCTGACGGAGCTGGAGCAGCCGATGTCCCTGCCGACCACCGACCCGCTCACCGCCGCCGTGGCGTCGTCCGTCGCGCCCCTGACGGCGCGGGCGGCCGAGCCCACCGAGGTCGGCGGCGTCGCCGGCTTCTTCGTGGACCTCATGGAGGCCATCGGCGGCCCCGGTGCCGGTATCGCCGTGGCGGCGGAGAACCTCTTCCCACCCCTGCCGAGCGAGCTCTTCCTGCCGCTGGCCGGCTTCACCGCCGGCCAGGGCGGGATGACGCTGGCGGAGGCGCTGATCTGGACGACGCTCGGGTCGCTGGTGGGCGCGGTGGCGCTCTACTGGATCGGCGCCGCCATCGGCCGGGACCGGCTCCGCGCCGTCGTCGCCCGGATGCCGCTGGTCAAGGTCGCCGACTTCGACCGCACCGAGCAGTGGTTCGCACGCCACGGCACCAAGGCGGTCTTCTTCGGCCGGATGATCCCCGTCTTCCGCAGCCTCATCTCGGTGCCCGCCGGCGTCGAACGCATGCCGATGCCCACCTTCGTGCTGCTCACCACGGCCGGCAGCGCGGTATGGAACACCGCCCTGGTACTGCTCGGCTACAGCCTCGGGGACAACTGGCACCGGGTGGAGGGGTACACCGGGGTGCTGGAGAAGCTGGTGCTCGGCGCGGTCGCCGTCGCCGTGCTCTGGTTCCTCGTGACCCGGCTGCGGCGCCGGCAGCGGAACCACGGCGAGGGGGAGGACGAACCGCGGGGGCGAGCCCGGCGCCGCGGCGCGCACGCCCGCCGCTGACGACGGCGCGGTCCTCGCCCGCCGCGGCGCCGTCTGTGATGATCAGCCGATGAGCGAGATCATCCTGATGTCCGATCCCCGGGTCGCCGCGATCGAGCTGCACGAGAACGGTGAACCGCTCGTGGACGCCCGTGTCGACGGCCCGGCGCTGCTGGTGGACGCCCGCGGGTCAGCCGACCACCCCGCTGTCGCGCATCTCCGCACCGGGGTGCTGGAGCGGCTGCTCGACGCCGCCTCGCGGCTGCCGGACGGGCTCCGCCTGGTGCTCGTCGAGGGTTACCGGTCGCCCGACCGCCAGCGGCGCGCCGTCGAGGGCCACCGGGAGCGGCTGCGCGCCGAGGGAGGGCAGCGGTCGGAGGAGGAGCTCGACGCGGCGGTCAGCCACTGTGCGGCACCTCCCGCGGTGGCCGGGCACCCCGCCGGTGCCGCCGCCGACCTCACCCTCTTCGACGTCGACGGCCGCGAGCTCGACATGGGCACCGCGGTGGGCGCGACGCCCGGGGAGAGCGACGGCGCCTGCTGCACGGACGCCCTGTCGATCACCCCGCGGGCGCGGGAGAACCGGCGGCTGATGGGGGACGTGCTGCGCGCTGCCGGCCTGGTCAACTACCCGGCCCAGTGGTGGCACTGGTCCTACGGGGACCGCTACTGGGCGCTGCAGACCGGCGCGCCGCACGCGGTGTACGGCCCGCACGAGCGCTGACCACGGCCGGGCCGGTGCACGCGGCCGTGCACGCTGCCGGCGGCGGCCGTTCGGCTGAGTTTCCCGCCGCGGCGCGCCGGGGGAGCGGCGCCCGGCCGTGGTGCGGGCGCTGCGCCGTTCGGGGCGGCGCCCGCCGCCTGCGGGGCGCGCCGCCCCGGGGCGTGTCCGCTCGCAGAGAACACCGGGCGGTACGAGCGGCGCGTCACACACGTTCTCCCTCCGGAACGGGGACTGCCGTGCTAACGTGGACGGCGTTGCGGTTGTGGTACCCATAAACTTTTGTGTGCGCCTGACGGTTAATGCCGCAGGCGCATTTGTTTTTCCCCGGGCTCTGCCCGGGTGGGGACATTGCAGCGACCGGGATCCGCGAGGTGCGGATCTTGCATTGCCCCGAACAAGAAGGAGAACGACATGGCCACCGGTACCGTGAAGTGGTTCAACGCGGAAAAGGGCTACGGCTTCATCCAGCAGGACGGCGGCGGCGCCGACGTCTTCGCCCACTACTCCAACATCGCCACTCAGGGCTTCCGCGAGCTCCACGAGGGCCAGAAGGTCACCTTCGACGTCACGCAGGGCCAGAAGGGCCCGCAGGCGGAGAACATCGTCCCGGCCTGATCAGCCCGGTCGAGGTACCTGCGTACCGGGGCCGGTCCCCGCACTTCGGTGCGGGGACCGGCCCCGGTCGTGTGCGGGGGCGGTCCCGGTGCGGGGCCGCCCCCGACGTCATTCCTCGGCGCCGAACAGGCGCAGCAGGTCGTCCTTGCCGAACATCCGGGCGGTGTCGACGGCGGAGGGTTGGCCCGCGCGGGGGTCCGCGCCGCCGGCCAGCAGCAGCCGCACCACCTCGTCCTCGCCCTTGAAGACGGCGCCCGCCAGCGGTGTCTGGCCGCGGTCGTTCGGGCGCCGCGGGTCGGCGCCGCGGTCCAGCAGCGCGCGGACGGTCGCGGCGTGGCCGTGGTACGCGGCGAGCATCACCAGGGTGTCGCCCTTGTCGTTGCTGAGGTTCGGCGGGACGCCGGAGTCCACGTAGGCGGCGACCGTGTCGGTGTCGCCGTTCCGCGCGAGCTGGAAGATCTTGGCGGCGAGTTGGAGCACCTCGGGGTCGTGGGCGGGCTCGTGGCTCTCGGGTAGCGGGCCGGTCATCGGGGCTCCTCCTCGGACGGGGCGCCGGGCCTCGGCAGGCCGTGCGGTCGGGACGTGCGCGGCGCGGGGCCGACGGTCGGGCGGGCGGTCTCCTCGGGTGCGGTCCGGCGGGCCGGCGCGTGCGGTGCGGGCCGGGCGGTGCGGGCCGGGCGGTGCAGGCCCGGGACACCGACGAGGCGCACGGGGCAAAGCCTACGTACTGCGGCGCGGCCCACCCGGGTCCGCCATGCCCTGCCCGTACGGGAATCGCACGTGGCCGGGGGTGCGGACCGGCACCGACGGGTGCCGGCGCCCCCGCGACGGGGGCGCCGGCGGCGGGTCAGCCCTTCCCGCTGTGCGCGGGAGTGAGGCCCCTGAGCGCCGCGTAGGCGTGTTCAACGCGCGTAGCTGTCGGGACACGCAGCAGTCCCAACGGTCCTGCTGCCCTCAGGAGGACGTCGTGCATCTGCGCCGCGCTGGTGGCGAGTTGGGCCGCCAGACGGTCGGGTGGTGCGCTGCGGACGGCGTCCGCGTTGCGGACGGTGTCGGTGAGCACCGACTGGACCCGCTTGTACCGCAGGTAGCGGGGCAGGTCGGCCTCCAGCCCCGCAGCGGCCCCGGGCAGCACGCTCTCCACCGCGGTGGCCCACCGGTGGACCACCGCGGCCTCCTGGGCGCGGGGGTACCGCATGAGGTGCAGGTGGGTGGCGAGGTCGTAGAGCGGGTCCCCGACCAGGGCCAGCTCCCAGTCGATCGTCCACAGGGCCCCGTCGGACGCGGAGACGATCAGGTTGTCGCGGTGGAGGTCGCCGTGGAGCAGGCAGAACGGCCGGCCGGTGAGGTGGCGCGCGGAGCGGCCCAGCGGGCCGTCGGGGGCGACGGCGTCGGGCCGGACCCCGAGCGCGGCGAACAGCCCCGGCAGCAGCGGCGCGTACCGGCGGTGCACCCGCACGCGGGTGAACCGCAGCAGTGACTGCAGGAACGAGGCGCTGTCGGTGGGCCTGGTGGCGGGCGGGCAGTTGTGCAGGGTGGCGAGATCGGCGGGCCCGAGGCCGGCGATATGGCCGAAGAGCTCCGTCACGTGGCCGACTTGGTTCGCCGTCAGCCAGCTACCGGGCGGGTGTGGTGCGGAGAGGGCGGTGCCCTCGATGTAGTCGTGCGTCTGCAGCCCGTTGGCTGTCCGGTGGGCCCGGGGGACCCGGGGGACGCCGCGGCGTTCGAGCTGCCGCAGCAGTCCGTCCTCGTCGAGGATGCAGCGGGGGTCGAACCGGGGCACGTGGTGCCGTGGTTCGCCGGTCTTCAGCCGGGCTCCGGGCGGGGTGTCTCCGCCGGGCGGGGCATGGTGAACCTGCCAACTGCGGTGGTGGCCGTCGAGGGTGACCGGCTCCGGCAGTCGAGGTGACGTCGGGGGCCCGCCGTGCGCCGGGGCAAACGGCGGGGCCGATGAGGGGTAGGGGAGCGCACTGCTGATGAACGTGGGTGCGCCGAGTTCGGGAAGCGGCTTGCGCATGGGGACACACTCCGGGACGGGGAGGTGCGCGGGCGGATGACGGCCCGGTGGACCGGCTCGAGGCGGTCCCACAGTGATTGTGGAGCCTGGGACACCGTCCGGGGCGTGGGGAGACCCGTGACGAGGGGGCGCGCGGCGGCGGCGGACCGGCGGGACGCCGGTGTGGGGCCGTCAGCCGGACGGTGCCCGGTCGGGTACGTTCACCCGAAGGAGTCATAGGACGGCAGAGAGTTCACCGTGCCCAGTACGTTCCCCAGCTGGGTGACGACATACTCGGCTCCTGCGGCGTGCAGTTGTTCGGCGCGCTGGCGGTCCGGGGCGAACCCCAGGAAGGCGACCCCCGCGGCGCGGGCGGCGGCGAGGTCGGTGGGGGTGTCCCCGATCATCAGGGCGCGTTCCGGGGCTGCGCCCGTGGAGCACAGTGCGCGGCGCAGCACGTCGGGGTGGGGTTTGAGCAGGGCCACGTCCCCGGCGCGGCCGTGGACGTGGTCGTGGAAGGCTCCGGCGAGGCCGCTGACGCCGAGGTAGGCGCTGACGGCGTGGGCGGAGTTGTTGCTCGCCACGGCGAGGCGGCGTCCTCGGCCACCCAGGGCGTGGACGAGCGCGGCGGCGCCGGCGGTGGGCCGCGCGGTCGCCGCCGCGTGGACCTCCTCGCGGGTCAGTTCCGCCTCCAGGAGTCGGGAGGCGGTCGAGCCGGGTCGGGAAGCGGCGGCGGCACGCAGTACCGCGTGGGGGTCGTCCGTCGCGGGGACGGGCAGCTGGTGCGCGTCGGCGAACGCCCGGAGGCGTTCGGCCACCGATGAGGCCGTGCGGACCGCGAACAACGAGCAGAGCGGCCCGTCGAAGTCGAAGGTCACACACTCGGTATGAGCGAAGAGTTTCCTCATCTAACCGAGTGTGACGGGCTCCGCTATCGTTGACCAGAGGGACTCGAACCACAGGCGTGACTCCGCGACGAAGGCCGCGTCCTGCTCGTCGCGGCTGTCCTTGTCGCGGGAGGCGCGGAAGATCTTCGAGCTCAGCCCGAGCACGTCGTAGATCTCCAGCTCCTCGTTCTCGAACTCCACCGTGCGGGTCACGACCTGGTAGTAGCCGGTCAGCGCCTCCAGATCGTTCAACAGGTAGAGCTTCTGCAGCGGGGTCACCTCGACGGTGCGGATCTCGACCTTGACCTCCTGCACCAGTCCCCGTTCGGCCAATGATCCGAGTTGGTGGCGCAAAGAGGCCGAAAAGGTACGGGTGATGCGCTGGAGGCGAGTGATCGGCCGCGGGTCGGCGGGGTCGGAGACCAGGCGCGGGAAGGCCGGGTGGATGCCGGGGCTGGGCAGCAGGACGCGCACGCTGATCGAGCGGGGGCGCAGCTCGCCGGCGGAGACCGCGATCAGTGGCGCGGCCAGTGCGGAGTTCAGGGTCTCGGTCGTCAGGGAGAACGCGTCGATGGAGACGTGCTCGGCCTGGAAGGCGAGCGCGATGCGGTCCGCGAGCTCGACGTCGGCGGAGCGCGGGGCGTCGGGCGCGGGGGCTGTGACCTGCGCCGGAGCCCCTCGGCCGCGGGACTCCAGGTAGCCCTCGCGCTCCAGTTGGGCCAGGGCGTGCCGTATCGCGGCGCGGGAGGCGCCGAACTGCTCCGCCAACTCCCGCTGGGTCGGTAGTCGGGAGGCCGGAGCGAACTCGCCCGACCGGATCCGGGCACGCAGTGCCTCGGCGATGTGGTCGGGGGACTGCTGGGCCGCCTGGCGGCCCGGTTCCTCGGCTGCCGGACGGCTCTCCTCGGTCACAGCGCTCACCATACAACTTTCGGACAGTTGTGGGGAGTTCGTACGAAGACGTTCTTCCCCGGCAGGGTTGGGGCATGAGAAAGGCATGGTTGGTCAACAACTTCGCCAACTCAGGGAAAGTTAGCCAGGGTTGGCTCCTCCACTGACACAGCGAGGAGTGGTCCCCATGATCGTCACATCGCTTCTGGTCGCCGCCCTGGCGGTGGCTGTCGAGCGCGTGGTCGAGGTCCAGCTCGGACTGCCCGGAATCGTCGGGATGTTACTGCTGCGCACCGGCATCACCACCAAGAGCGGTGCCTGCGTCATCGTCGGGTCGGTGCTGCTGTTCGCCCTGGTGATCTGGGGCTGACCGCCTCGGGCACCGCCCGGGCCCCGCACGGGGCGCGGACGGCGTCGGGCGGTGCCCCTCACGGCCCGGGGCCGCGACGACGACGGCGGCGACAACTGCCGCCGCCGCCGTCGCAGCCGCGTACGGCGCGGGGGGACGGACACCGGGAACGGACGCCGGCACGGACAGCGAACACCAGGCACGGCACAGCACGGCGCGGCGCGGACACGCAGGGGGGCGCCACCGACACGGTGGCGGCCCCCTGCCACGCGTCCCGCGCAGACGCCGTCGCTCAGAAGACGTCCGGTGTCCACGCCCGGCGCGGTTCGGCGAGCAGCAGGTCCGCCCGGTGCACCGCGCCCGGGGTCTCCTCCGCGAGCCGGCCCAGTGCCAGCAGTCGGCTCGCGGGCCGGTCGCCGAGGTACAGCGTTCCCAGCGCCGTGGTGTCCAGCGTGAGGTCGGCTCCCCGCCCGGTGGGCACGCAGTCCGCGCCGTCCGGTCCCGCCGTCAGCAGGAAGCGGCCCCCGGCGAGACCGAGGGGGTCGGTGACCTCCAGCACCAGCTCACCCTCCACCGCGTAGCCGCGCGAGCGGAGCATCGCCGGGACGTCGAGCGGCCTGATCCACAGGAAGTCGTTGGCCTCGGTCACCCGGGCGGCGCGCGGATTGGGCAGCAGGTCCGGCAGGAGCGCGTCGGGCGGCAGCCGGTCGGCCCGGACGCGGCGCACCCAGTCCATCGACAGCACCGCGCTCCACAGGGCGCGCTCGGCGGTGGGGGTGGTCGCCACCAGCCAGTCGACGGTGGCCGTGCCGTCGGGCACTCCCCGGTCCCAGTGCCGGTCCGTGGTGAACGCCGCCATCCCCTGGACCGTGCCCTCGGCGTCGCGGAACAGGACGTGCCACGGCTCCCGCCACTCCGGGCCGCGGGCGATCTCGCCGGTGGCCACCCCCCACCACCGGGCCGGGCGGCTCACCGCGCCGGGGTGGAGCAGGCGGAACCGCTCGAACAGTTCCGGGCCCGCCGAGCGCACCACGGAGCCGTCCACGTGGAAGTCGACCACGCCCTCCGCCTCCGGCAGCGTCCAGGTCGCCGGCAACCCCGCCTCGGAGCCCTCGACGGTGTAGGCGGCGGAGACGGTCGCGGGGCCGTAGCCGAACCGGCCGTAGATGCCGTGCTCGGCGGCGATGAGGGTGGAGAGCATCTCGCCGCCCTCCTTCGCCTCGGCGAGGTCGGCCGTCATCATCCGGGTCAGCAGCCCGCGGCGGCGGTGCCCGGGCGACACCGTCACGCCGGTCACGGCGTGTGCCGGAACGTCGGTGCCGCCGGGGACGGTCAGCCGCTGGTCGAAGCTCCGGTACGTCGCCACGCACCGGTCACCGGCGAACGCGCCCCGCAGCCGACCCCGGTCCGACCGCGCCAGCCATTCGGCGACCTCCTTCTCGGGCATCCGCGGCGCGCGGAGGAAGCCGCGCGTGACGGCGTGCAGCCATTCCTCGGTGTCGAAGCTGCCGTCGGTCGATGAGCGAAGCTGCAGGTCCATGCCGCGACCCTAGGGACCTCCCGGCGCGCCCGCCACGCATTTCACGGGCGCGCGGGCGTCACAGCGCGGCGCGGACCTCGCCCACCGGGGAGCCACCGCCGAGCAGCGGCGCCTCCCCGATCCGGGCCACCTCCGCCCCGTCCACCCCCAGCCGCCGCAGCAGCGCCGCCAGCACCGGCCCCCGGGCGCGCCCGGCGCCGTCCTCGATCTTGAATGCCAGCGCCCGGCCGTCGGCCAGCGCCACCGCCTGCACGCCCTCCGCGCCGGCCTTCGCCAGCGCGCCCGGGACGCCGCGCATCAGCCAGGTGTCGGTCAGTCGGGTGCCGGCCACGTACTCGGGGTGGGCCCGCATGGCATCGGCGATGCGCCGCTCCACGCTGCCCTCCTCCGCCAGGACGTAGGAGCGGAACGCTCGGGCCAGCCCGGTCAGGGAGAACGCCAGCAGCGGCGCGCCGCAGCCGTCCGTTCCGGTGTGGGCCACCGGCTCGCCCGTCGCGCGCACGACCTCGTCGCGGATCAGCTCCTGGAGGGGGTGGGCGGGGTCCAGGTAGTCGGTCAGCGACCAGTCGTTGCGGACGCAGGCGGCGAGCATCGCGGTGTGCTTGCCGGAGCAGTTCATCGCGATGCGGGTGCGGCCGCGGCCCGCGGCGAGCTGCTCCTCCATCGCCGGGCGGTCCACCGGCAGGTCCGGCGGGCAGAGCAGGTCGTCCTCGGTCAGGCCGTGCTCGGCGAGCATCGTGGCCACCAGCTCCTGGTGGAACGGTTCGCCGGCGTGGCTCGCCGAGGCCAGCGCCAGCCGCTCCCCGGAGAGATCCAGCCCGGACCGCAGTGCCGCCGCTGCCTGCATCGGCTTGTTGCTGGACCTCGGGTAGCAGGGCGCCGCGACCTCGCCGAGGGAGAAGTCGATCGAACCGTCGGCGGCGAGGACCACCACCGAGCCGTGGTGCCGGCCCTCCACGAAGCCGGAGCGGACGACCTCGGCGAGGACGGGGGTTGTCTGGGACGTCATGGCGGCCTTCCCTGCGGGTGGTCGGGTGCGTGCGGGTGCCGCCGGCGGCGGGTTTCCGCCACGCGGCGGGACGGCCGTGGGGTCGCGCCGGCGCGCGGTGGCGCGCCGACCGTGTTCGAACGGCCGCTCGGACAGTACCCGGCCGGAGGGCCCGGCGGCCACGGTCGGCCACGGCCGCGGTCTCAGGCCAGCAGGTCCTCCACCTGCGCCTCGCCCTCCCGGTACCGCCGGGTGACCTCCGCGCCGCAGGCGTCCGCGGTCCGCTGGAGCGCCTGCCGCCGCCCCGAGACCTCCGCCTCGTAGCGGGCCAACCGGGCCAGGGCGCTGATGAGTTGGGCGTCGCTGAGCGAGGTCGGGTCCGAGAGGCCCACCTCGGCCAGCATGCCCTCGACCAGGAGCCGGTACTGCGACCCGGCGGGCGTGGCGATGGTGACGTGCCGGGCGGAGGAGCGGTGCCCCGCCGGGGCGTCGGCCAGGATGCGGGTCAGCTGCTCGACGAGGGGCCCTTCCGGCTCGCAGCGGCGGCGGCGTTCCGCGTCCAGGATGTCGATCCGCCCCTGGAGCAGCCGCCGCACGTAGCTGAGGTCGGACTCCTCCTGCTGGGCGTCGCGGCGCAGTGCGCGCAGCCCGGCCAGCGAGTGGCCGCGCAACTCGGCGACGGTGGCGGCGGTGAGCGCGCCGGTCGGCGGTCCGCCGGTGCCCGGCACGGCCGTCTCCGGGCAGGGGCCTGCCGGAGCGTCGGCCGACGAAAACCCGGGACTTGGTGTGATCATCAGGTTGTGTCCCCTTATCCCCATCTAGGATGGTGTGGCGCGGTACGTACCCCGTGGCACGCATCGTGTCACTGTGTACCCCAGGAATGGGGACGCCTCCACCCGTACGGCGGCATCCGATGTGCCGACCGGCCCCCACCCCGCCCGGGCACGCGCGGCGAGAGCCCGGGGCGCGGGCGCGGCGGGGCGCGGTCGGGGCGTGCGGCATCATGGGCCCCATGCGAGCGGTGGTGCAGCGCGTCGACGGGGCGAAGGTCGTCGTCGACGGCGAGACGGTGGGCGAGATCGACGGCGAGGGGCTCTGCGTCCTGGTCGGGGTGGGTCACGACGACACCCCCGAACAGGCGGCGAAACTCGCCCGCAAGCTCTGGGGGCTCCGCGTCCTCAGCGACGAACGCTCCTGCTCCGAGGCGGGCGCACCGCTGCTGGTCGTCTCCCAGTTCACGCTGCTCGGCGACGCCCGCAAGGGGCGCCGCCCCACCTGGCAGGCGGCCGCGCCGGGCGAGGTCGCCGAACCCCTCGTCGACGAGGTCTGCGCGCAGCTGCGCGCCCTCGGCGCCACCGTCGCCACCGGCCGGTTCGGCGCCGCGATGCGGGTGAGCCTGACCAACGACGGCCCGTTCACCGTCCTGCTCGACGTCTGACCGCACCCGCTCCTGCCGCCCCGCGCTCACGGCGCTCACAACGCCCGGGCGGCCGAGCGGACGGCTCAGGGCTCGACGACCGCTTCCTGCGCCGCGGCCGTGCCGCCCGCGGTCAACTGCGCGTCCACCGGGACGTTCCGCTTGACCAGCGCCAGCGCGATCGGCCCCAACTCGTGGTGGCGCGCCGAGGTGGTGACGAAGCCGAGCTGCCGCCCCTCGGGACCGTCCGAGGCGAGCCGCACCGGCGCGCCGTGCTCCGGGACGACGACCTCACTGCCGTCGAGGTGCAGGAAGACCAGCCGGCGGGGCGGCTTCCCCAGGTTGTGGACGCGCGCCACCGTCTCCTGCCCCCGGTAGCACCCCTTCTGCAGGTGCACCGCCTCGCCGATCCACCCCACCTCGTGCGGGATGGTCCGGTGGTCGGTCTCCCGCCCCAGCCGCGGCCGGTGGCCCTCCACCCGCAGCGCCTCGTGGGCCAGCACCCCGATGGCGGGCCCGTGGGCGGCGGCGAACTCCGGTAGCGACTCCCGCGGCAGGAACAGCTCACGGCCGTGCGGGGTCTCCCGGACCACCGTGCCCGCGGGGGAGTCGGTGATCGACCCCGCCGGCAGGTGGACCACCGCGAACTCCGCCGTGCGGTCGGTGATCTCCACCCGGTAGAAGAACACCATCGACTCCAGGTACGCGATGAACTCCGCCGCGCGCCCGGGCTCGGTGTGCATCCAGGTCGTCGTGCCGTCGTCCACCAGGTACACCGCGTGCTCGATGTGTCCCTTGGCGGAGAGGATCAGCGCCTCCGTCGCCCGCCCCGGCGGCAGCTCCGACACGTGCTGCGTCAGCAGCAGGTGGAGCCAGCTCAGCCGGTCGGAGCCGGTCACCGTCACCACGTCGCGGTGAGAGAGGTCGACGAGCCCCTCGCCTCGGGCGAGGGCGCGCTGCTCGCGGAACAGGTCGCCGTAGTGCGCGGCGACACCGGCGTCGGGCGCGTCGGCCGCCACGGCGCCGGGCAGGGACAGGAGCGGACTGGTGTAGGCCATGGGTCCCAGGTTATGCCCGCGCCGCGCGTACCCGACGGGCCGGTGCGCCGGGCCCCGCCGCCGGGCCCCGCGGCGCGGCGGTCCGGTCGCGGGTCTGCCGCGCGGGCCCGCCCCGGCGTACGCTCCGGTCAGCGCCGTTTCCCGCCGCGGCAGCATCCAGGTCGTCGTGCCGTCGTCCACCAGGTACACCGCGTGCTCGATGTGTCCCTTGGCGGAGAGGATCAGCGCCTCCGTCGCCCGCCCCGGCGGC
>NZ_JAAVJC010000450.1 GCF_012033785.1 Streptomyces bohaiensis
GCGGGTGCTGCGCGCCGCGGAGGTGCTGCTGCGCCGCAACGTCTGCAACCTGACGCTGCTGGGCGAGGAGGGCGCGATCCGCCGCCGCTTCCCGGACACGACCGCGACCGGCTGCTGTGGGGGGCCCACCACGACCCGCACAGCCTGCTCGGCGCGCACCCGGCCGCCGGGGGCGTCCTGGTCCGCGCGCTCCGACCGGGGGCCCGCACGGTGACCGTGGTCGCCGACGGGCTGCGCGCCGAGCTCGCCTCCGAGGGCGACGGGCTGTTCGCCGCGGTGCTGCCCGTCCCCGAACTGGCCGAGTACCGGCTGGCGGTGCGGTACGAGGGCACCGCCGCGGCACACCTGGTCCACGACGCGTACTCCTTCCTGCCCTCGCTGGGCGAGCTGGACCTGCACCTGATCGGGGAGGGCCGCCACGAGGAGCTGTGGAAGGCGCTCGGCGCCCGCGCCATGACCCACCGGGGGGTGCGCGGCACCCGGTTCACCGTCTGGGCGCCCGGCGCGCAGGGGGTGCGGCTGACGGGTGACTTCTGCTTCTGGGACGGCACCGGCCACCCGATGCGCTCGCTGGGCTCCAGCGGGGTGTGGGAGCTCTTCGTCCCCGGGATCGGCCCGGGTGCGCTCTACAAGTTCGACATCCGCACCGCCGACGGCTCGCACACCGTGCGGGCCGACCCGATGGCCCGCCGCACCGAGTGCCCGCCGGCCACCGCCTCGGTGGTGGCGGAGGACGACACCTACGTCTGGGGCGACGACCAGTGGATGGCCTCCCGGGGCCGCCGCCCGGCCCACGCGGCGCCGATGTCGGTGTACGAGCTGCACCCCGCCTCCTGGCGGCCCGGGCTCGGCTACCGCGAGCTGGCGGAGCAGCTCCCCGCCTACGTGGCCGACCTGGGCTTCACCCACGTGGAGCTGATGCCGCCGGCCGAGCACCCGTTCGGCGGGTCCTGGGGCTACCAGGTGACCGGCTACTACGCGCCGACCGCCCGGCTGGGCTCCCCGGACGACTTCCGGCACCTCGTCGACGCACTGCACCGCGCGGGGATCGGCGTCATCATCGACTGGGTCCCCGCACACTTCCCCAAGGACGAGTGGGCGCTGGCCCGGTTCGACGGCACGCCGCTCTACGAGCACGCGGATCCGCTGCGCGCCGAGCACCCGGACTGGGGGACGCTGGAGTTCGACTACGGGCGGCGCGAGGTCCGCAACTTCCTGGTCGCCAACGCGGTCTACTGGTGCCAGGAGTTCCACGTCGACGGCCTGCGCGTGGACGCGGTGGCCTCGATGCTGTACCTCGACTACTCGCGCGAGGACGGCGCGTGGTCGCCCAACGAGTTCGGGGGCCGCGACAACCCCGACGCGGTGGCGTTCCTCCAGGAGATGAACGCGACCGTCTACCGCCGCTGCCCCGGCGTGGTGACCATCGCCGAGGAGTCGACCGCGTGGGACGGCGTCACGCGCTCGACGGAGCACGGCGGTCTCGGCTTCGGGTTCAAGTGGAACATGGGGTGGATGCACGACTCGCTGGTCTACATGTCCAAGGAGCCGGTGCACCGCCGCTACCACCACAACGAGATGACGTTCTCGATGGTGTACGCCTACTCGGAGAACTACGTCCTGCCGATCTCCCACGACGAGGTGGTCCACGGCAAGGGCGCGCTCGTCTCCAAGATGCCCGGCGACTGGTGGCAGCAGCGCGCCTCGCACCGCGCGTACCTCGGCTGGATGTGGGCGCACCCCGGCAAGCAGCTGCTGTTCATGGGGCAGGAGTTCGCGCAGGGCGCGGAGTGGTCGGCCGACGAGGGCCCGCAGTGGTGGGTGCTGGACCCGGGGTACAGCGCCGCCGGCGACCACCGCGGGGTGCGCGATCTGGTGGCGGACCTCAACCACGGCTACCGCGACACCCCCGCGCTCTGGCAGCGGGACACCGACCCCGCCGGCTTCGCCTGGCTGGTCGGCGACGCCGCGGACGACAACGTGCTCGCCTTCGCACGGTTCGGGGACGAGGGCCCGCCGCTGCTGGCGCTCTGCAACTTCTCCCCGGTGGTGCGCCGGGACTACCGCGTCGGGGTGCCCGCGGTCTCCGGGCTGTGGCGCGAGACGCTCAACACCGACGGGACCCGCTACGGCGGCAGCGGAGTCGGAAACCCGGAGCCGCTGCGGACCGAGGCGGTGGCCTGGCACGGCCGGGACTCCTCGATCCGGGTGACCCTGCCCCCGCTGGCGACGGTGTGGCTGCGGCCCGCCTGACCGCCCGGCCCCCACGGCACCGTGCTGCCGTTCCGGCGGATCTTCGTCGTGGCGCGGCGACGGGCGGACTGAGGCCGGCAGGACGCGGCGCCGCCGGGCCCGCGCCGCGCGG
>NZ_JAAVJC010000451.1 GCF_012033785.1 Streptomyces bohaiensis
CCCCGCGGGCCGCCGGTCGGACCGGTCCGCCCCCGCCGCCCGGCGCCCCCGGTCGGCCCAGCAGCGGTGCCGCACCCGCAGCGCCCGGCACGGGACCGGCAGGGGTCGGACCGGCAGGCACGGGACCGGCAGGCACGGGACCGGAAGGCGGTGCCCCGTCCGGCGGCGGGTGGCGGCGCGGGGGAGCACGGCCGGGGCCCGACCGGGGACGGCGCGGGGCGCTGAGCCGGGTCGGGCCGGTCAGCTCTCCTGACGGAGACGGCTGTTGACGCTGGTCATGGCGTCCGTCACGGCGTCGAGCTGCTCCCGGTCCAGCAGGTCGATCAGGACGGCCCGCACCCGTTCGACGTGGCCGGGGGCGGCGGCGCGCAGCGCGTCCGATCCGGCGGGGGTGATGCGGGCGGTGACGCCGCGGGTGTCGGTGGGGCAGGCGCCGCGGGTCACGAGCCCGCGCTTCTCCAACTGGCCGACCTGGTAGGTCAGGCCGCTCTTGGAGGTGATGAGGGAGGTGGCGAGCTCGGTCATCCGCAGCCCGTCCGGCCCGGCCTGGTGCAGCTTGATGAGTACCTCGTACTGCGGGTGGGAGAGGCCCGCCTCGTCGCGGAGCTGCGCCTCGACCTCGCGGAAGACGCGGTGCGTGGCCTCCAGGAAGGAGGTCCAGGCCGCCATCTCGCCGTCGTCGAGCCACCGGGTGTTCGCCATGTGCCCATCCTACGGCGTTGTTCAAATTCGAACTGACCTGTACGCTCGGCGGCCGAGTTCCGATGCGAACGACATCGGTGTCACCGCATCCGACGCGTACCCCGGGCGGCGGTCGCCCCAGCCGCGCCCCGCCGCCCCCTGCCCCCACCGGGAGACGATCCGTGACCACCACGACCACCCGCTCCGACGCCGACCTCCGGGACGGCGGACCGCTCGGCGGCGCCCCCTCCGGCCTCGACCTCGGCCTGCTCCTGCTGCGCGTCGGCGTCGGGCTGACGATGGCCGCCCACGGCGCGCAGAAGCTCTTCGGCTCCTTCGACGGCGGCGGCCTCGACGGCACCGGCGACTTCTTCACCTTCCTCGGGTACCCGGCGGGCGAGACCATGGCGCTGGTCGCCGGCCTCGCCGAGTTCCTCGGCGGCCTCGGGCTCGTCCTCGGCCTGCTGACCCCGCTGGCCTCCGCCGCGATCGTCGGCACCCTCATCAACGCGATCTTCTCCGCCCACGCGGACGACGCCTGGCTGGGCGGCTACGAACTGCCGCTGGTGCTGGCCGTCGCCGCCGCCGCTCTCGCCCTGACCGGGCCCGGCCGGTACGCGGTCGACCGGCTGCTCCCCGTCTCCGTGCTGCGCGAGCCGCGGCTGGTGCAGGGGCTGGCCGCGCTCGGCCTGGCCGTGGTCTCCGCGATCGTCGTGCTGCTGATCCGCAACTGATCCTGTCACCACGCACCGCCGCCCGGCCCGCTGTCAGGCGGGCCGGGCGGCCGCGTGAGACGCTGCCCTCCATGGGGCAGCGACCGCGCCGGCGAGACGCCCGCCCGGGCCCGCACGGCGGGGCCCGGCGCGCGGGCCCCGCGGCGGCGGTCGAACCGGTCACACCGGAACCGCCCCGCCCGCACGGCCGCACCCTGCTCACCCAGTCCTGGCACGACCTGGCGTTCCTGCACTGGCCGCTGCCGCCCGCCGCGGTCGCCCCGCTGCTGCCACCGGGGTGCGAGCCCGACACCCACGACGGCGTCACCCACGTCGGCCTCATCGCTTTCCGGATGCACCGCATCGGCCTGCTGGGGCTTCCCGGCCTCCCCGGGCTCGGCTCGTTCCCCGAGACCAACGTCCGGCTCTACTCGCGCGACGCGCAGGGACGCCGCGGCGTCGTCTTCCGCTCCCTGGAGGCCACTCGGTCGGCCGCGGTGCTCGTCGCCCGCGGCGGCTTCGGGCTCCCGTACACCTGGGCGGACATGTCGGTGGCGCGCGTGGGGGACCGGATGCACTACCGCTCCGAGCGCCGACTCCCCGGGCCGCGCGGGGCGTTCAGCCGCATCACCGTCGCCGTCGGCGAGCCGGTCGCCGAACCGGGGCCGCTGGAGCACTTCCTGACCGCCCGCTGGGGGCTGCACACGACGCTCGCGGGCCGCACGGTCTACCTGCCCAACACCCACCCGCGCTGGCCGCTGCACCGCGCGCGACTGGAGCGCTGCGAGGAGAACCTCATCGCGGCGGCCGGGCTGCCCGCCCCGGCCGGGGAGCCGGTCAGCGTGCTGTACTCGCCCGGTGTCCCGGTGCGGTTCGGACCGCCCCGCCGCTGACCGCCCCGCCGCCGCGGCGGGCAGCCGGAACGGCCGCCGGAGGTGACGAGGGGCG
>NZ_JAAVJC010000452.1 GCF_012033785.1 Streptomyces bohaiensis
GTGACACCCCCGCCTCGTGGGGGACAGCGGAACCGGCCGGCACCCCCTGGTCGCGGCAGGACCTCACGCGAGCCCTTCGCGCCCGGCTGCCGCTGCCGACCTGGGCGGTTCAGCTGGGCGTCGGTCAGCCCGGCACGCGCCGACCGCAGCTGTGAGAGCAGTGCCGCCGCGTCCGCCGGCCTGCGCCCCGCCCGCCGGGCGGTCGCCTGGGCGACCAGCTGGTCCAGCTCGGGCGGGACGCCCGGCTCCAGCCGGGACGGTGGCGGCACGTTGCGGTTGACGTGGGCCATCAGCACCTGCGCGGGGGTGTCGCCCGTGTGCGGCTTCACCCCGGTCAGCAGCTCGAACAGCAGGATGCCGCAGGCGTAGACGTCCGCCGCCGGACCCACGTTGCCGCCCTCGATCTGCTCGGGCGCCAGGTAGGAGACGGTGCCCAGCAGGGACTCGGTCCGCGAGGTGGTGTCGGTGTCCACCCCCCGCACCAGGCCGAAGTCGGCGACCTTCACCCGACCGTCGTCCCCGATGAGGACGTTCTCGGGCTTGATGTCGCGGTGGACCATCCCGGCGCGGTGGGCCGCACCCAGGCCGGCCAGCACCGGCTCCATGATGTCCAGCACCGCGCGGGCCTGGAGCGCCCCGGACTCCCGCAGCACGTCGCGCAGCGTGCAGCCGGCGACGTACTCCATGGCGAGGTAGACGTACTCCCCGTCGGAGCTCTGGTCGGTCACGCTGACCACGTTGGGGTGGTTGAGGCGGGCCACCGACTTCGCCTCGCGGATGAACCGCTCCACGAAGGCGTGGTCGGTGGAGAGGGACGGGTGCATCACCTTCAGCGCCAGGGTCCGGTCCAGCCGGGTGTCCAGCGCGCGGTAGACCGTCGCCATGCCTCCGACGGCGATCCGCGCGTCCACGCGGTACCGCCCGTCCACGACATGGCCGATCAGCGGGTCCTGAAGGGTAGCGTCCACACCGAGAGAGTTTACGAGGGGTGACGGACACCCCGGGCCGCCCGGGTCGCCCACCGGCCGGAACCGGTGCGGAACGGTGACGTTCCGCCTCCCCGGGGACGGCCCGGGGAGGCGGAAGGGTCTCTCATGAGGTGGGCAGGTCCAACTTCTCCCGCAGCTTCGCCTCGGCGGTCTCGGCGGCCTCGATCGTCTCGTCCTCCGCCATCGCCGCGTAGAAGGCGTCGGTGTCCGGCGCGTCGGCGACCTCGCGCCAGAACTCGGCCTCCGCCTCGCGGGCACGGGCCAGCCCCAGGGCCGCCGGCGTGGCGCCGTACTGGTCCAAGTAGATGTTCCGGAGCAGGGCGGCCTGGTTCTCCGCCGCCTCTCCGGTCGTCTCCGCCCAGGCCGTCAGCCGCTCGTGGTCGTGCAGGTAGGGCGAGCTCAGCATGGCGGAGTCACGTGGGCCGGTGATGCGGAGCAGGGTTCGCTGGTCCACGTCGTAGGCGGCAGGGTTGCCGCGGGCCGAACCTGTCGTCGGTTCACCTCCGGGCCCGACGAAGTAGCACGTCACCTGACGGTCTCCATGGGCCCAGGTCTCCGCCGTCGGGTGCATGACGGCGACCTCCAGCGGTTCGTCCTCGGCGAGGACCTTCCAGGAGTCCAGCAGGTACGGAACGATCTGCGGGTCGCACCCCTGGTAGGCGAGGTCCATCAGCTCCTCGTCGTCAGGAGCCTCCTCGCCCTGGCCGAACAACTCAACGCGGCCGAAGACCTCCCCCTCGTGCGGGGCTTCGCAGCTGACCAGACCCAGGTCGAGGACGGCATCCCCCTCGGGAAGCGCCCCGATGCAGTCCCCCGGAGCCAGCACGTCGGCCCAGAGCGGACCGGTGGCCGTCGGGAGGTCCGGGTCGACCTCGTCGTGCCAGTCCTGCCACTCCGGGTCGTCCTTGGACGGCGCCTTCCCGTCGTCGGGGGTGTCGTCGGCCGGCTCGACCTCGGTGGTCCGCTCGGCGGCGACCGCGGTCTCCTCGCCGCTGTCCCAGGAGAGAGCGACCGGCACCGCGACCGCGGCCACGCCCAGCTGGGCCACCGCGATGGTCGCCGCGGCCACGGCCAGTGACCGGCCGCGGGCCGGGCGGCGGCGGTGGCGTCGCAGCGCGAGCGCCGACAGGCCCAGCGCCACGGGGGAGAGCAGCATTCCGGCGGCGCCGATCGCCGCGATCGACAGCGGCTCGCGCGGCAGCTGCTCACCCGGCTGCGGCGGCGCGCCGAACGCGGCCGGGACGGCCGCGGGCGCAGGCGCGGCCCACGGGTTGGGGATCTGCGCCAGCAGCTCCAAGGGCGTCATACGGGAACCTCCATCGGGACAGTCGGAGCGTTGGTCGCGATCGC
>NZ_JAAVJC010000453.1 GCF_012033785.1 Streptomyces bohaiensis
TCCCCTTCGGTGTCTCCGACTCTATCAGACCCACTTTCGTGTTCCTGACCCCCGGCCGGCGGGGCCTTTCGAGCTTTTCGCCCTCCGGCGTGTCCACCACGTTAGAGCATTTCCCCGGCCGCTTCCAAATCGGCGGAACGGGAACTGAATCGTCGAACACGCGTCGCTGAATACGAACGCGAGAACGTCAAAACAGACCCGTCAGGGTGTGTGCACTTCGGCAGTGGTTGCCGCCGGACCTGGGACGCTCAGCGTCGCTTGGGAAGCCGATGGGCTCCATGGCAGCTCGGAGCACACTACGCGCCCGGCACCCCGACGTCAACCCCCGCTCGTCAGACCGCGACGGGCTGCTGGTCGGAGCGGTCCTCCCGAGCCAGATCGCCGGTCTCGCCGGCCAGCGCGGCCCGCCGTCCGGGGACGAAGACGTAGACCAGGAAGGCGGCCCAGACGAGGACACCGATGGCGATGCGGGCCCAGGTGGGCAGCCCGGAGGGGGTGACGAACCCTTCGACCACACCGGAGACCAGCAGGACGACGGCCAGGCCGACCGCCATGCCGATCGCCGCGCGCCCCTCCTCCGCCAGCGCCGTGACGCGGGTGCGCCGACCGAGGTCGATGACCGTCCACCCCAACCGGAGCCCCACACCGGCCGCCACGAAGACCGCCGTCAGCTCCAGGAGACCGTGGGGGATGAGCAGGCCGAGGAAGACGTCCAGCCGGCCCGCGGCGGCCATCAACCCGATGCCCATCCCGACGTTGAGCGCGTTCATCGCCAGCACATAGACCACCGGGACGCCGAGCAGCACCCCGAACGCGAGGCAGATGGCCGCGATCCACGCGTTGTTGGTCCACACCTGGGCCGAGAACGCCGCGGCGGGGCTGCTGGAGTAGTAGCTCTCGTAACCGCCGCCCTCCCTGGTCATCTCGCGGAGCGCCTCGGGCGCGGCGATGGTCGCGACCGCTTCGGGGCTGTTGGCGAGCCAGGTGGCGATGACGGCGGTGACCGCGGTGAAGAGGACCCCGGTCCAGATCCACCAGTGCCGGGTTCGGTAGCAGGCCGCCGGGAAACCCGCGGCGAAGAAGTGGACGGCGTCCCGCCAGGTCGCCCGCCTGCTGCCGACGACCACGCTGCGCGCCCGGGCGACCAGCGTGGTCAGCCGGTTGGTCACCACCGGGTCGGGGGCGGAGCTCTGCAGCTGCGAGAGGTGGGTGGCGGCCCGCTGGTACAGCGCCACCAGCTCGTCGGCCTCGGCGCCGGTGAGCCGGCGCCCCCGGCCGAGCAACTGGTCGAGGCGGTCCCACTCGGCACGATGGGCGGCGACGAACACATCCAGGTCCATGGCACGACCTTCTCAGACGCCGGGGCCGGGGTGGAGGGGTACCGCCCCGTGGGACACGGCAGACTGGGACGACGTGGAGGAGCGGCCCTCGGCGGGGGCCCGTGCACGGGTCCGCCCGGCGGCGCGCAGCGAGCGATGGGGGACGGAGGCCGATGAGTGGTCTGGTGACCGGCGACGCCGTGGTGCTGGGGTTGCGGCCGGCACGGCTGCCGAGCCGCGCCATGGCGATCGCGATCGACGTGGTGCTGATCGTCGGGGTCTACCTGCTGGTCTCGCTGGTGCTGGCCTCCTCGGCGCTGGGGATGGGGGAAGCCGCGCTCTCCGCCGTGGAGATCGCCACGCTGGTGCTGATGCTCATCGGCGTGCCGGTGGCGGTCGAGACGCTGACGCGGGGCCGCTCGCTGGGCAAGCTGGTCCTGGGGCTGCGGGTGGTCCGCGACGACGGCGGACCGGTGAGGTTCCGGCACGCGTTGGTCCGCGGGCTCGTCGGCTTCGTGGAGCTCTTCGTGACCATGGGGTTCGTGGCGATGGCCTCCTCGCTGGTCTCCCCGCTCGGCCGGCGACTGGGGGACGTGTTCGCCGGAACCATGGTGGTCCGCGAGCGGATCCCCGTCGCCCGTGCCTCGCTGCTGCCCCCGCCGCCGCCCGAACTCGCGGGCGGGTTCGCCCGGTTGGACCTGTCGCGGGTGCCGGAGGAGCTGTGGCTCGCGGTGCGGCAGCTGCTCGTGCGGCTCCCCAAGCTGGAGCAGCGCGTCGCCTGGTCGATGTCGGTGCGGCTGGCGGAGGATCTCGCCGCCCTGGTGGGCACCCCTCCCCCGGAGGGCATGCACCCCTCGGCCTACCTGGCCGCCGTCGCCGGGGAGCGACAGCGCCGCGACGCCCAGCGGGCGTTCGGGGACCGGGGGCCGGGGGCGACGGTCGGCATCCGCTGGACGGCGGCCGCGCCGGGCACCGTCGCGATGCCGGCCGCCCCGGCCGGTCCGCCGG
>NZ_JAAVJC010000454.1 GCF_012033785.1 Streptomyces bohaiensis
GGGGACCCGCCGGAGCGGCGGGTCCGTCGGTACGGAAGGGCTCAGTAGGGGCCGTCGACGTTGTCGATGGAGCCGTAGCGGTCCCAGGCGTAGTTCGCGGCGGCGACCAGGTTGGCGACCGGGTGCCACACGTCGTGCGGGGTGCCGTCGACGTGGTACGCGTCGAAGGTCGGCTGGATCACCTGGAGCAGGCCCATGGAGGGGGTGCCGTTGATCCAGTTGATGTCCCAGTCGTTGATGGCCTGGGGGTTGCCGCTGGACTCCCGCATGATGTTGCGGTGCAGCCCGTCGTAGCTGCCGGGGATGCCGTTGGCGGACATGATGTCCAGCGCCTCGGCTATCCAGCCCTCCAGGTTGTCCTCGTAGGTCTTGGCGGGCTCCGGCTCCGGCTCCGGCTCCGCCGCGGGCTGCGCCGGCTCCGCGGCGGTCACGACCGGCGCCTCGCGCTCGGTGGAACGGCTCGCCGGCTGCTCGGCAGCCTCACGCTCCGCCGCGGCCTTCTCGTCGGCGGCCAGCTGCTTGGCGGCCTGCTCCGCCTCGGAGGCGTGCTCGGCCTCGGCCCGGCGGACCTCGGCCAGTGCCTGCTGCGACTCCTCGGCCGCCTGCTGCTGGGCCGCCTGCCGGGCGGCGTGGTCCCGGAGCGACTCCTCCGCGAGGGTGCGGACGTCGTCCGAGCCGTCCCGCTGGGCGGGGACGGCGGCGCCGGCCAGGTCCCAGGCCGACGCCTCGGTGGAGAGGGACTGGGCGGGCCGCTCGTCCGCGGCGGCGGGGCCGGGGACGACGGTGAAGGCGAGAATGGCGGCGCCGGAGAGAGCCAGGGAGGCGGTCGCGGTTTTCTGCGTCACCTGCAGGCGGCGGGAAAGCTGACGAGCGGGCATTGCGTAAACCTCGATCGATTCATCGCGGGAACGGGGCGACGTTCTTGGTAACAGCCGCGAAAAACCTGTGGCAAAGGTGTGACGTGCTACGCGGGATAGTGAAAGACCCCGCCGCCGGAAGCCCATGGGACTTTCGGCGGCGGGGTCACGCGGTGCGGGGTTTGGTGCGGTGCGGCAGGGATTCCTTACTAACACGGTTCGTATGTGACGCACCCCCTATGGTGCAGGTCACAGAATTCCGGAGTTTGATCACCCCTCGCACGCGGGGAGGGGTGCGCCCCGCGTGCGGCTGCAGGGAGCTACCGGACGTACAGGGTGATCGTGGACCCGCGCGGGGCGCGGTCGCCGCTGTGCACCGACTGGTTGAAGACGGTCCCGGTGAGGAAGAACCGCTGCACCTCCACCTCGAACCCCTCCTCTTCCAGGATCTCCACGGCCTCGTCCTCGGACCGGCCGCGCACGTCGGGCACCACGACCATCTCCGGGCCCTCGGAGAGGGTGAGGGTGACGGTGTCGCCCTCGCCGGCGACCTCCTCCGCCTCGGGGGACTGCGCCGCGATCCGGCCCTCCTCGTGCTCCGAGTGCACGCGCTCCTCGGCCACCTCGACCTCGAACCCGGCCTCGGCGAGCTGTGCTTCCGCATCGCCCGCGTCCTCGCCGACGACGTCGGGCACCGGCAGCTCCGGCCCCCGGCTGACGACCAGCTCCACCGCGGAGTCCGGGCGCCGCTCCTCGCCCGCGGCCGGCGAGGTCGACACCACCGATCCCAGCGGCACCTCCGCGTCGAAGGCCCGCTCGACCCGGCCCGGGGTGAGCCCCGCCTCGGAGATCAGCTCCCGCGCCCGCTCCAGTTCCTCGCCCTCCACCTCGGGGACCGTCGCCAGCTCCGGGCCGACCGACACCTCGATCGTCACCACCGCGTTGCGCCGCACCCGATCACCGCGCTCGGGGTCGGTGGAGATGACGTGACCGGCCTCCACCGTGGCGGAGAACCCCTCCGTCGCCTCCACCCGCAGCCCGGCGTCGCGCAGCGCCTCCTCGGCCTCCGCCTGCGGCAGGTCGTAGACCCCGGGCGTGGCGAGGAACTGGCCGGAATTCACGTACCACAGACCGCCGCCGAGGCCGAGGACCAGCAGCACTCCCGCGATCACCGCGAGCACACCGCGCCGCGGCCCCCCGTCGAGCAGCGTGCGCCACCCGCGGCCGGGGCGGGGCGGCGGACCCGACGGGCCCGTCTCCTTGACCTCGATGACGGCGGTCCGCTCCCCGCCGGCCGGCACCGGCGCCGTCGCGGCGC
>NZ_JAAVJC010000455.1 GCF_012033785.1 Streptomyces bohaiensis
CCGGTGAGCGGCGGTGGGGCCGCTCACCGGCCCGTGTCGTGCGGTGCTCGGCCCGGCGGCGGAGCACCGCTCACCGGCCGCGGGGCTCCGCCGTACCCGCTGCGGTGCGCACGCCGGCCGGGGTGCCGCTCGACGCCCTCCCGGGGCCGGGGCAGCGACACGTCGTTGGCCGAATGCGGACTGTTGCGGAATTAGGTAAGCCTTGCCTAAGCTGTGGGCGCGTCCGGGTCCCGTACGCCACGCACGCCCCCCACGTCCCTTCCGCCTCTCGGAGCGACTCCATGCGCGCGCCCCATGACCACCCCGTCCCCCGGCTCGACGCCGTCTCGCCCGCCTCCTGGCGCGAGGCCGGCCGCCGGCTCCTCGCCAAGGCCCTCGGCGAATGGTGCTTCGAGGACATGCTCAAAGCCCTCGACAACGGGGACGGCACCCACCGGGTCGATCTCGACAGCGGCATCACCTACCAGTTCCGCGCCACCCCCGGCGCGTTCGGCTGGCTCCGCGTCGACCCGGACTCCGTCACCCGCACCGGTACCGGCATGCTCGGCAACAGCATCGCCGAACCCGCCTGGGACCCGCAGCGGTTCCTCCTCGACGCCGTCGGCAGCCTCGGCACCGACGCCTCGACCGCCGCCACCTACTTCACCGAACTCTCCGCCACGCACGCCGTGGACGCCGCGCGGCTCGAACACGGCGGCACCCCCGTCTCCCGGCTCCGCGACCTCGGCCACGCGGAACTCGAGTCCCACATGACCGGCCACAACCTGCTGGTCGCCAACAAGGGACGGGTCGGGTTCTCCGCCACCGACGTCCGCGCCTACGCCCCGGAGTCGGCCCGCCCGGTCCACCTCACCTGGCTCGCCGTCCACCGCGGCCTCGCCGACTTCCGCGGCACCCCCGACCTCTCCGAGCGGGAGGTCCTCCACCGCGAACTCGACGCCGACACCCGGGCCGCCTTCACCGCCCGCCTCACCGGAGCCGGTCTCGACCCCGACGGCTACGTCTGGCTGCCCGCCCACCCCTGGCAGTGGGACAACACCCTCCAGACCCTGCACGCCGCGGACATCGCCCAGCGCCGCATCGTGCCGCTCGGGGACAGCCCCGACGCCTACCTGCCCGGCCAGTCGATCCGCACCCTGACCAACGTGACCACCCCGGGCCGCTACGACGTCAAACTGCCGCTGCGCATCCTCAACACCCTGGTGTGGCGCGGGATACCGCCCCACTGCACCGCCGGCGCGCCGGTCGTCACCCAGTGGCTGCGCGGCATGCTGGACTCCGACCCCTACCTCACCGACGAGACCCGCACGGTCTTCCTCGGCGAGGTCGCCTCCGCCACCGTCCGGCACCCCTACCTGGAGACGCTGCCCGACGCCCCGTACCAGTACCTGGAGACCCTCGGCTGCATCTGGCGGGAGCCCGTCGAGGCCCGCCGCGACGCGACCGAACGCGTCCGCACCTTCGCCTCGCTGCTCCACACCGACACCGCCGGCGACGCCTTCGTCGCCGAACTGGTCCGCTCCTCGGGAGCCGAACCCCTCGCCTGGCTGCGGCGGCTCTTCGACACCCTGCTCCACCCGGTGCTGCACGTCCTCCACCGCTACGGGCTCACCTTCAACCCCCACGGGCAGAACACCCTCATCGGATTCGACGAGAACGACCTGCCCACCCGGTTGTACCTCAAGGACTTCGTCGACGACGTCTGCGTCTCCTTCACCGACACCCCCGAACGCGGACCGGAGCCCGACGGCCACGACCACGTGCTGCCGCGCAAGCACCCCTCGGTCATCCGTCAGCACGTCATGGACCAGATCTTCGTCGGCCACTTCCGCTACCTCGCCCCGCTCTGCGCCGACCACCTCGGCGTGCCCGAGGCGGAGTTCTGGCGGGCCGTCCGCAAGACGGTGCTCGCCGCGCGCCGCCGCACCCCGGAACTCGCCGACCGGCACGCCGCCTACGACCTGCTGACCGAGCAGATCCCGCGGTACGGCCTCAACCGCGACCGGATCGTCGTCACCCGGTACGGCGACCGCGCGCTGCGCCACGCGCTCCACCCCAACGGCACGCTGCCCAACCCGCTCGCAGCTCCCTGACGCCGGCCGGCGCCCCGGCCCGTACCACCGAGGGGGACCGGGCGTGAGCGCCGCACCGCTCCGGGAGAGCTCCCCCGC
>NZ_JAAVJC010000456.1 GCF_012033785.1 Streptomyces bohaiensis
GCGCCGCCCCCCGCGCCGGCGGGTCCCTGCACGGGGCCCGCGGGCCCGCCGGACCGCTCCGTCGGCGGCTGCACGCGGCCGGACGGCGCCGGCCCGCCGCCGTTCACCGCGCCCGCTCCCCCGGCCCCGGGCCCCGGTCGGGGACGGGCGCCCTCGGCCGACGCGGTGCTGATCCGGCGGACCCTCACCGAGATCGCGCCCGTCGCCGACGACGCCACGTCGCACTTCTACGCCCTGCTCTTCCTCGGCGACCCGGAGCTGCGGCAGCTGTTCCCCGCAGCCATGGACACCCAGCGCGACCGCCTCTTCGCCTCACTGCTCGGCGCGGCCGAGCGCCTGGACGACAGTGCGGAACTGACGCGGTACCTCTCCGAGTTGGGGCGCGGCCACCGCAAGTACGGCACCCGTCCCGAGCACTACCCGGCGGTCGGCCAGAGCCTGCTCGGGGCGCTCGCCCGCTATGCCGCACGGGTCTGGGACCCGGCGACCCGCGCCGCCTGGATCCGCGCCTACACCGCGATCTCGCAGACGATGATCGACGCCGCCGCGGCCGACGAGCAGCGGGCGCCGGCCTGGTGGGAGGCGGAGGTCGTCTCCCACGAACTGCGGACCAGCGACGTCGCGGTCATCACCGTCCGCCCCGACCAGCCGTACCGGTTCACCGCGGGTCAGTACGCGGCGGTGGAGACGCCGTGGTGGCCGCGGGTGTGGCGGACCTACTCGTTCGCCAAGGCGCCGGACCCCGACGGGCTGCTGACGTTCCACGTCAAGGCGGTGCCCGCGGGGTGGGTCTCCGGCGCGTTGGTGCGGCGCGCGACGGTCGGCAGCGTGATCCGGCTCGGGCCTCCCGGGGGGTCGATGACGGTGGACCACTCCTCCGACACCGGTCTGCTCTGCCTGGCGGGGAGCACCGGTATAGCACCGATCAAGGCGCTCGTGGAGGACGTCGCCGAACATGGCCGAGGACGGCCGGTGGAGCTGTTCTTCGGTGCCCGTCGGGAGAGCGACCTCTACGAACTTCCGGCGCTGCGGGAGATGGAGCGCCGCCACCGCTGGCTCTCGGTCCGCACGGTGGTCGCGGACGGCGCCGAGCGCGCACCGGCAGGTCAGCTGCCGGACACGGTGCGGCGGCTCGGCCCGTGGCGGGAGTTCGACGGCTACCTTTCCGGGCCGGCCGCGATGGTGCGCTCCGGTGTCTCGGCGCTGACGTCCGCCGGCATCCCCGCCGAACGAATCCGCCACGACTTTGTGGATATACGCACCTGAGTGAGACCCTGCGGTGACACGCAGACACATAGCGGCAGGGCTCAGGGGCTTGGGGGGCTATGGCGGAGATCGACGGACCGGGGCACGGGCCGGGTCGGACGTCCGGCAACCCCGCGGAGGAGGAGCCGGTCGAGGCCCCGACCGGCGACCGCGACCGGGACGACTGGCACCCGCCCGCGGCGGCAGCGGCGGCCCACCGGCCGGGCAACGCCGGCCAGTGGTCGGTGCAGGCGCGGCTGGGAACGACGGAGGCCGCGCGCCGCTTCCACGCCGAGCAGGTCGTCGACCGGCTCAACCGCCGGATGCTGCAGTTCGTCGCCCGGCAGGAGATGTTCTTCCTCGCGACCTCGGACCGGTTCGGTGAGTGCCACAGCACGCTCCGGGCCGGTCCGCCCGGTTTCCTGCACGCGCTGGACGACCGGACCCTGGTGTATCCGGAGTACCGGGGCAGCGGGGTGCACGCCAGTCTCGGGAACATCGCCGAGAACCCGCACGCCGGGCTGCTGCTGCTGGACTTCGAACGCGCCCGCATCGGGCTGCACGTGAACGGGCGGGCGCACCTGCTCGGTGAGGACGAGTTCCGCGAGCGCCACCCGGAGGTGCCGACCGACCCGCTCCCCGGGCGCCGGGCCCGGCTCTGGGTCCGGATCGACGTGATCACGGCGCACATCCACGGCGCCACCCACATCCCCCATCTGGTGGGGGTGCCCAAGCGCTCCCCGCGCGAGTGGGGTTCGCAGGACTACCGCCGCAAGGGCGGCGACTTCTTCGGCGTGGCCCGCGCCCGGGCGACCCGCCGACCCCGCCGGGGCTGAAGGTCCAGCACTTCTTCGTCTGCCGCCTCGTCTCCATGGACCACCGCGGCATGGCGACCCTGCCGCTGCGGCTGGAGC
>NZ_JAAVJC010000457.1 GCF_012033785.1 Streptomyces bohaiensis
GTCGGGCCGGTTCTGCATCGGTCCGCGGAACGCGCCCCACTCGACCGCCGGGTCGTAGCCGGCGCCGTGCTGGTAGGTGGCGGCGGCGACACCGACCGGGAAGTGCTGGTAGACCTGCGTGGCCTTGCCCTGCTGCCGGACGACGTCCCGGGCGCCGGGTTCGACGTCGACCTGGTGGTAGCTCACCCCGTGCTCGTAGAGGCTGGCGGTGTCCACCTGGTTGAAGCCCATGCCGTCGCCGATGAGGAAGATGACGTTCTTCGGGCCGAAGTCCGCCGGCGCGGCCCCGTCGCGCGGTTGGTCGGCGGCGGGCGCGGCGGTCGGGGCGGCGTCCGCGAGGGAGGCGGGCGCGGCCAGGGTGAGGGCGAGCGCGGCCGTCGCGGTCCCTGCGGCCAGCCGGCCGGTCCATGTCAGGTGCACTGGGCTGTCCTCCTGCGGTGGGGAGGTACCAGGGGGCACTCCTGGTACTGACGCCCCATCATGGAGTGACGACGGGGGACGTCAACCGCCCCTCGCCGCCGACCGTCGCGATACCGCCCCGTCGGGCGACGTGTCCGGCCGGGGCGGGCGCGGCCGCCGCCGCGCGGTCAGTCGCGGCCCCACAGCGAGAGAACGGTGCGCGGGATGTCGACGTTGTCCAGGTAGGCGCCCCGCACCGGGTCCGATCCGGTGGCCGCGGCCGCCAGGCGCTCGGCGCCGGCGCCCCGCGCGTAGAGCGGCACCAGCGAGCCGGTGTGGTCGGTGGAGTGCCAGGAGACGGCGGGAAGTCCACCCTTCTCGCCGGTGAGGGGGCGCCAGCCGGGGTCGGCCCCCTCGCCGTTGAGGTAGCCGGTCTCGTGGTCGGCGGTGACGACGACCAGGGTCTCGTCCCAGGAGCTCTCGCGCTCCACCCACTGCGTGACGGCGGCGACGGTGTCGTCGAAGGCGGTCTGCTCCTCGATGAGCCGGTTGAGGTCGTTGGCGTGGCCGGCCCAGTCGATGGCCCCGCCCTCCACCATGAGGAACAGCCCCTCCTCGGACGCGTTGCCGAGGACGTTCAGCGCCGCCTCGGCCATCTCCGGGAGGGTGGGCACCTCCTCGTTGGCGGGAGCGGCGTACGGCAGGGCACCGGCGACCGGCTTCCCGTCGGCGGTCCGGTCGGGACCCGACCGCTCGTACTGGAGGGTGGCGGCGACGGGGGCGAGGCCGAGGACGCGCCGCGGCGTCTCGGTGGCGGTGGCGAGGTCCCGGAAGCCGTCGCGGCTGTTGACGAGGGTGAAGGGGGTCTCGCCGGCGAGCAGTGCGGCGTGGTCCTCGGCGGCGAGGTAGGTGTGATCCGGCTCCGGCAGCGGGCGGCCGTCCGCGTCGCGTGCGGGGTCGCCCGCGCCCATGACGACATCGATGTCGCTGTCGTGGATCATCTCGTGGGCGATGGCGTGGTAGTCGCCGCGGTCGTCCCGGTGGACCACGAACCCGGCGGGCGTGGCGTGGCTGAAGGGGACGGAGGTGACGACGCCGGTCGCCCTGCCCTGGGCCGCGGCGTGCTCGGTGAGGTTGGGGAGTGCGTCGCCCCGGGTGTCGGTGCCGAGCCGACCGTTGTCGGTGCGTTCCCCGGTGGCCAGCGCGGTGGCCGCGGCGGCGGAGTCGGTGAACCCCTCGGTGACGGCGGGGAAGCTGTCCCAGACGGCCTGCGGGTCGTAGCCACCGCCGCGCGGGTAGGTCGCGACCGAGGCCGCCACAGGGAAGTTCTGGTAGACGGTGGACGCCTGGGCCGGGGAGCGCTCGACCTGTTCGGCGCCGGGTTCGACGGTGACCTGCCCGAAGGTCGTGCCGTCGCGGTACAGCGAGGCGGCGTCGATCTGCGCGTAGCCCATGCCGTCGCCGATGAGGACGATGACGTTGCGGGGGCCGGCCGCCGCGGCGGCCTCCTCGTCGTCGCCGCCGGTGGCGGCGATCAGCGCCATCGCCAGGGCGATGGCGGCCGTGACGGCGCCGGCCCGCCCCGGTCCGGTGACGTGTGTCGGCCGTGAGATGTGCACCGCGGTGCCTCCTCGCACTCCCGGGGCGCCGGTCCCGCGCCCGCCCTGTTCCTGCCCGGTGGGGCCAGGGTGCGACCGCGGGGTGACGCCCGGGGGTACGACACCCGTGGCGACGGCGAAGACCACCGGTCCGGTA
>NZ_JAAVJC010000458.1 GCF_012033785.1 Streptomyces bohaiensis
GTGCAGGCCGGCCGGCGCGTCCGCGGGGCCGGCGCGCCGGCCCGGCCCGGCGTCAACCGCACTCGGTGCGGCGCCGGCCTCGTTCACCTGTCCGGCTGCCGTAACGCTCGCGCGGGCCCATGGTTACGTTTCTTCACCCCTTCCGGTGGCAGGACGGACAACCGTCCGCCGCGGCGCCCGTCCAGCGACTTAGCTTCTTCCCGCAGGTTCCGCCCCGGGGCGCACCACCGTTCCCGGGTCGGTCGACGACCGAGTCCCGTCCGTCGGGGAGAAGGGGGTGCACCGGTGCGCGTCGCACTGCTCACCGAGGGTGGCTACCCGTACGCGCGCGGCGAGTCCGGCGACTGGTGCGAGCGCCTGCTCCGCGGGCTCGGGGACCACGAGTTCGAGGTCTGCGCGCTCAGCCGCACCGCGCGCCAGCACGCCGGGCCGCGGAGCGCGCTGCCCGAGAACGTCACCACGGTCCGCAGCGCCCCGCTGTGGGGTCCGCCGCCCGCCGAGCACCGCGGTGACGGCCGGGTCGGGCGTCGGCTCGCGCGCCGGTACGCCGAGGCGTTCGCCGAGCTGACCGCGGCACTCTGCGGCGCCCCGCACACCGCCGCGGCGCGCCCTCCCGCGGGCGGACTGCCGGAGCGTGACGCCGGCGCGGCCACCGCCGAGCGGGCGGCGGACCGTTTCGGCGCCGGGCTGTACGCGCTGGCGGACCTCGCCGCGGACCACGGCGGGCTCAGCGCATGGCTGCGGTCGGAGGGCGCCGTACGGGTTCTGGAGGCGGCGTGCCGCGCGCCGGGCGCCCCGCGCGCCGTGCACAGCTCCCGCGTCACCGACCTGCTCGCCGTGGCGGAGCGGCTGGAGCGGGTGCTGCGGCCCCTGCAACTGGACTGGTACGGCCTGGCGGCACCCGACGGCGACGCCGGGCTGGCCGCCGTCGACCTCTGCCACGCCGTCGGCGGGGGAGCGGCCGCGCTCCCGGGGCTGCTGGCCCGGCACTTCCACGGCACGCCGCTGCTGGTCACGGAGCACGGCGCCCGGTTGCGGGAGCACTACCTGGTCAGCGCCGCACACGCGGTCGCCCCCTCGGCGCCGTCCGCTCCGGTCCGCGCGCTGCTGTCGGCCTTCCAGGCCCGACTGGCGCACGAGACGTACGCGGCGGCCGCGCTGATCACCCCGGGCAACACGCACACCCGGCGGTGGCAGGAGCGGTGCGGCGCCGACCGCGGGCGGCTGCGTACGGTCTACCCCGGCATGGATGCCGGCCCGTTCCGGGAGGTGGCGCGGGAGAGCGCACGGACGGCGGTGCCGGCCGGCGCGGGCCCCGGGCGCCGCCCGGAACGAGGCGCCGGTGGCGCCGCCCGCCCGCTGTCCGCCGGTACCCCGACCCTCGTCTGGGTCGGCGTCGTCGAACCCGGCAAGGACCTGGTGGGGTTGCTGCACGCCTTCGCCGAGGTGCGGCGGTCGGTGCCGGACGCCCGACTGCGACTGGTGGCCACCCCGCAGCGGGGCCGCAGCGACCCGGAGTACCTCGCCCACTGCCGTGGGCTGGCCGCCCAGCTCTTCCCCGACGAGGCACCGGACCGCCACGCGGTGGGGGAGAACCCGGTGCGGTTCGAGGAGGTGGGCGACCCGGCGGTGCCGACCGTCGCCGACGCGTACGCGGACGCGTCGGTCGCGGTGCTCTCCAGCGCCACCGAGGGGTTCCCGGTGCAGTTGGTCGAGTCGATGTTCTGCGCCCGGGCCACCGTGTCGACCGACGTCGGAGCCGTGTGCGAGGCCATCGGCGGCACCGGGCTGGTGGTCCCGCCCCGCAACCCCCGCGCGCTCGCCGACGCCTGCACCGACCTGCTGGCGGACCCGGTCCGCCGCGAGCGGCTCGGCGGCGCCGCACGGGCCCGGGCCCTGGAGTTGTTCACCGTGGAGCAGAGCCTGGCCGCCTTCCGGTCGATCTATCTGGAGTTGATCTCCGACAGCCCGGCGCGCTGGTCCGACACCGCGCGGGGCGAGACCGCGCGGGCCGACGCCGAGGTGCCGTTCGCCCGGCCGGCCGAGGCACACCTCCCCGCCCGGCTGCCCGCCGCCGTGCCGAGCTGGGCCGACACCGCGATAGCCGGTGCCGTCCGCCGACCGCGCCGTGGCTCCCGGC
>NZ_JAAVJC010000459.1 GCF_012033785.1 Streptomyces bohaiensis
CTGCTCGGGCACGCCCGCCGCCGTCCCCGAGGCGGCGGCTCCCGCGTCGTCCGCGCGGCGGCCGGGCTCCTCCGAGCCCTCCCGCTCCGGTGGGCCGCCGTCGGCCCGGCGGCCCATCAGGGCCGTTCCGGAGCGGCGTAGCCGCCCGCGGTCGAGAGCAGTTGGAGTCCCAGCCGCAACCGGCGGCGGGCCTCCTCCTCGGTGATGCCCAGGCCGGCCGCCACCTGGGAGGTGCTCTGCCGCTGCGCGCGGGCCAACTCCAACGCGGTGCGCAGCGGCGAGGGCATCGAGGTGACGATGTAGTCGGCCCGGGCGGCCGTCGAGGCGGCGCGGACCCGGCGTGCCCGTTCGGCGGCGAGCGCCGCGTCGTTGGCGGTCCCGCCGGCCCGGCGCAGCACCGCCACCGCCAGCCGGTGCGCCTCGTCCGCGATCCAGGTCCGCAGCGGGCCCTGCTCGGGGTCGAACTCCTCGGGGCTGCTCCAGAGCCGGCCGAACACCTCGCCGGTGACCTCGGCCGCGCCCGTGTCCTCGTCGAGGATCCGCCGGGCGGTGCCGTAGGCGAGGGGTGCGAAGCGGTCGTACAGCTCGCCGAGCGCGGCCGCCTCCCCCTGGCGCAGCCGGCGACGCATGTCCCTGTCCCACTGGGGCGGTGTCTCGTGCGCCATGCGGGGCCCACCCTTCATCGCGTGGGACAAATGTAGTGGGCCCGCCCACCGTGGGGCACCTGTCGGACGGATATGCGTCCGGTCCCCTGCGTGGCGGGTGGCGCGATCCCCGTGGCCGCTCACGGCCGATGCGTGAGCGCGTGAAAAGTGGGCATGGCGACTGGGAACGGACGTCGGGCCCTCGTGGGCGCGGCCGGAAGGCGCCGCAGGATGGCTGCCGTCCATCGGTCGGTGGCCGGAACGAGCAGGAGCGGGCATAGAGTAGGCGAGGGGCGAGCCGGCCCGCGGCGCGACCCGCGGGCGGTGGCACCGAGAGCGAAGGGGCATCGAA
Organism: Streptomyces bohaiensis; assembly: GCF_012033785.1. Lineage (GTDB taxonomy): Bacteria > Actinomycetota > Actinomycetes > Streptomycetales > Streptomycetaceae > Streptomyces > Streptomyces bohaiensis. The sequence continues at coordinate 997 of NZ_JAAVJC010000459.1, forward strand.
CGCGTGTCGTTGAGTGTGCTGACCGAGCAGCGGGGAGACTGGGCCGTCCTGCGCGTCCAGGGCGAGCTGGACCTCGTGACCGCCCCGACCGTGCGGCAGCACGTCCACGACGCCGTCGCCGACGGCCGCAAGAACGTGGTGCTGGATCTCGCCGGCGTGCAGTTCTGCGACTCCAGCGGCGTGGGCGTGCTGATCGCCTCCCGCCGGCTGATGCGCTCCTGCGCCGGTCGGCTGCGGCTGATCCTCCCCGCGAAGGGCGCCGAGGACGGCTCCCACGTCAACCGGGTGCTCGCGGCACTCGGGGTGCGACGCCTGTTCGATTGCTTCCCCGATCTGGAGGCCGCGGCCGACGACACGGCGCAGCCGCTGCCCGCCTGAGTCGCCCGACGCCGGCCGTTACGGCCGGGTGCCGCAGGGCCGAGGTCCCGGTTGCGCCCGTGATCAGCGGCCTGCACGCGATCGTTGCGAAATCAAGCATCGGACACCCACGGCGTGTTCGAACCTCCCCGGCCGGTGTCGCACAGTAGCCACCCGCTTACTCCTTTGCGCCGGAATATGTCCGAAGTGCTTGTTGCGGCCCCGCGCGTTCACTCATGCTGTGCAGACCCGGGAGTGCGGCGCCCGTGCCGCGGTCGGGTCCGCCCAGGCGTGAGGCGTGGTGTCCGCCGGTACGGATGGTGTGAGCGGTGCAGGAGCTGCGACGGCAGCTGGAGCTGGGACCCGACCCCGCGGAGGTGCGGCGTGCCCGCGAGTGGGTCAGAGCCCAGTTGGACGGCGGCGGAGGCCCGGTCCCGGGCACTCCGGCCGACACGGTGGTGCTGCTCGTCTCCGAGCTGGTGACCAACGCGGTCGTGCACACCGGTCGTCCCGCCGTGCTGCGGCTCCTCCTCCCGGGCGAGGCCCACACGCACGAGGAGCACGAGGAGCACCGGGGCGGTGGTGGCCCCTCCGAGGAGCCGGAGCCCCGCGCGCACGACCGGGCCGCCGCCCCGCCCCACCGCGCCCGTCCGGTCGACGGACACCGGGCGGCGCACCGACGGGCGCAGCCCGACCGTCCCGCCCCGGCGGAGACGGCCCGCCCCGGCTCCGGGACGCCGCCGCGGTGCGGCGACCCCGGCGCAAGC
>NZ_JAAVJC010000045.1 GCF_012033785.1 Streptomyces bohaiensis
GCGGGTGCGCCCCGGGCGGGAAGAGCAGCGAAGGAGATGTTGCCGCCGGAGACGACGACCGCGGCCCGGCGAGCACCGCGCGGGAACGGCGAGCACCGCGCGGGAACGGCGAGCACCGCCGTCCGCCGCCCGTCCGGGCGCGGGTGTCGGTCCGTGTCAGGCGAACAGGCGGTCCAGGGTGGCCGCGAGGGCGTCCACGTGCGGCTTCCGCATGACGCCGAAGTGGTCGCCGGGAACCCGGTGGACCTCCAGGCCGCCGGTCAGCTCCCGCCACCGCGCCACGTAGCCGCGGAAGTCCTGTCCGGACGCCACCTCGTGCTCGCCGTCGGCGAGTTCGTCACTGGCGACCAGGTGCAGGGTGCCGGGGTAGTAGCGGTGGCGGTAGGACAGGGTCATTTCCATGACCTCGCGCCAGATCAGGGCGGAGGGCAGCCAGACCGCGGCGCCGCTCTCCTCGGGCAGCGTGATGCCCGTCTCCGGGTCGGCGTCGTCCACCAGGTGCTCCAGGAGGCGCAGGATCTCCGCCCGCAGCTCGGTGACGTCGCCGGGATCGGCGGCGGCCTCTCGGCGTTCCAGTTCCGACAGCAGCTCGGTGCACCGCTCGATGAGGCGGAACTCCTGCCACAGGCCCTCGCGGTCGTGGCTGTCGAGCCCGGGATCGAGCAGGACGAAGGTCACCTCCTCGCCGTCCGCCCGCAGCCGGTCCGCGAGCTCGGCGGTGATGCCGCTGCCGCCGCACCAGCCCAGCAGCCGGTAGGGCCCCCGGGGCCGGGCCCGCCGGATCTCCCCGAGGTACCGGGAGGCCATCTCGGTCGCGGTCGGGACGGGTTCACCGGGCCCGGCCTGCAGGCCGGGCCACTCCAGCGCGGCCACCGGCTGCTCCGGATGGAGGTGCGGCACCAGCCGCCGGTACCAGTGGGCGCTGCCGCCGCCGGGGTGCACGCAGAACAGCGGTGCCCGGTCGCCCTCCTCGCGGAGCCACATCAGGGCGGGGGCGGTCGCGCCCGCGGGGGTGCCGCGCTCGGCCACCGCCGCCACCGCCTCCAGGGTCTGGTGTTCCACGAAGGCGCGGACCGTCAGCTGGAGCCCGTGCCGCTCCCGCAGCAGCGCCACCGCGCGCAGGATGAGGAGGGAGTGGCCGCCCAGCAGGAAGAAGTCGTCGTCCACGCCGACACGTTCCCGGCCGAGCACCTCGCACCACACCTGCGCCATCGCCCGCTCGGCGGCGGTGCGGGGCGCCCGGTGGGCGTCACCGGCGGTGACGCGGTCGGGCGCGGGCAGGGCCGCACGGTCGACCTTCCCGTTGCCGTTGAGCGGCAGCGAGGGCAGTTCGACCCAGGCGGTCGGGACGAGGAACGCCGGCACCCGGGTGCGGAGCGCGCCGCGCAGCGCGGCGCGGTCCAGGGCGTCGGCACCGGGACGTCCGACAACGTAGCCCACGAGTTCCTTGTCGCCGTCGGCCCCGGTGCGGCAGACGGCGGCGGCCGCCGCCGAGACGCCGGGGAGCGCGGCGAGCGCCGACTCGACCTCGCCGAGCTCGATGCGGTGGCCCCGCACCTTGACCTGGTGGTCGCGGCGGCCGAGGAAGTGGAGCGTGCCGTCGGGGTCCTGGCGGACGGTGTCGCCGGTGCGGTAGAGCCGGCCGCCGGGGGTGGCGCCGGTGGGGTCGGGGACGAAGCGCTCCGCGGTCAGGTCCGGGCGCCCGTGGTATCCGCGGGCCACGCCGGGCCCGCCGAGCAGCAACTCGCCCGCGACACCGTGGGGTACCGGGTTCATGCCGGGGTCCACCACCAGGGCGGTGGTCCGGGCGATCGGGGAGCCGATCGGCACGGCGCCGCCCGCGGGGTCGGGGGTGATGTCGTGGTGGGCGGTGGCGAAGGTCGTGCACTCGGTGGGCCCGTACATGTTGCTCACCACGACGCCGTGGGCCCGCGCCTCCCGCAGGTGGGACGGGGAGAGGACGTCGCCGCCGGTGAGGACGGCGCGCGGGGCGGCCAGCGCCTCGGGGCGGCGTTCGGTCATCAGGTGGAAGAGGCTGGTGGTCAGGAAGGCTACGGTGACACCGCTCCCCGTCAGCAGGTCGGCGAGGCTGTCGGTGGTGGGGGTGCCCGGCGGGCACAGGACGAGGCGCCCACCGGCCGCCAGGGCGGCCCACAGCTCGAAGGTGGAGGCGTCGAAGGCCAGGGGCGAGACCACCAGCACCGCGTCGTCCGGCCCGAGGCGGGCGTGGTTCTCGTCGTGGACAAGGCGGACGATGTTGCGATGGGTGATCTGCACGCCCTTGGGGCGGCCGGTGGAACCCGAGGTGTAGATGAGGCAGGCCGCGGAGTCGGGCGAGGCGGCGCGCGGCAGCGGGTCGGTCGTCGCGTCGGCGGGGCTGTCGCGGACGTCGTGCTCGATGTCCTCCAGCAGCAGGCGCTCCGGGCCGCCCGTGCCGGCGAGGCGGTCCACCAGGTCGGCCCGGGTCACCAGCAGGGAGGCGCCGGAGTCCTCCAGCAGGTAGCGGATCCGGTCGCGGGGGTAGTCGGGGTCGACGGCGAGATAGGTGCCACCGGCGAGCATCACGCCCAGCAGGGCGACGACGGTCTCGGGGCCGCGCTCCAGGCAGACGGCGACGGGGGTCTCGGCGCCGACGCCGCGGCGCCGCAGCAGTCGGGCGAACGCCTGCGCGCGGCGCCCGAGTTCTTCGTGGGTGACCTCGGCACCGTCGGCGGTGAGCGCCACCGCTCCGGGCCGTCCCGCGCGCAGCACGAGTTCGGGCAGGGTGAGTTCGGGGAGCGGGTCGGCCGATGTCACGGGCCGTGCGGCCGCCGTCAGCTCCACGGGCCGGAACCGCCGCGGATCGGCGTCCGGGGTCCGTGCCATGGCCCGCAGCACCCGCAGGAACACCGCGGCGAACGCCTCCAGGCGGGTCCGGTCGGCCCAGCCGGGGCGGCAGGTGATCCGCAGGTCGCCGGGGAAGGTCCAGACGTCGAGGGTGAACTCGTTGGGGCTGCTGTCGGTGACCTCGTCGGGCGCGGCGCCCGACTGGTCGAGCACGTGGAAGTCGAGGTAGCCGAAGACCACGTCGACCAGTGGGGTGCCCTCGCCCCACTCCCGCTGCATGGCGGGCAGGGGGTAGCGCCGGTGCGGCCAGACCGCCGCCTCCTCGGCGAAGACGGCGCGGAGCAACTCGCGCCAGCTCGGGGCGTCGAGGTCCACCGCGAACGGCACGGTGTTGAGGTACATGCCGCGGGTGTCGTCGCCGTCGGGCAGCTCGGGGCGGCCGTTGCAGACGGCGCCCGCGAGGAACCGGCGTTGGCCGCAGAGGGCGCCGAGGGTGGCCAGGTGCGCGGTGTACAGGACGGTCTTCAGCGAGGTCCCGGTGGCGGAGGCCAGTTCCCGCAGTTCGGGGGCGAGGTCGTGCCAGGGTGCCCGCACCTCGTGGGCGGGGCCGCCGCGTTCCGCCGGCGCGGTGGCGGCGGGCAGCTCCAGCCGGGGGTAGTCGGCCAGTCGGCCGCGCCAGAAGGCTCGGTCGTCGTCGGAGGCGAGGGATGCCAGCTCCCGGGCGACGAAGTCGGCGTAGCGCGCCCGGGGCGGCGGGTCCGCCGGGTGGTCCGGCCGCTCGCGGAGCGCGCCGTACCCGGCGCGGATCTCCTGGATCACCGAGTGGTGGCTCCAGCCGTCGAGGACGGCGTGGCACTCGGTGTGGGTGAGGGTCCAGGCCCGGTCGCCGGTGCGGTGGACGTGGTAGCGCACCAGGGGCGCGGTGGCGAGGTCGAACGGGGTGTCGGCCTCGGTCGCCCGGTGGGTACCGATGGCCTCGCGCTGTGCCTGCGGGGACAGGGACCGCAGGTCGGTGACGCCGACGGTGACCGGCGCCTCGCGGTGGACCAGTTGCAGGGGCCGGGCGTAGCCGGTGAGAGCGAAGGAGGTCCGCAGGATCTCGTGGCGGGCCACGGTGCGGTCGATGGCGGCGCGGAGCGCCGCCTCCGAGAAGGGGCCGTCGTCGGTGAAGTGGAAGCTGCTGACGTTCTGGTAGGAGTTGGCGCCCGGGTCGGCGAGGAGCTCGTAGACCATGCCGGCCTGTACCTCGCCCATGGGGTAGGCGTCGGCGAGCCCATCGGGCAGGGCCGACCGTTCGTCCGCCGTGAGCAGCGCGAACGGTTCGACGAGCGCGGCGCCCGGGGTGTCGTCGGTCAGGGCCGCCACCGTGGCCAGTTCGGCGACGGTGGGGTGGGTGAAGAGGTGCTGGACGGAGAGTGCCACTCCCCTGCCGGCCAAGGCGCCGACGGCGCGGATCGCGCGGATGGAGTCACCGCCGAGGTCGAAGAAGCGGTCGGTCACCCCGATCCGTTCCAGGTCCAGGGCGTGCGCCAGCTCCTCCGCGAGCACCTCTTCGAGGGGGGTGCGGGGGGCGACGTGCCCGACGGTCGCCTGCGCTCCCGCTCGGTCGGGCGCGGGCAGGGCGCGCCGGTCGGCCTTGCCGCTGGGGGACAGCGGAAGGCGTGCCAGCACGACCCAGTCGGCGGGGACCATGGCCTCGGGGAGCCGCTCGCGCAGCCAGCCTCGGACAGCGGCGGGGTCGGGGCCCTGCTCGGTGTCCGCGCCGGGGACCAGGTAGGCGACGAGTCGGCCGTCGCGGACGGTCGCGGCGGCGTCCCGGACAGACGGGTGCTCGCGCAGCCGTGTCTCCACCTCGCCGAGTTCGATGCGCTGGCCGCGGATCTTGACCTGGTCGTCCAGCCGCCCCAGGTAGTCGATGCTGCCGTCGGGCAGCCACCGCGCCAGGTCGCCGGTGCGGTAGAGCCGGCCGCCGGCGGGGCCGAAGGGGTCGGGCACGAACCGGTCGGCGGTCAGGTCGGGCCGCCCGTGGTAGCCGCGGGCCAGTTGGACACCGCCGAGGAGAAGTTCGCCGGGCACGCCGACGGGGACGGGGCGCAGCGCGTCGTCCACGACGTGGGCGCGGGTATTGGCGATGGGGCGGCCGATGGTGACGCGCCGGCCCGGAGCGCAGGGGGTGCCGGTGACGTCCACGGCCGCCTCGGTCGGCCCGTACAGGTTGTAGGGGGCGATGGGGAAGCGGCGGGCGGCGTCCGCGACGAGGTCGCCGGGGAGCGCCTCACCGCTGCACAGCAGGTGGCGGACGGAGGTGAGCGGTGCGTCCTCCCGCGCCGGGGTGGTGCAGAAGGCGCGCAGCATCGACGGCACGAAGTGGAGGGTGGTGATCCCCTCGGCGGCGATGACCTCGGCGAGGTGCGCGGGGTCGCGGTGGCCCCCGGGCCGCGCCATCACCAGGGTGGCGCCCGCGGTCAGCGGCCAGAACAGTTCCCAGACGGAAACGTCGAAGCCGATGGGGGTCTTCTGCAGGACGCGGTCGCCGGCGCCGATGGCGAACTCGTCCTGCATCCAGCGCAGCCGGTTGACGATGGCTCGGTGCTCGATCACCACGCCCTTGGGCCGACCGGTGGAGCCGGAGGTGTAGATGAGGTAGGCGGCGTCGCGCTCGCCCGCCGCCGGGTGGGCGGGGGCGACGGTTCGGGCTGCGCCCCCGGGCCGGGCCGGGCGGCCGTCCGGGCCGATCCGGACGACCGGGACCGGTTCGTCGGGCCGGGGGTCGGCCGCGTCCGTGACCAGGGCGACCGCGCCGGAGTCCTCGGTCATGTGGGCGAGGCGCTCGGCGGGGAGCCCCGGCTCCAGCGGCAGGTAGGCGGCGCCGGCCTTGAGGACCGCGAGCAGCGCCACAGGCAGCGCCAGGGAGCGGTCCAGGTGCACGCCGACGACCGTTCCCGGGCCGACGCCGTGCGAGCGCAGCAGGGCGGCGAGCGCCTCGGCGCGCTGGTCGGTCTCGGCGTAGGTCAGCTCCGCTCCGTCGGCGCGGACCGCGACCGCCTCGGGGCGCTGCGCCGCCTGTTCCTCGATCAGCCCGTGCAGGGTGCCGCCCGGGTGGTCGACGGCGGTGTCGTTCCAGGCGTGGACCACCTGGTGGCGCTCGGGCGGCGCCATCATCTCCAGCGAGTGGACCGGGGTGTCGGGAGTGGCGGCCACCGCGGCGAGCAGCCGGACGTAGTGGTCGGCGGCGCGCCGCGCGGTGTCGGCGTCGAAGAGGGCGGTGGCGTAGTTGAGGCCGCCGCGCAGCGAGCCGTCGGCGCGTTCGGTGACCGAGAGGGTCAGGTCGAACTTGGCGGTGGTCTCCCCCACCGGCAGTTGTTCGGCGGTGAGCTTGCCGACGCGACGGCCCCCGTGCGGGGCACCGTCGGCCGGGGCCGCGTCCCAGAGGAACAGGGTGTCGACCAGCGGGTTCCGTGAGGGGTCGCGCCGGCGGTCCAGGGCGGCGACGATGCGGTCGAAGGGCACCTGCTGATGGCCGTAGTCGTCCAGGGTCGAGGAGCGGAGCCGGGTGAGGAGTTCCCGGAAGTCGGGTTCGCCGCCGAGGTCGGCCCGCAGTACCAGGGTGTTGAGGAAGAGGCCGGCCATCCGCTGGGTCTCGGGGCGGTCCCGGCCGGAGACCGGGGTGCCGACGGCGACGTCCCGGGTACCGCAGTACCGGCCGAGCAGCAGCTGGAAGACGCCGAGGTAGGCCATGAACGGGGTGGCCCCGGCCTCCTTGGCGAGCGTCGCGACGCGGTGGGCGACGGCGGCCGGCACCTCGAACCCGGCGACGGCGCCCGCGTCCTCGCGCACCGCGGGTCGGGGCCGGTCGGTGGGCAGGCGCAGCGGCTCCAGGCCGCTGAGCCGGTCGCGCCAGTAACCGAGGTCGGTGTCGAGCCGCTCAGGGGTGAGGTGGCCGCGCTGCCAGGCGGCGAAGTCGGCGTACTGCGGCCGGGAGGTGTCCTCGTCGCCCGGTGCGGGGACGGGCGCCGGGCCGCCGGTGCTGTGACGGTGGTAGGCGTCGAGGAGTTCGCCCACCAGCAGGTCCTCGGTGACCCCGTCGGAGGCGATGTGGTGCACCGTCAGGAAGAGCACGTGCTCCGTGTCGGCGGTGCGGGCCAGCACCGCCCGGGTGACGGGCCCGGTGGCGAGGTCGACCGGTTCGCGGTCGGAGGTGGCGAGGGCTGCCAGCCTCTCGCGCCGCCGGTCGGCGGGGAGCGGGCGCAGGTCGGTCTCGGTGCGGTGCAGCGGACCGGGCTGGTCGATGATCTGGGAGGGTTCGCCGTCCCGCTCCTCGTAGCGGGTGCGCAGCACCTCGTGGCGCGCGAGGAGTTCGTCGAGGGCGAGGGTCAGCGCGGCGGGGTCCAGCTCGCCGCGCAGCCGCAGCGCGGCGGTCATCAGGTAGGCGGTGCCGCCCGGCGCGAGGCGGTCCAGGACCCACAGGCGCCGCTGGGCGTGGGAGAGCGGCAGCGGGCCGCCGCGGGGGACGGTGGGGAGGAGGTCGGGGCGGGCGGGGGCCGCGCCCCGCAGCCGGCGGCTGAGCAGCTGTGCGCGCAGGGCCGCGGCGTCCAGGGTCTGGTGGGTCATCGTGCGCCTTCCCGGTTCAGCAGTCGGGTGACCTCGTCGTCGGAGAGCTGGGCGATCTCGGCCTCCACGGCCGCGGTGACGGCCGCGGCGAGCGTGGCGACGGTGGTCGCCTCGAACAGCAGCCGCAGCGGCAGGTCGAGGGCGAAGGTCTCGCGGAGCCGCGCCAGGACGCGGGTGGCGAGCAGGGAGTGCCCGCCCAGCAGGAAGAAGTCGTCGTCCGCGCCGACGCGTTCCAGGCCCAGGGTCTCCGCCCAGACGGTGGCCACGGCCTCCTCGGCGGGGTCGCGGGGCGGGGTGTACGGCCGGGGGGTGCCGATCTCGGGCTCCGGGAGCGCCCGGCGGTCGATCTTCTGGCTGGAGGTCATCGGCAGCGCGGGGAGCGCCGTCCACAGCGCGGGAACCATGTAGTCCGGCAGTCTCTCCCGCAGGTGCTCGCGGAGCGCGGCGGGTTCGGGGGCGGGCCCGTCCTCGCCCACGACGTAGGCGGCGAGGTCCGCGCCGCCCGCGGCCGACTCCCGGGCGACGACCGCGGCGGCGCTCACCCCGGGGTGCTCGGTGAGCGCGGCCTCGATCTCGCCGAGCTCGATCCGCAGGCCGCGGATCTTGACCTGCTGGTCGATGCGGCCGAGGAACTCCAGGACGCCGTCCGGGCGGTGGCGCACGAGGTCGCCGGTGCGGTAGAGCCGGCCGCCGGCCGGGCCGAAGGGGTCGGGCACGAACCGGTCGGCGGTCAGGTCGGGCCGCCCGTGGTACCCGCGGGCCAGCCGCACGCCGCCCAGGCAGAGTTCGCCGGGGACGCCGGTGGGGACGGGGCGCTGCCGGGCGTCCAGGACGTAGGCGCGGGTGCCGGGGAACGCGTGTCCCAGCGGGAGGGAGGCGGTGCCGCGCTGCGTGGCGAGGTCGCCCAGCTCGGTGTGGAGGACGGAGCTGACGCTCGCCTCGGTCGGTCCGTAGCAGGCGATGAAGCGACCGGGCAGCCCGGTCTCCTCCCACCGGCGGGCGTCGGAGACGGTCACGACCTCACTGCTGAGGTTGATCAGCCGCAGGTCGGTGAGGGCGGAGGTGTCGTGCGCCATCACCTCGCGGTAGTACGCCGGGGTGGTCTCCAGGACGGTGACGCGGTGCTCGGCGAGCTTGCCCGGCAGCTCCTCCGGCGTCCAGAACAGCGGGTCCGCGACGACGACGGTGGCGCCGACCACCAGCGGGGCGGCGATCTGCTCCATCGCCACGTCGAAGGTGGGCGCGGAGAGCTGGCCGACGCGCTCGCCCGGGGCGATGCCGTACAGGTGCGCCGCGGTCAGGCAGTGGTGGGCGTAGGCGCGATGGTCGATCATGACGCCCTTGGGCCGGCCGGTGGAACCCGAGGTGTAGATGACGTAGGCCAGCGCCTCGGGGTCCGGCGGCGGGAGAGCCGCGGCGTCGGTGCCGGGGGGCGGTTCGGGGAGTTCGTCGACGGTGACCACGGTCCGGCCGTCGGCGGCGGCGGTCGCGGTGTCACGGTGCGCGGCGGTGGTGACCACCAGCGGCACCTCGGCATCGGCGAGGATGCCCGCGAGGCGGCGCGGCGGGTGCGCCGGGTCGAGCGGGAGGTAGGCGGCGCCCGCGCGCAGCACGCCCAGCAGGGTGACGACCGTGTCGACGCTCCGGGGCTGGCAGGAGGCGACGACCGTCTCCGGCCCTGCCCCCAGCTCGCGCAGGCGGTGCGCGAGGCGGCGGCTGCGTCGTTCCAGCTCGCCGTAGCTCATCGCCGGACCGCTGTGGAGGAGGGCGACGGCGTCCGGGGTGGCCGCGGCCCGGCGTGCGAACAGCTCCGGGACGGTGGCGTCCGGGGTGCCGTCGGCCGCCACACCGGGGACGGCGGGGTCGAGCGGGTCGGGCCATTCGGCGGTGAGGCGGCGCAGTTCGGCGTCCGGGATCAGTCGGAGTTCCCCGACGGCGGTGTCGGGGCCGGCCACCGCCGACTCCAGCACCCGCAGGTAGTGGGTCGCGAGGCGCTCGACGGTCTCGCGGTCGAAGAGCGCGGTGGCGTACTCGAACCAGCAGTGCATGCGGCCGTCGGGCCGCTCCTTGACGGTGAGGGTCAGGTCGTATTTGGCGACCCCCTCCCCCGCGCGCAACGGTTCGACGGCGAGGTCGCCGAGGGAGCCGGCGATGCCTCCCATGTGCTGGTGCTCGAACATCACCTCGAAGAGGGGGCTGCGCGAGAGGTCGCGTCCGGGGGCGACCTCCTCGACGACCCGCTCGAAGGGGACCTCCTGGTGGGCGAACGCCTCCAGGGTGCGCTCGCGGACCTGTCCCATGAGGTCCGCGAAGGCGGGCGATCCGGCGAGGTCGGTGCGGATCACCAGGTTGTTGACGAAGACGCCCAGCAGTTCCTCGGTCTCCTCGCGGGTGCGACCCGCCACGGGCGTGCCCACCGCGATGTCGGCGCGGCCGGTGTAGCGGTGCAGCAGCACCTGGAACGCGGTGAGCAGCGTCATGAACGGGGTGGCGCCGTGGCGTGCCGCGAGGCGGGAGACGGCTGCGGCGGTCTCGGCCGGGAGGTCCACGACCACGGTGTCGCCGCTGGGGTCGCGCAGCGCCGGCCGGGGCCGGTCGGTGGGCAGCTCGACGGGGACGAGGTCCGCGAGCCGGTCCCGCCAGTACGCCAGGCGGTCGGCCGTCGCCGCGGTGTCCTCCTGCCGCCGCTGCCAGGCGGCGTAGTCGGCGTAACCCACGGCGGGCGAGCCGAGCGGGGCGCCCTCGCCACCGGTCCGCAGCCGGTAGGCGCGGTCGAGGTCGCGGAGGAAGATCTTGGTGGACCAGGCGTCGAAGGCGATGTGGTGGGAGGTCAGGGCGAGCCAGTGGTCGTCGGGGGCCGCACGCACGACGGTGGCGCGCAGCGGGTGCTCCCGGGAGAGGTCGAACGGGACGCGCAGCGCCTGCTCGACCAGCTCCCGGGCCCGGTCGGCCCGCAGCCGCTCGGGGACAGCGGGGCCGTCCCCCGTCCCGCCGGGTCCGGCGGTCAGGTCGGCGAGGTGGAACGGGACGCTGCCGGGCGGGTCGACGTGCTGGAGCGGTGTGCCGTCCCGGTCGGTGTAGCGGGTGCGCAGCACCTCGTGGACCCGGGCGACATCCTCCAGCGCACCGCGCAGCGCGTCGGTGTCGAGCGGGCCCCGGAGCCGCAGCGCCAGCGGGATCAGGTACTCGGAGCCGCCGGGGTCCAGCTGCTCCAGGAACCAGAGCCGCTGTTGACCGTGGGAGAGCGGCAGGCCGCCCTCCCGCGGCTCGGGCCGCACCGTGTCGACGGGCGCGGCGGCCCGGCGGACCCGGTCGGCGAGGCCGGCGACGGTGCGGTCGTTGAACAGTTCTGCCACCGTCAGCTCGACGCCGAAGGTGCGGCGCAGTCGCAGCGCGAGGCGGATGGCGAGGAGGGAGTGGCCGCCCAGGGCGAAGAAGTCCGCGCGGGTGTCGGTGACGGGAACGCCGAGCACCTCGGCCATCGTCGCGGCGATCGCAGCCTCGGTCGGGTCGCTCGGCGCGGCACCGTCGGCGGAGGCGGCGGCACCGCCGGCAGCGGCCCGGTCGGGGTCGGGGAGCGCGCGGCGGTCCGTCTTGCCGCTGGCGGTCAGCGGCATCTGCTCCAGCAGCAGCAGCCGACCGGGAACGACGGGAGCGGGGAGCCGGTCCGCGAGGTGGTCGAGCAGGGTGGCGGCCAACTCGTCGTCGGGAGCGGCCGGGACGACGAAGGCGGTGAGTGCGGTGTCGCCGTGCGCGTCGCGGGTCGCGGTGACGGCGGCGGCGGCCACGGCGGGGTGTGCGGTGAGCAGCGCCTCGATCTCGGCCGGTTCGATCCGCACCCCGTGCACCTTGACCTGGTCGTCGGTGCGTCCCAGGAACTCCAGGGTGCCGTCGGCCCGCCAGCGCACCAGGTCGCCGGTGCGGTACCACCGGCCGCCGGGGGTGGTCGCGTACGGGTCGGGGGTGAACCGCTCGGCGGTCTGCGCGGCTCTCCCGTGGTAGCCGCGGGCCAGTCCGACGCCGCGCACGCACAGCTCGCCGGGGACGCCCACGGGCACCAGCCGGTCGGCGGCGTCCACGACGGAGAGCCCGGCGCCCGGCAGCGGCCGGCCGATGGGCACGACTCCGGCGGCCGGGTCGCCGGGGCGGTACGCCTGGTGGGTGGAGTCGATGGAGCACTCGGTGGGCCCGTAGGTGTTGTGGACCTCGACCTGGGGAAGCACGGCCCGCAGCCCCTCGCAGAGCGCCGCGGGCAGCGGTTCGCCCGCGGAGCTGACCAGCCGCAGGGTGCAGCATCCGGCGAGGGCCGGTTCCTCGACGAGCAGCCGCAGCACGGAGGGGACCACCTGCAGCAGCGTGACCCGGTGGCGCGCCACCGCGGCGGCCATGACGGAGGGGTCGCGGTGCGCGTCGTCGGGGGCGGCGACGACGGTGCCGCCGGAGACCAGCGGGGAGAGGAACTCCCACATCGCGGCGTCGAAGCCGATGGTCGTCTTCTGCAGCAGCCTGTCGGCCGGGGTCATGGCGTAGCGGTCGACCGACCACAGGACGCGGTTGCGGAGGCCGCCGTGGCGGACGACCACGCCCTTGGGGGTGCCGGTGGATCCCGAGGTGTAGATGAGGCAGGCGGCGTCGTCGGGGTCGGCGCGGTACGGGAACCCGGCGGGCGGCAGGTGCCCGGCGCCGTTCGGCGTGGTGGGGAGGGTGTCGACGGTGAGGACGCGGGCGCTCTCGGCGAACCGGTCGCGGAACTCCTCCGCGGTCAGGACGACGCCGGCGGCGGAGTCGGCGAGCAGCGCGTTGCGCCGCGCCGGGGGCAGGTCGGTGGCGAGGGGCACGAGCTGTGCGCCCGTGCCGAGTACGGCGAGGATCGAGGCGACCAGGTCGGGTCCGCGACGCAGGCTGACGGCGACGGGGTCGGCCGCGCGGACGCCCGCGTCGACCAGGGCGGTGGCCAGTTCGGCGGCGCGGTGGGCCAGTCGGGCGTAGGTGACGTCACCGTCGTCGTGGGCGACGGCGACGGCGTCGGGGGTGGCGGCCGCGCGGTCCAGCACCATGCGTACCAGGGGCCGGTCGTCGCCGGTGGGGGCGAGCGGGCCTTCGCCCCAGCCGAGCACCGTCGCGCGCTCGGTGGGGGCGAGCAGGTCGAGTTCGGCGACCGGCCTGCCGGGGTGGCCCGTGACGCCCTCCAGCAGCTGGAGCAGGTTGGCCGCCATGCGTTCGATCCGGTCGCGGTCGAACAGCGCGACGGGGAAGAGCAGTTCTCCCGTCATGGTGCCGTCGGCCCGCTCGGCGAGGTGGAGGGAGAGGTCGAACGCGCCGCTGCGGGTGGTGGGTTCCTCGCGGGTGACGGTGAGCCCCGGAAGGGAGAAGGGGCTGCGGTGCGCGTTGTGGAGGGCGAACCCGGCCTGGAAGAGCGGGTTGCGACCGGGGTCGCGCGGCGGGTCCAGCGCCGCCACCACCTGGGAGAAGGCGACGTCCTGGTTGCCGTAGGCGTCGAGGGTGGCGTCCTTGACTCCGTCCAGCAGCTCGGGGAAGGTGCGGTGGCCGCCGAGGTCGCCGCGGATCACGACGGTGTCGAGGAAGATCCCGAGCAGCTTCTCCAACCGCACGTCGTCGCGGCGGGCGAAGGAGACGCCGACGGCGACGTCCGCACAGCCGCCGTACCGGGCCAGGAGCAGCTGGTAGGCGGTGAGGTAGGTCATGAAGAGCGTCGCTCCGCGCGCCTGCGCCAGTTCCCGGACGCGGGAGGCGAGGGGGGCGGGGACGGTGAAGCGGACGATGTCGCCGTCCGGTTGCCAGGTGGCGGGGCGGGGGCGGTCCGTCGGCAGGTCCAGTGGTTCGAGGCCGGCGAGCCGCTGCCGCCAGTGGTCGAGCTGCCGGTCGGTCACCTCGGGCTGTGCCGCCAGCCACTCCCGGCGCCACTCGGCGTAGTCGGCGTACTGGAGCTCCAGCGGCTCCAGCGGGTCGGGGCCGCCGGTACGGAACGCCTCGTAGAGCGCGCGGAGTTCGTCGGCGACGATCCCCCAGGACCAGCCGTCGAACGCGATGTGGTGGAAGGTGAGGAGCAGCGCGTGCTCCCCGGGTGCGAGCCGGACCAGCGCCGCGCGCCAGGGGTGTTCCGCCCGCAGGTCCAGCGGGCGTCGGCTCCGCTCCTCGACCAGCTGCCGCAGCCGGTCCTCGCGCTCCGCACGCGGAAGGTCGCCGAGGTCCGCGCGGTCCGGGACGACGGGCACCGGGTCGTCGATGAGCTGGACGGGCGACCCGCCCTCGGTGCCGTAGCGGGTACGCAGCACCTCGTGCCGGGCGGCGATCTCCGTGAGCGCCGCCGACAGCGCCCGGTCGTCCAGCGGGCCGATGATGCGGAAGGTCTCGTGCATCAGGTACTCGGTGGCGCCGCCCTGCCTGAGCTGGTCGAGCAGCCAGAGCTGTTCCTGTGCGTGGGACAGCGGGTATCCGCCGTCGGCGCTTTCCATCGGTCGTCTCCCTGGGCGTGTGGTCCGGCGGCGGTGCTGCCGGTGCGGGGCGGGCCCCGGGGGCGGCGTGCCGCGGTCGGGGCTGCGGGTGGTGCGGTACGGGGCCCGCGCCGGTCGGTCCGGTCGGGCGCGGGGGCGGCCGCCGCGCGCGGGGCGGCGGGGCGGTCAGCTCTGCTCGACGGGGCCGTCGGAGGGCTCGGTCATGGCGACGGCGATCCGACGAGGTCCGGTGAACGGCTCGCGGGCGTGCGCGGCCAGCATGTTGTCCACGACCAGCACGTCGTCACGCTGCCAGTCGAAGCGCCGCCACTGGGCGCGGTAACAGCCCCGGATGTGCGCCACGACGTCGTCGGGCACGGGGGCGCCGTCGCCGTAGTACGTGTTGGTGGGGAGGTCCTCCTCCGCGTACATCTCACGGAGCGCGGCGCACACGTCGGGCTTCAGGGTCGAAACGTGGAAGAACGTCATGTGGTTGAACCACACCTGCTCCCCGGTGACCGGGTGGCGGTGGACGGCCTCCCGGCGGGCGCGGGTGCGCAGCCCGCCCGGTGTCCACTCGGCGGTCATCCCGCCGCGTGCGCAGTACGCCTCGACCTGGGCTCGGTCCTCGGTGTTGAACGCCTCCTGCCACGGCACGCCGAAGCCCTCGCTGAAGTTGCGGACCACCATCCAGCCGCGGGCGGCGAACTCCTCCCGGACGTCGGGGTCGATCGCGGCGAGGACCCTGCGGGTGTCGGCGAGCGGGGTGGAGCCCTGGGTGTCGGGCGGGCTGACGCAGTAGAAGAACAGCGTGAGCGGCCAGGTCGCCTGGTAGGAGTTCTCGTTGTGGAGGAAGATCTCCTCGGCCGGCGGGTAGTCGGTGGAGGTGTAGACGTTGCCCTTGATGGTGCTGCGCGGCGAGGAGCGCTCGGCGTAGCCGAGGGGCAGCCCGCCCAGGGTGCGGACGACACCGTCGAACCCGTCGACGTCACCGGGGCCGAAGCCGCGCAGCAGCACCGCGCCGTGTTCGCGCAGCAGCCCGCGTATCTCGCCCCGGCGGGCGGCCAGGTCGCGCGTTCCCGGGGAGGCGTCGGGCGCCGCCTCCACCAGGTGGGGGAGGGAGCGGCCCGGGCGGCCACCGCTCCGCCGTGAGCTCGAACGGGCAGTGAGGAGGGGTGGGTCAGCAGTCATGTGGCCAGGGTCGGCTCCGGTCGGTGGCGGGGGGCAGAGAACTTCCGGCGGAGTCCTTGGCAGCGCGCCCGTCGCGGTTTGTGCGCGTACTTCCCTGTGGACGGCCCGTCGTCGCCGCGAAGCTGGCGGCACCGCCCGGCGACCACGCCGTGCGGCCCGGCCGGGCCGGCCCCGTACGCCCGGCGCCCGGCACTGCGGGGTCCGCGGTGCCCGCGGGATCAGAGAGGTGGGAAAGGTCCATGACGACAACCGGTGGCCCGCACGGCGGCCCGGAGGTCACGCCGCTGCGGCGCAACCGCGACTTCATGCTGCTGTGGGGCGGGTCCGCGGTGGCACTGGTCGGATCGACCGCCTCCACGGTCGCCTACCCGCTGCTGATCCTGGCCGTCACCGGTTCCGCCGCCGATGCGGGGCTGGTGGGTTTCGTGACCCTGCTGCCGGCCCTGCTCTTCCAGCTGCCCGCCGGGGTCCTGGTCGACCGGTGGAACCGCAAGCGTGTGATGGTCTGGTGCGACGCGCTCCGGGCGCTGGGGGCCGCGAGCATCGTGCTGGCGCTGGTGCTCGGTGAGCTCCGTCTGGCGCACGTGATGGTCGTCGGCTTCGTCGAGGGCACACTCACCGTGCTCAACGGACTGGCCTCCACCGCGGCCGTGCCCAATGTCGTGCACCGCTCGCAGCTCTCCCTGGCGCTGGCGCGCAACGAGTCGCGCAGCCGCGCCGCGACGATGGTGGGAACCCCGCTGGGCGGCGTGCTGTTCGGCCTCGGCCGCGCCGTGCCGTTCGTGCTGGAGGCCTTCGCCTACCTGGTCTCCCTCGTGACGTTGCTGTGCATCCGGAAGGACTTCCAGGCCCGGCGTCCCGCACGGGCGGCAATGCCGGACGACACGGGCCCGGTCAGGAGCAGACGCGCCCGGATCACCGAGCAGTTCGGCCGCATGTTCGAGGGGCTGGTCTGGCTGTGGCGCCGTCCGTTCCTGCGCTCCGCCGCGCTGCTCGTGGCGGGGAGCAACATGCTGTTCCGGGCGCTGTTCCTGGTCGTCATCGTGCTGCTGGCCGAGGAGGGCGCGGGGCCGGCGTCGGTGGGGGTCCTGCTCGGAGTCGCCGGGGCCTGCGGGATGGCCGGCTCGCTGGCGGCGGGCTGGTTCTGCCGCCGGGTGCCGCTGAACGTCCTCGTCATCGGTGCGAACTGGGTGTGGGCGCTGCTGATGTGCGTCCTCTTCCTGGGCGGCGGGCTGTGGCCGGCGGCCGTGGCGTACGTGGCGATGTGGTTCGTCGGGCCCGTGTGGAACGTCGCCGTCGGCAGCTACCAGCTGGCCACCACCCCGGACGCGCTGCGGGGCCGCGTCCTCAGCGCCTCCAGCCTGCTCGCCAACGGAGCGCTCCCGCTGGGGGCCCTGGCGGGCGGTCTGCTGCTGGAGGGTCTCGGGGTGCGCGCCGCCGCCGGTGTGCTGACGGTGTGGATGGTGGCGATGGCGCTGGCCGCGACGGTGTCGGGGCCGGTGCGCCGCGCCACCACCACCGCCGCCGACGCGGTCCCACCGGACGCACCCGCCGTTCCCGACACGCCCGCTCCCCCGCCGGCCGAGCCGGCCGCCGTCCCGGTGGCGACCGCCGCGACCCCGGCCGAGCCTGCCGCCACGACCGTCCCCGAACCCCGCTGAACCGGGGCGGCGACGCACCTGATCGCCCATGGCACGCCGTCGCCCCGAGACGACCGAACCGCACCACCCGAACCCCCGAGGAGAGCCCGAGATGCACCGCACCGTCTTCAAGTCCAAGATCCACCGCGCGACCGTGACCCAGGCCGACCTGCACTACGTGGGCTCGGTGACCATCGACGAGGACCTGATGGACGCCGCCGACCTGCTGGCCGGCGAGCAGGTGCACATCGTGGACATCACCAACGGCGCCCGCCTGGAGACCTACGTCATCGCCGGCGAGCGCGGAACGGGGGTCATCGGCATCAACGGGGCCGCCGCCCGACTCGTCCAGCCGGGCGACATGGTGATCATCATCTCCTACGCGGTCGTGCCCGACGCCGAGGCGCGGCAGCTCGTCCCGCGCGTCGTGCACGTCGGGGAGGGCAACCGGCAGCTGGGCCCGGTCGGTTCGGATCTGGCGGAGCCCTCTCCCGCGGGCGAGGGCATGCGCGGCGACGCGGTGTACGCACCGGTCGGCGCAGCTCGCGGCTGACCGGCACGCCGAACGGCCGGCCCGGGGCGGTGAGCACCCGGGCCGGCCGTGACCGGCAGCAGGAGGGTCAGATCAGGCCGGCGCGCACCGCCCGGGCGACGGCGTGAGCTCGGTTCCGCACCTGCAACCGCGACATCAGCTCGTAGATGACGTTCTTGACGGTGTGCTCGGAACAGCTCAGCACGCGGGCGATGACGGCGTTGCCGTGCCCCTCCGCCACCAGCGCCAGCACCGCGGTCTGCCGGGGCGTGAGCGGTTGCAGCGGCTCGCTCGCGCCGGAACTCACCCGCGCGGGGGTCTCGGCACCACCGGCCGGGGCGTTGAGGAGCCGCACCAGCACACCGTAGGGCAGCCGTCCGTCCCCGTGGTGGGCTGCCAGGACCGCGGCGGCGAGCTGCGTCGGGGAGGCGTCAGCGGCCCGCAGCACCGTGCGGACGCCGCAACGCACGGCGCTCAGCACCCCCTCGGGGCAGACCCGGTCGGCGGCGACCAGCACCGGGCGCGGGCGCCCCGGCACGTCGGGACCGCACAACTCGACGGCCTGCTGCAGCGTGTGGCCCACGGCCAGCAGCACCTCGGAGCCGCCGGGGCCGGTGGCGGTCGGGACACCGGCGGCGGACAGCCGCTCGTCCCAACGGGCGCGCAGCCTCGGCTCCGTGCACCGCACCCGGACCGCCACCTCGCCGGTACGACCGACGCGGCCCGCAGCCGCCTCGGGCAGCCGGGGCGCGGGCCGGTGGCCGTGGAGCCGGTCCGCGCCGAAGGCGACCGGGACGCCGCCACGCACCGCGATCCCGCTCACAGCAGACCCGCCCGGAGGGCGTAGGCGACCGCGTGCGCACGGTTGCGCAGCCGGAACCGCTGGGTCACGTCGTGCAGGACGGTCGTGACGGTCCGGACGGAGTAGCACAGTTCACGCGCTATCTCGCTCGTCTCCCGTCCGTCGGCGACCATCCGCAGCACCGCCTGCTCCCGCTCGCTGAGCCCCGCCGATCCCCAGGCGTCCGACATCCCCCCGGCGGCGCCGCGCTCCAGCAGCCCGTCCAGCAGGTCCGGGGGAACCGAGCAGTCGCCCTGGGCGGCGGCCAGCACCGTGGCGGCCAGCCGCGGCACGCTCGCCTCCTGCCGCCGCAGCAGCCCCCGCGCACCGCAGGCGATGGCGTGCAGCGCCGAGGTGGGAGCCAACTCTGTCGCCACGAGGACCACTTCGGGCCGGTGCTCATCGGCGCGGTGGCGCCGCACCAGGTCCAGCACCGGCTCGGTCACCCGGTCCACGACGACCACAACCACCGCCGGCCGGTCGGCGGAGTCCACCACCAGCAGATCCGCCCCTTGCTCCAGGGCGCTGCGGGTGCCCGCCTCAAGCACCCGGTCCAGTGCCACGACGCCTACGCGCACCGGTTCTCTCATGGCTGCTCCTCCTCGGTCGCGAACCGGCTACCACCGGCGACCCGAGCTTCGACCGCGGGTCGGCCGCCCGGCATCGGTGGGCCGCCCCCACATTCCGGCCCGCCACCGCCCGCCCGTGCCCCCGCCCGCACCGGTCACCACGGTGCCCCCGCCCGCCCCCACTCCCCCGGGCGGCCCCGGACGCGCCGCGGAGGCCGTGGCGTTCGCGCAGCTCAGACCGGTGCTGCCGCCCTCGGGCGGCCCCGTCTGCCCGCCCTGCGGCCGACCGCCCCCGGGAATATGGGGGCCGATCCCCCATGTACCTGCCGCGGGCCCGGTGCGACGGTGTGCGGGTGACTTCGACCTCCGCCGCGACGCAGACCGACCGCGTACCGCCGCAGCCGCTCCCGCCGCTGTGGTGGGCCCGCGGACTGACCCTGCGGGAGCGGCTCGCCGCGCCCGGCCGCCCCCCCGCCGCCGACGGCCCGACGGTCACCGCGTGGCGCGAGGCACTCGCCGGGCTCGACACGGCCGGCACCGCCGCGCGCCTGACAGCGCTCGGCGTGCCCGAGGCGCTCGGCGCGGCGCTGTGGCACGAGTCGCCGACCGCGCTGGGGGAACGCGCGCCGAGCCCGCCGTGGGCCGTGTTCGTCGAGCAGGCGCTGCGCGCCGCCGCGAACGGACCGGCCGCCCGAACCGCCGACGGCGACTGGCGCGACGCGTTCGCGGCGGTGCTCCGCCCGTTCTCGGCCCACGCCCTCGAACGGCTCCGCGGCTCCTACGACCCCGCCACCGGTGACGCCGAACGGCACGCGGTGGAGGCGGCGTTCAGACCGTGGCTGGCGGAGCGCCTGGTCGACACGGCGGCCCGGACGCTGGTGCGCGAGCTGCACACCGCGCGCACCTCGGGCCTCCTCGTCGGGGCCACCCCCACCGAGCGGTTCGACTCCTTCACGGCAACGCTCGGCGACCCCGGACACCTCGTGACCCTGCTCGCCCGCTACCCCGTCCTCGCACGGGTCCTCGCCGAACTCTGCACCTCGTCGGCGGACGCGGCGGCGGAGCTCGCCGACCGGTACGCACGGGACCGCCCGCGGATCGTCGCCGGGCTGTGGGCCGGGCGCGACCCGGGACCGCTCACCCGCGTCGAACTCGCGCTGGGCGACACCCACCTGGGCGGGCGCGCGGTCGCCCGGCTCCACTTCCGCGACGGTGCACGGGCGCTGTACAAGCCACGTCCGCTGGACCACCACGCCGTGTGGGACGCCGCCGTCTCCTGGCTCAACGCCGCGGTGCCCGACCTCACGCTCCGTACCGCGGCCACCGTGCGGTCGGCCGGGTACGGCTGGATGGAACACGTCGACCACCTGTCCTGCCGGACCGTCGGTGACGTCGACCGGTTCTACCGCCGGCAGGGCGCGCTGCTGGCACTGGCACACGCGCTGTGCGGCGCCGACCTGCACCGGGAGAACCTGATCGCCCACGGCGACCAACCGGTGCTCGTGGACGCGGAAACCCTCTTCCACCCCGACCTCCCGCTGCCCAACGTCACCGGTGACGACCCGGCGGCGGCCCGGATCACCGCCTCCGTCTACCAGACCTGCGTCCTGCCGCAGGTCGTCCTGGGGGACCACGGCCAGCTGGACGTCTCGGCCGTCGGCGGCGCCGGCCAGGCCCCCTGGGGCATGGAGGGCTGGGAGGAGGCCGGGACCGACCGGATGCGCCGGACGCTCCGCCCGGCCCCGGCACCGCCCGCGCAGAACCAGCCGCAGCTGGCCGGCGGCGCGGTGGCGCACACCGACTACCACGCAGCGCTCGTCAACGGGTTCCACGACGGCTACCGGGCCGTGCAGAGCGGTCGCGCCGGATTCCTCGCCGAGGACGGCCCGCTGCGCCGCGCCGAGGCACTGGAGTGCCGCGTCGTGGCCCGGCCGTCGCGCCTCTACGCCACCTTGCTGGAGGAGTCCCTCCACCCCGGTGTGCTGGGTGACGCCCTGCTGCGCGAGGCGGTGTTCGCCCTGCTCTGGACCGAGGCGGCGGGCGACCCGACACGCCTCGCGCTCGCCGAGGCCGAGACGGCCGACCTCTGGGGCGGCGACCTCCCGCTGTTCCGCCACCGGCCAGGCTCCCGGACCGTCCGAACCTCCGCGGGCGAACGCCTCCCCGGGATCCTCGGGGAAGCCGCGCTCGCCACGGTCAGGGGCCGGGTCGAGGCGATGGACGAGATGGACCGTCGGTGCCAGGAGTGGGTCATCACCGCCTCACTGGCCACCGCCGACGACGCCGGCCGCACCGGGCGCCACCGGGCCAAGCCGCTGCCTCCCGGAGGAGCGGGCGCCCCCGCGGAGGTCGCGGACCCCGCGCTGCTGCTGGCCGCGGCCTGTCGCGTCGCCGACGACATCGTGGCGCGCGCCCAGCACGGCGGCGGGCGCGCCAACTGGCTCGGCGTGGAACCCGTCGAGGACGCCTACTGGGCGGTGCTGCCGATGGGTGCCGGGCTCGCACACGGCTATCCCGGCGTCGCTCTCTTCCTCGCCGAGCTCGGGGCTCTCACCGGCCGCGCCCGGTACACGGACCTCGCCCGCGCCGCGGTGCGCCCGCTGCCCGCCCTCGTGAGGAACCTCGCCGAGCGGCCGGAGCTGAGCCGGGCCGTCGGCCCCGGGGGGTTCAGCGGGCTGGGCGGGATCGTCTACGCCGTGTCCCGCCTGGAGACCCTGCTCGGCACGGACGTGCCCGCCGCCCTGCCGGACGCGCTGACCGCGCTCGCCGCCGCCGCGACACCGACCGGCCGGCCGACCGGCCAGCCGCCCGCCCTGTCCGTCGCGGACGGTCTCGCGGGGGCGCTCGCCGCCGCGACCTCGGTCGCCACGGCCCGCGAACTGCCCCTGGCGGGCCGACTCGCCGACGACCTGGCCGACCGACTGACGGCGGCGGTGGACGACCTGCCCACCGCCGTCCCCGAGCCGGGCTTCGCCCGGGGCGCCACCGGAATCGCCTGGGCGCTGTTGCGTCACGCGGCACACCGCCCCGGCGCGGCCGGCGACACCGGCCGGTTGCTTCTGAGCCGAGCCCACCGGGCGTTGGAGTCGGCCCCGGCCGATCTCTCCTGGTGCTCCGGAACCCCGGGGTGGCTGCTCGCGGCGACCGACGGCCCGGGCGCGGACCCGTGGCGGCTGGGCCACGGGCTGCTCGACTCCGCCTCGGAGCGGCTGGCCGCACGCCCCGCCACGGCCGACCTGACGCCCTGCCACGGGGAGGCGGGATCGCTGGAGGCGCTCGCCGTTCTCGCCGCAGGAGGCGACCCTGCCGCCGCGCAGCGGCTGGCGCACCGACGAGGGCTGGTCCTGGGCGCGCTGCACCGGGACGGCCACCGGTGCGCCACACCGGGTCGCGTGCCCAGCCCCGGCCTACTGGACGGGCTGGCCGGTATCGGTCACACACTGCTGCGGCTCGGTTTTCCCGAGACGGTACCCTCCGTTCTTCTGCTCGCACCCGGCGCAGGACCGGCCGGTCACCGTCGTGGCGGGTGAGGTGCCCGGTGGCCGCCGGGCACGTGCCCCGTCGCCGCCGACCCCCGCCGGATCACCCGATCGCCCGGAACGGCGCACCGACCGCACCGCACCGACACCCCGCACCACTCCCCATCGAAATCCCGGAGGAATCGTCATGACTCGCCTCTCCCCCCACACCGGCTGCGCCACCGACGACGCCCCGGTCGCCGGCTCCACCGGTTCAGCCCCCGGCGACCCCGCCGGGGCGATGCAGCTCTCCGGACGGAACCTGCGCAACGAGCGGGCCCGGGCGCTGGCGGGCCTGCCACTGGGGACCGGCGTCGTCGCCTCGCTCCACGCCGCCCACACCACGGTCTCCGCGCCCATCTGACGCACTCGGGGAGAAACCGCGGGTCGGGGCCGGTCGGCCGAGGCCGTCGACGGACTCGCGGGACGAAACGCATCATTGCGGGAAGCCTTCTCGAACAGGGCGGCACGCGAGCACGGGCGCCTACGATGAAGCCATGCCCATCATCGCGCCGCGTGTCGTTGGCCGGGACCCCGAGATCGCCGTGATAACCGGAGCGCTGGAAACGGCGCGCGACGGCCGGGGCGGCACCGTCTTCCTGACCGGCGAGAGCGGCACGGGCAAGTCCCGGCTGGTTGCGGAGGCCACCGGCTCCGCGCTGGGAAGCGGCATGCGGGTCCTGCGCGGCCGGACCAGCACCATCGGCCCCATGGTGCCGTTCCGACCGCTGACCGAGGCTCTGATGCCGCTGTTCCGCGGCGCGGAGCCGCTGGACGACTCCCGGTTCGGGCCCTACCGGCCCGTGCTGGGGCGACTGATCCCCGACTGGGCCGCCGACGCCCAGGGCCCCACCTCCCTGGTGGCCCTGGGCGAGGCGGTCCTGCGGCTGCTGGCCCAGATCGGCCACGACCACGGCACCGTGCTGATCCTGGAGGACCTCCACGCCGCCGACACCGAGACCCTCGCCGTCGTCGAGTACCTCGTCGACAATCTGGAGCAGTTGCCGGTGCTGCTCCTCATCACCAGCCGGGACGACCCCGGCGGCACACTCGACCTGGCCCACTCGGCCGCCCGCCGGCAGACCGGTGCCCTGCTCCACCTCGCCTCCCTGGACCGCGGCGCCACCGCGACCATGACCGCCGACTGCCTGGGCACCACCCCCGACGCCGTGCCCGCCGAGGCACTGGACCGACTGTGGGAAGCCAGCGGAGGCAGCCCCCTGCTGGTCGAGGAGTTGCTGCAGTCGATGGTCGGCAGCGGCGCCCTGGTGCGCACCGGCGGCACCTGGCAGGTGGTCCACGACCTGCGGCACGCCTTCGCGGAACTCCTCGCACGCGGCATCGGACACCGCGTCGAACGGCTGGGCCCGCAGGGCCACGCCCTGCTCTCCGCGGCCGCCGTCCTCGGCCCCCGCTTCCCGCTGTCGGTGCTCCAGCGGATGACCGCCCTGGACGACCGGACACTCCTCAGCCACCTGCACGCCGCGGTCACCGCCCAGATCGTCGTGGCCGACGACCCGAACCCCGACTGGTACGCCTTCCGTCACCCGTTGACCGTGACCACGCTCCTCTCCCAGCTCACCCCGGCCAGCCGCGCCGCGCTCGCGACCAGCGCCGCCGACGCCGCGCACGGACTGCACCCGGAGCTGGAGGGCGAGTGGTGCACCACCGTCGCGGCGCTGCGGGCGGACGGGGGCCGTCCGGGCGAGGCGGGGCGGCTCTTCGCCGTCGCCGGGGACCGCGCGCTGCGCGACGGCGCCGTCGGATCCGCCGTGGCGCTGCTCACCCGCGCCGAGCGGCTGCTGGCGACCGCAGGCGAAACAGCCGCCAGAGCGGGCGTCCTGGAGGAACTCCTGCCCGCGCTGGCCGAATCGGGAGAGTTCACGCAAGCGCTCGCCCTGGCCGACAGCCTGCGCGAACTGGTCGGCGCCGGGCTCAGCGCGCCCCGCCTCGCGGCGCTGCGTATCCGGCTCGCCAAGGTCGCGCACACCATCGGACGGTGGGAGGACGGCAACGCGCAGATAGAGCAGGCCCGTTCGCTGCTCGCCACCGAGCCCGACGAGGCGGTGGGGGCCGCCGCCGATGTCGCCGCCGCCCATCTGGTGCTGGACACCCCCGGGCCCGACCGCACCGAACGCGCCATCGCCCTGGCCGCGGCCGCCGTGGACGTCGCCCGGCGCCGCGACCTGCCCACCGTCGCCTGCGAGGCGTGGGAGCTGCTCGGGACCCTCACCCGGGAACGCGCCCCCGAACAGGCCCTGGAGTACCTCGAACTGTCGCTGCACACGGCACAGCGGAACCGGCTGCCGCTGCACCGCATGTACGCCATGGTGCGCATCGGCGGCCACCGGTGGCTCGGAGAGGGCACCACCGGCGCGCTGACCGAGGCACGCGACGAGGCGCAGCGGCTGGGCGCCGTGCCGCTGGTGCACACGATCGAGGGCATCCTCGTCCTCGATGACGTCCTGCGCGGCGCCACCGACGGGGCGGAACGGCGCGCCGAGGAGTGCCTGGCGGTCGCCCAACGCCTCCGGCTGGCACCGGTCGTCCGCTACCTCCTGGTCATCCGGGCGACGCTCGGCGCGCATCGGGGCGACCGCCCCGCCATGGAACGGGCGTTGGAGACCTTCGAACGCTGGGACAGCGCGGGTTCCCAGGAGGAGCCCCTCGCACACGGCCTCGCCCGCGCGTTCTGCGCGCTGCTGGAGGAGGACCGGCCGCGGGCGGTGGACGAACTGCGCACAGCGCATCGGCTGAGCAGTCAGAACGCCACCACCTTCCAACTCGTCGGGGACCACGGGCTGGGACTGCTCCTGGACGTGCTCGACGGAACCGCCGACCGCGGACGGTACGAGGAGGTGGCGGCCGGTTCGCCCAGTCGGGTGCCGTGGAACCGCCACTTCGTGGTCCTCGCCGACGCCGTCCTGCTGGGCCGGGAGGGCCGGGGCGACGCGGCGGAGCAGCGCGTCGCCGAGGCGCGCCGCATCGCCGCCGACTACCCGCTGGCGCTGCATCTGGGTCTTCGGTGGGTGGGCGAGGAGGCCCACGGCGCCGGCTGGGGCGATCCGGCCGGCTGGCTGCGGCAGGCGCAGCAGCACTTCCACGCGGCGGGCGTGCCCGCGGTGGCGGGCGCCTGCCGCGGGCTGCTCCGGCAGATGGGGCTGACGATCCCCCAGCACCGGGACGGCTCGGAGCTCATCCCCGGGCCGCTCCGGTCGCTCGGCGTCACGGTCCGGGAGTACGAGGTCTTCCGGCTGTTGCCGGACCGGCCCGGCAACAAGGAGATCGCCGGGCGGCTCTACATCTCGCCCCGCACGGTGGAGAAACACATCGCCAGCCTCGTGGCCAAGACGGGTGAGCCGAACCGGGCGGCGCTGTGCGCGCTCTCCGACCGGCTCGGCGCCGGTGCCCGCGGCCCGGTCGCACCGCCCGGCCCGGCGCCCCACTGACCGGGTCGGGCCACCGCCCCCCGGCGGTGGCC
>NZ_JAAVJC010000460.1 GCF_012033785.1 Streptomyces bohaiensis
GGTCGGCCCGGCTCACCCCCGGTCGGCGGCCTCCTCCGACGGCGCCGCGGCCGGACCTCCGGACGGCTCCGGGGGCAGGCCGCCGGCGTGCTGCGCGGGCACGGCCGCGCGTGCCGGGACGGCCGTGAGTTCGGGGCGGGGGCGCCGGTACATCCGGGTGGCGGTGATCTCGCTGTGGGTGCCGTCCTCGCCCTCCGCCGCCGCCGGCAGACCGGGCCGCAGGTGCTCCTCGACCCGGATGTACTTCAGGCCGGCTCGCAGGTCGGCGTCGTTGCGCAACCGGATGACCAGCGGGAACTCCGCGAGCGCCGTGGTGTCGAACAAGCCCGTGGTGTAGAGGAGCTGCACCCCGAGTGCGTCGGACACGGCCCGTTGCAGCTCCAGCAGATAGGTGGCGTTGGCACGGCCGATGGGGTTGTCGAGGAAGAGCGTCCCGGCATGGCGGTGCTCGTCCCGGCCCCGGTCGTTGCTGCGCAGCGCGGCCATGGTGCAGTACAGGGCGATCGCCGCCGTCAGCAGCTGTCCGCCGGAGAAGACGTCGCCCATCTGTCCGACCGGGACCCGCTCGGCGCGCAGCACCGCGTCGGGTTTGAGGATCTCGACCGAGACGCCGCGGGGACGCAGCGCCGCCTCGACACCGCGCAGCAGCAGCGACATGCCGTCGCGCCGCAGGTCGGTGTTGCGGCGCACCGCGGCGCTGGTCGTCTCGTCGACGACCTCCCCCAGCCGCTCGGTGAGGGTGGCCGGGTCCGGGTCCTCGAAGCGGATGCGCACGAACTCCTGCCCGGACCACTCCCCCAGACCCTCCGGCAGCCGGGAGAGCCGCTGGGCCGACCGCAGCGTGGCGAGCGAGGAGTCGACCAGTCCGCGCAGCCGGGCCACGATGGAGCCGCGGTTGCGCTCCAGCTGCTCCAACTCGTCGGTGAGCACCCGCAGCCGGGGGGCGAACGCCTCCGCCCAGGCGGCGGCGTGGTCGGGGAGCGCCGACGCCGGCAGTTCGCGGATCTGCTGCCGGGCGGGGGTCCGCACCTGCTCGTAGCGGGTGGCGTTGGCGTGCCGCACCAGCTGGTCGGAGGCCTCGCGGACCGTGGACTCGGCGGCGGAGAGGTCCGCGGCGCACCCCCGCAGCGAGCGGCGGGCCTCCGCCGCGGCACGGCGCGCCTCGTCCGGCCCGCCCGGGTAGGGCTCGGGGGCGCCCTCCTCCTCGGCGGCTCCGGGCTCGCGGAGCAGGTCCCGCAGCTGCGCGGCGAGTTCCTCGAAGGCGCCGGTGGCGTCCTGGGCCGCGCGGTGGTCGTCCTGGAGGTCCGCGTGGACCTCGCGGGCGGTCTCCAGTCCCTGGCGGCGGGCCGCCTCCTCCGCGCCGGCGGTGCGCAGGAGCTCCCGGGCGTGGTCGGCGTCGCGGGGCTGCTGCTCCTCCGGCAGGTCGGTGTGCTGGCCGCCGTCGGCGGGGGCGTGGCGCTCGGCCTCGCCCCGCAGCCGGCCCAGCTGCTCGCTGGCGGCGGAGGCGCGGCCCTCAACGAGCTGGACCTGGGCCTCGGCGCGGGCTGCTGCCGCCTGCCGGGAGGGCCCGTCGGCGCCGTCGGTGGTCTCCAGGAGTCTGGCGGCCCGGGTCCGGACCTTGGCGCTGAGCCGGTCCAGTGCGGTCTGCGCCGCGGTGGCGTCGCCCTCGGCCCGGGCCTGTTCCGCCCTGAGGTCGGCGTCGACACCGACCTGGTCGTAGAGGCGGGCGGCGGTCCGGTACTGCTCGCGGAGGGCGGGGAGGGCCGCCGCGGGCGGGGCGTCCGCGGCGGTGTCGTCCTCCTCCGGTTCGGTGGGGCCGCCGATCTCGGCGCGTTCGGCCCGCAGCACCCGGGCGGTGCGGCGGGCGTCGTCGGCGGTGCGCTGCGCGGTGCGACGGTCCTCGTCCGCGGCGCGGGCGCGTTCCAGCAGCACCTCCGCGCGGGCGGCGTCCTCCGCGGCGTCCTCGGCGAGTTCCCGCAGGGCTCCCTGCCAGCGTGACCGTTCCCGCAGCCGGAACGCCAGGCCGGCGAGCGCGTCGGCGCGGCGGCGGGCGCGCTGGAGTGCCTCCTGCCGTTCCTCGCGCAGCCGGAGCGCCTCCGCGCCGGCCTCCTCGGCCT
>NZ_JAAVJC010000461.1 GCF_012033785.1 Streptomyces bohaiensis
GCGCCGCGCCGTCCGCGACGGTCGGCGCCGTGGTCGGGGTGCGGTGGGCCGCGGTGTTTGGCTGCCACCGCCGCCGGGCAGCGGCGGATCAGCCGCCCGGTCCCGGACCGGGCGGCGCGGCGCGTGAGCCGTACGATCCGCCCCGGGTCGGCGGGCGCCCGTACGACCCGCCCCGCCCGGACGGGGCACACCGAAGGGAGAGGCGCCGGTGAGCGCTGCACGACGCATGGTGGTGGTCGGCGGGGACGCCGCCGGGATGTCCGCGGCGGCCCAGGCCCGGCGACTGCTGTCCGCCGACGAGCTGGAGATCATCGCCTTCGAGCGCGGGGACCACACCTCCTACTCGGCCTGCGGCATCCCCTACTGGGTGGCCGGTGACGTCGAGGAGCGGGAGCAGCTCGTCGCGCGCTCCCCCGAGGAGCACCGCCGTCGCGGGGTCGATGTGCGCACCCGCACCGAGGTGATCGCCCTCGACCCCGACGACAACCGGGTGCGGACCCGCGACTCCTCGGGAGCTGAGGAGTGGCACGCCTACGACGACCTCGTCCTCGCCACCGGCGCGACCCCGCTGCGGCCGCCGATCCCCGGGATCGACGCCGAGGGCGTGCACGGCGTGCAGGACCTCACCGACGGCGAGGCGCTCCGCGACGCCATCGCCCGCCTCGCCCCGGACGCCGCCGGTGACGGCGACCCCGCCTCGTCACCACTCGCCGTCGTGGTCGGCGCCGGCTACATCGGCATCGAGATGGCCGAGGCGCTGGTGCGGCGCGGCTTCCGCGTCACCCTCGTCGACCGCGCCCCGGAGCCCATGACGACGCTCGACCCCGACATGGGCGCGCTGGTCCGCGAGGCCATGAACGGCATGGGCATCGAGACCGTCATGGGCCAGGCGGTCACCGAGATCGAGACCGGCGACGACGGCGCCGTGCGCGCGGTGCGCACCGCCACCGGCCGCCACCCCGCCGACCTGGTCGTCCTCGGCCTCGGCACCAGCCCGCGCACCGCGCTCGCCGAGGAGGCCGGTCTGCCGCTGGGCGCCTCCGGCGGGCTGCTCACCGACCGTGCCATGCAGGTCCGCGGCCACCGCCACATCTGGGCGGGCGGCGACTGCGTCGAGGTGGAGCACCGGCTCACCGGTATGACCCGGCACGTGCCGCTCGGCACCCACGCCAACAAGCACGGCCAGATCATCGGCTCCAACATCGCCGGGGACTACGCCACCTTCCCCGGGGTGGTCGGCACCGCCGTCAGCAAGGTCTGCGAGCTGGAGATCGCCCGGAGCGGGCTGCTGGAGGCCGAGGCCACCGAGGCGGGCCTGCAGTACGTGGCCGTGACCGTGGAGGCGACCAGCCGGGCCGGCTACTACCCCGGCGCGCAGCCGATGCACGTGAAGATGCTGGCCGAGCGGCGGACCGGCCGGCTCCTCGGCGCGCAGATCGTCGGCCGGGAGGTCGCCGCGAAGCGGGTCGACGTCGTCGCGGCGGCGCTCACCGCCGGCATGACCGTCACCGACGTCGTGATGCTCGACCTCGGGTACGCCCCGCCGTTCTCGCCCACCTACGACCCGGTGCAGGTGGCGGCGCGCAAGGCCGCCGCGGCGGTGCGGGCGGCGGGCTGACGCCGCCGGGAGGGCGCGGTGAGCGGGCCGTGCCCCCGCGCGCTTTCGCCACCTCGCGCCCCGCGCTGCCCGTCAGCGCGGGGCGCCCGCCGCCAGCCACGCGCCGAGATCGCCGGTCACCCGTTCCCCGGCCGCCGCCACGTCCGGTTCGACGGCCCCGAGCCCTAGCAGGTGGACCGAGGTGCGGTCGGGGCCGTGGCGGCGCATGAACAGCCCGGTGCCGCCGCTGTCGTCCCCCACCAGCACCCACTCCGGTGCCCAGCGGGCCACCTCGTAGGTCGCGTTGCGTTCGGGCAGCACGTCCGGGCCGTACGCCTGCACCCCGCACGGCAGTACCACCCCGGGGCCCTGCCGCCACAGCTCCGCGACGGCCGGGCACGTGCCGCTCGGCACCCACGCCAACAAGCACGGCCAGATCATCGGCTCCAACATCGCCGGGGACTACGCCACCTTCCC
>NZ_JAAVJC010000462.1 GCF_012033785.1 Streptomyces bohaiensis
GCGCCCCATCCCGACCGCGCACCCGCACGGCGGCGTCCGACGACGTTCGCTGCCGGACGGTACCGGCAAGCCGGGTCCCCCGAGCGCAGCCCGCCCCACCGCGGGCGGCCCGGTCGTGGGAACCGGTGCCCGCCCGGTGCGGTCCACCACGGCGGACGGCGGGCCACCACGCGTCGACACCGGCCGTGGCCCCGCGCCGCCGGTGGACCGGTCCGATGGTCGCGTTGTCGTACGGTTCCGTCGGCTCCGGCTGGGTCGGGTGGCGTGTTGCGTTGTTCGGTCGGTCAGTTCGGTAGGTCAGGAGCAGTGCGGATGCGGCAGAGCCGGAGAACCGTGGCCCTCGCGGGCGCGGTGGCGGCGGTGGTCGTCGGAGTGAGCGGATGCTCGTCGGACGACAGCGGAGGCGGGAACGGCACGTCGGCGGTCGACGCCCAGCAGACGGCGACGGAGTTCCTCGCCGCCTGGGCGGACGGCGACACCGACGCCGCCGCCGCGATGACGGACGACCCCGAGGCCGCGGCGGCGGCACTCGCCGCCTACGCGGAGGACGCGGGGGTCACCGAGCTGTCGCTGACCCCCGGGCCCGGGGCGGAGCAGGACGGCGGGGTGGAGGTGCCGTTCCAGGTCGCCGCGCAGGTCGCCCACGACGGTGACAGCGGCGACTGGCGGTACGGCTCCGCGCTCACCGTCGTCGCCGACCCGGACGCGGCAGCGGACGGAGAGGACGGGGGCGACGGAGACGGCCCCGACGCCGGGTCCGCCGCGGGCGGCCTCGTGCAGTGGCGCAGCGAGATCCTCCACCCGGGCCTCACCGAGGGGCGGCGGCTGGAGATCGGGCCCGCGGCGGAGCCCGCCCCGGTCCGCGCGCTGGACCGGGACGGCGACGAACTCGACCCGTCGGAGTTCCCCTCGCTGGGCCCGGTGATCGAGGCGCTGGCCGCGGCCCACGGCGAGACGGGCGGCGGACACCCCGGCACCGAGCTGCGCATCACCGGCCCGGCCGCCGACGACGGGACGACGTCGGAGGAGGACGAGGCGTCGGACGAGGACGGGGCCGCCGAGGAGGCGGACGAAGACGCGGACGAGAGCGCGGACGGCAACGGCGGCGCGAGCGAACAGCTGCTCCGGCTCTCCGAGCCCCGCGTCGGCGAGGTGCCCACCACCATCGACCCGCGGGTGCAGAGCGCGGCGGAGGCGGCGGTGGCGGACTCCGACCGCGCGTCGCTGGTCGCCATCCGGCCGAGCACCGGCGAGATCCTCGCGGTGGTCAACAACCCGGCCGACGGCGAGAACGTCGCGATGGAGGGCCGCTACGCGCCCGGCTCCACCTGGAAGATCATCACCGCGGGGATGATGGTCGAGGAGGGGTTGGCGAAGGCCGACGCGGCCCACCCCTGCCCCAAGATCTTCGAGTTCGAGGACTGGCCGTTCCAGAACCTCGACGAGTTCGAGATCAAGGGCGGCACCTTCGGCCAGTCGTTCGCCGCCTCCTGCAACACCGCGTTCATCAGCGCGGCGCCGGAGCTCGCCGACACGCAGCTGGCGGAGTACGCGCAGTCGACGTTCGGCATCGGCCTGGAGTGGCGCACCGGCGTGGAGACGATGAGCGGCTCGCTCAACGAGGAGTCGAAGGCGCAGATGGCGGCCCAGCTGATCGGCCAGGCGTCGGTCCGGGCCAACCCGCTGGTCATGGCATCGGTGTCGGCGACGGTGAAGGACGGCACGTTCCGGCAGCCGTACCTGGTGCCGCTGTCGTTCGACGACCGCGAGCCGGCGACCGCCCCCGGGCCGTCCGCGGCGACCGCCGCCGAGCTGCGGAAGCTGATGGCGCTGACCGTCGCCGGCGGCACGGCCACCGAGGCCATGTCGGGGGTGCCGGGCGACACCGGTGCCAAGACCGGCTCCGCCGAGGTGTTCGACCAGAAGAAGCCCAACGCCTGGTTCACCGCCTACCGCGACGACCTGGCGGTCGCGGCGGTGGTGCGGGAGTCCGGGCACGGCGGCAAGTTCGCCGGACCGCTCGTCGCCGAGGTGCTGCGCGAGGCCGGCGGCGCCTGAGCCGTCCGGCCG
>NZ_JAAVJC010000463.1 GCF_012033785.1 Streptomyces bohaiensis
GCCGTGTCACGACCGCGGCCGTGCTCCTGCCCGCCGCGCTGCTCGCCGTGGTCGCCGTCCACCTCGGGCTCGGCGCCTCGGGCGTCGGGACCGGCGACATCGTCGCGCACCTGCTGGGCCGCCCCGACCCCTTCACCGGGGACGTGCTGGTCGGCAGCCGGCTGCCGCGGACCCTCACCGGACTGGTGGTCGGCGCGGCCCTCGGCGTCGCGGGCGCCCTGCTCCAGGGCGCGACCCGCAACCCGCTCGCCGCCCCCGACACGCTCGGCGTCAACGGCGGCGCCTACCTGGCGGTGGTGGCCGTCGCGTTCACCGGCGTCAGCCTCGGCCCGCTCCCCGCCGGCGCCGCTGCCTTCCTCGGCGGCCTCGCCGCGATGTCGGTCGTCCACCTCCTGACGCGCGGCGGGGTCCTGACGGCCGGCCGCGTCCTGCTGGCGGGCGCCACCGTCGCCCTCGCCACCACGGCGTGCGCGGCGTTCCTCCAGATCCTGGACACCCAGGCCACGCAGGGGCTGTTCTTCTGGGGCAACGGCACACTGCTCCAGTCCGACCTGACCCGCCCCCTGGTGGTCGGGGCGCTGGTGCTCGTGCTCGCCTGTTGCGCACCGCTGCTGGCGAGGCCGCTGGACCTGCTGGCGCTGGGCGACGAGACGGCGCGCGCGATGGGCGTGCGCGTGGAGCGCATCCGCCCCGCCACGCTGCTGCTCGCGGTGGTGCTGTCGGCGGCCGCGGTGTCGCTGGCGGGGCCCATCGGTTTCGTCGGGCTGATCGCACCGGTCGCCCTGCGCTCCCTGGGCATCCGCGCCCACGCGGCGCTGCTGCCGCTGTCCGCGCTGCTCGCCGCCGTGGTGGTGCTCGCCGCCGACAGCGCCGCGCAGTTGGCGTTCCCCGCCTCCGCCGGCCACGGCGAGCTGCCGGTCGGCATCGTCACGGCGCTGATCGGCGGGCCGGTCTTCATGCTGCTGGCGCGCCGCATCCGCACCGGGGACGCCGACACCGGCGCCGCCGTGGTGGTCGGCGACGGCCTGCGCCGCGGTTCGTACGCCGTGTTCCTCGGCGGCGCACTGCTGACACTGGCAGGCGCCGTGCTGCTGGGGCTGCGTATCGGCGACGCCGACGTGGGGTGGGCCGACGTCGGGGCGTTCGCGGTCGGCCTCGCCCCGGACGGCGTCTCGGGGGTGCTGGAGTACCGGCTGCCGCGGGTGATGGTGGCGGCGTTGGCGGGGGCCTGCCTGGCGCTGGCGGGCACCGCCGTGCAGTCGGTGGTTCGCAACCCGCTGGCCGAGCCCTCGCTGATCGGCGTCACCGGCGGTGCCTCCCTGGGAGCGGTGTTCGTCATCGCGGCGGTGCCGGCCGCCCCGCTGGTGGCGCTGCCGCTGGCCGCCGCGGTCGGTGGCGTGGCGGCGCTGGCGGTGGTGGTGCTGGTGGCGCGCGGTCCGCGCGACGAGAGGCGGCGCGCGGGGCTGGACCCGACCCGGGTGGTCCTGGTCGGCCTCGGCGCCTCCGCGACGGCGACCGCCCTGGTCAACGTGCTGGTCGTCGGCAGCCAGATGAACATCGCCGGGGCGCTGACCTGGCTGGCGGGCAGCACCTACGCCAAGGACGCCACCGCCCTCGGCTGGCTCGCGGTGCCGGCGGTGGTGGCCGTGCTGCTGGTGCTCGCCGCACGGGCGGTGGATCTGCTGGCGCTGGGCGACGAGCTGCCGCGAGCTCTCGGCATGGACCTGGGCCGGGTGCGGCTGCTGGTCCTGGGGGCCGGGGCGGTGATGGCGGCGGGAACCGCCGCGGCGGTGGGGGCGGTCGGGTTCGTCGGACTGCTCGCTCCGCACCTGGCGCGGCGCCTGGTCGGCACGGGGACGCTGCGGGTGGCCCCGGTCGCGGCGCTGCTCGGGGCGACGCTGGTGGTGGTGGCCGACGCACTGGGTCGGTGGCTGCTCGCGCCGGTCGAGATACCGGTGGGGGCCGTCCCCGTTGTCGAGGGCTTTGAGCATGTCCTCGAAGCACCATTCGCCGAGGGCCTTGGCGAGGAGCCGGCGGCCGGCCTCGCGCCAGGAGGCG
>NZ_JAAVJC010000464.1 GCF_012033785.1 Streptomyces bohaiensis
GGTCACCGCCCGCCCCGCTCCCGGCACCCGGGGGCTGCGGCTGGTCGCCACGCACCAGATCACCAACGGCGGGCTGCCCGGTACTCCGCCCGGGCCAGTCGGCCCGCGGCCGCCCGCGCCGCGGCCAGTGCGTCACGGGCCTCCGCCAGCTCTGCCGAGACACCCGCCACCCGGCGTTCCTGGGCCCGCAACCGCTCCTGGCCGACGCGGGCGGCCTCCTCCGCCGCTCCGATCTCGCGGTAGAGGTCCCGCAGCCGCGACAGCACCGCGGCGGCGTCCCGTTCCTGCGGCGCGGCACCGGGCTCCGGGCCCGTGCCGGGTTCCGCCGGGGCGGTCGGCCGGCCGGCGCCGGGGTCCTCGGCGTCGGGCCCGGCAGTCGCTCGGTCGGCCTGGGCCGACTCCGCCGGTTCCTCACCGCCGGGGTCCGCCGGCTGCTGCGTGCCGGGCTGGTGGCGCGCAGCAGCGGCGGGGACGAGGGGCGTACCGGCCGGGCCGGCGGTCAGCGTCAGCGCCAGCGCACAGGTGACGAACGGGCGGGGCCAGGGGCGGCGCGGGGACATGGTGCCTCCGGGGTGCGGCGGGTTCGCTCACCGGCGGGCACCCGCGCGCACCCGTCGCGCACGGCCGCCCACCGTCCGTCCCGGTGTGCACACCCCGCCCGGGTCCGTACCGGTGAGGCCGCCGGACGGGTGAACCGCGCCGCCCGACCGGCGCACGCGGGTCCCACCGGACGGGCGATCCGCCGGAGTCGGCACCCTCGCCGCCGGCCGCGCGCCCCCGCGCCGTCAGCCGCTTCGCGGCGGCTCCGCCCGCGGGGACTCCCCGGGGGGCGGGTCCGTGGCGTCGTCCGCCGGTGTCTCCGCGACGGCACGGGGTTTCGACCACGGCCATCGCGGGCCCTCGGCCGGGCGGCCGGACGGGTCGTGGGCGTAGTGCCACCCGGACGGCAACCCCAGCCGGTTGGTGCCCGTCGCCCGCAGCCGGTAGACGAGCACCGACGCGGTGGTGCCGTCCTCGCCCGGCACCGGTACCCGGTAGGTCTTCGGCGGTCTGCCGGTCATCCCGACCAGGACGGGCAACCGCCGTCCGTCGAGCGGTCCACCGGTGAAGGGAACGTCCTCGCTGCGCACCCTGCCAGTCTCCCAGGTGGCGCGCCGGTCGTCGCGACCGCTATCGCGCCGCGCCGAACAACGGGGCGATCCGCGCCGCGAGGGCGTCCACCCGGCCGCCCACGGGCTCGGTCGCCATCGCGGTGCGCAGCAGGTCCGCCGTGGTCCGGTCGCGCCCGCCCGTGACGGCCAGCACCGTCACGCACTGGTCCATCAGCCAGTCGCGCAGTTCGTCGAGAGAGGGTTCCTTGCCCTCGTCCAGCCAGATCAGGGAGGCGGCCTCCACGGCGGTGATCCAGGTCCGCACCGCCAGGTGCAGCCGCGTGTGGGAGGTGTCCGCCCCCAGGTGGGCCATGATCTGGGCCACGGCCGAGCGCCGCACCTCGTCCACGATGGCGTCGGTGCGGGAGGTCCCGACGACGCTGCCGCCCTTCAGCAGTGCGGTGAACCCCTCGCCGTGGGCGTCGACGAAGGCGAGGTAGCGGTCCAGCGCGTTGGCCAGCCGCCCGCTCAGCGGTCCCTCGTGCGGCTCGGCGAAGCAGCTCTCCAGCTCCGCGGCGGCGATGCTGAGCGCCGCTTCGTACAACTGCTGCTTGCCGCCGGGGAAGTAGCGGTAGACCAGCGGCCGCGACACCCCCGCCTCCCGCGCCACGTCGTCCAGCGAGACCTGCTCCGGGGGCCGCTGCGCGAAGAGACACTGCGCCGTCGCGATCAGCTGGTCCCTGCGCTCCGCCGTGCCCAGCCGGCGGTAAGCGGGTCCGGATGCGGCGTGACGGGTGCTCATACCGGTGAAGGGTAGCCGTAACCCTCCACCCCCGGACCGGAGTCACGGCTCCCGCGCCCCCGGCGGCGTCCGCCGTGATAGAGGCCCTGCGCTGCGTGCGGCGCCCCTGGTCGGTCGGCCCGGGCAGCGCCCGGGCCC
>NZ_JAAVJC010000465.1 GCF_012033785.1 Streptomyces bohaiensis
GCGCCCGCCGGTGGGCGGGCGCCGCGGGTGCCGGGGCCGGCGCCGTGGGGGCGGCGCGGTTCCGGGCGGGCTCAGTCCGTCGCGGAGAGGGTCTCGGCGGCGTCGGGGGAGCTGTCCTTGAGGAACGTCCGGCAGCGCTCGTGCTCCTCGGTCTCGCCGATGGCCTTCGCGGCCCGGGCGAGGGCGTGCAGCGCGCGGAGGAAGCCGCGGTTGGGCTCGTGCTCCCACGGCACCGGGCCGTGGCCCTTCCAGCCGCTGCGGCGCAGCGCGTCCAGGCCGCGGTGGTAGCCGGTACGCGCGTACGCGTAGGAGGCCACGGGGTCGCCGGACTCGAAGGCGTCGTCGGCGAGCTGGGCCCAGGCCAGCGAGGACGCGGGGAAGCGGGCCGCCACGTCGGAGGGCTCGGTGCCGCCGGCGAGTGCCTCGCGCGGCTCCGGGTCGTCGGGCAGGTGGGTCGGGGGAGGTCCCCCGAGCAGGTTCTCGTACGTGGACATGGTTCCAGTCTGCCTGGTCCGCCGGAGCGCCGGGACCGGCGCCGGGCGTGGCCGGGGGGGGGGCGGCAGCCGGACGGGGGCGGCAGCCGGACGGGCCGGGGAGCGGTGTCGCTCCCCGGCCCGTCGGGTACGGCCGGTCACGGACGCCGGGGGCGCCCGGGGCGGGTCACGTCAGGCGGGTGCCGGTGGAGCGCAGGTCGGCGCAGGCGCGGGTGACGCGCTCCGCCATCGAGCCCTCGGCCAGCTTGCCCCAGCTGCGGGGGTCGTAGGTCTTCTTGTCGCCGACCTCGCCGTCGACCTTCAGCACGCCCGCGTAGTTGCGGAGCATGTGGTCGGCGACGGGGCGGGTGAAGGCGTACTGGGTGTCGGTGTCGAGGTTCATCTTCACCACACCGTTCTCCAGCGAGGTGGCGATCTCCTCGGGGGTGGAGCCCGAGCCGCCGTGGAAGACGAAGTCGAACGGCTCCTGCTTGCCGTACTTGGCGCCCACGCCCTCCTGCAGGTCCTTCAGCAGCTCGGGACGGAGGACCACGTTGCCCGGCTTGTAGACGCCGTGCACGTTCCCGAAGGACGCCGCGAGCAGGTAGCGGCCGTGCTCGCCGAGGCCGAGCGCCTCCGCGGTGCGCAGCGCGTCGTCGACGGTGGTGTACAGCTCGTCGTTGATCTCGTGGGTGACGCCGTCCTCCTCGCCACCGGTCGGGGTGATCTCGACCTCGAGGATGATCCTGGCGGCGGCGGCCAGCGTCAGCAGCTCGCGCCCGATCTCCAGGTTGTCGGCGAGGGTCTCGGCCGAGCCGTCCCACATGTGCGACTGGAACAGCGGGTTCTGACCGCGCTCGACGCGCTCGCGGGAGACGGCCAGCAGCGGGCGGACGTAGCCGTCCAGCTTGCCCTTGGGGCAGTGGTCGGTGTGGAGCGCGATGTTGACCGGGTACTTCGCCGCCACGACGTGCGCGAACTCGGCCAGCGCGACCGATCCGGTGACCATGTCCTTGGAGTACTGGCCGCCGAGGAACT
The DNA here is from genome assembly GCF_012033785.1 of Streptomyces bohaiensis. Lineage (GTDB taxonomy): Bacteria > Actinomycetota > Actinomycetes > Streptomycetales > Streptomycetaceae > Streptomyces > Streptomyces bohaiensis. The sequence goes on from NZ_JAAVJC010000465.1 coordinate 1,512, forward strand.
CCGCGCCGCCGGTGGAGATCTGGACGATGCCGTCGCTCTCCGCCTCCGCGAAGCCGCGCAGGGCCGCGTGCAGCGTCTGGGTCGAGGTGACGTTGATGGCCGGGTAGGCGAACCTCTGTGCCTTCGCCCGGTCGAGCATCTCGTTGTAGACCTCAGGGGTCGCGATGGGCATCTGTCCGCTCCTCGGGGTGTGCGGTGTCGGTCACGCGGGTCGCCACGCTGCGGCGCGGGCGCACCGCAGGGCCCGGCGGACTCCGGTGGGGCGCCCGACCTCGCCCACCGGCCCGCGGGCCACGGAGACGACCACTGCGTCGTCTGAGTCCCGCCCATCCTCGCAGACGCGCCCGTCCGGGTCAGCCCGGCCCGCGCGGTGGTCCCGCGCCGGCGGCCGGTCCGGCCGGCCTCGGGACGCGGCGACGGCGCCGGGAGCAACGCGCACCGGCGGCGCGGAGTTCCTCGGCGGCCAGTACTCCAAGGACATGGTCACCGGATCGGTCGCGCTGGCCGAG
>NZ_JAAVJC010000466.1 GCF_012033785.1 Streptomyces bohaiensis
GCCGCGGCGCGCAGCGCCAGCTCGGCCGCCTCCGCCATCTGCGGGGACTCCACCACGCGGTCGCCGAGCAGCCGGCGCAGGACGCCGTCGGCGGCGCGCAGCCGTGCGTCGAGCACGGCGTCCGGGCGTGCCCGCTCCCAGACACCGGGCAGATGGCGGGCGACGAGGCCGGGTCGGAAGGAGTAGAAGGCGGCGGTGACGCCGCCCGCGCCGACCGGGCCCAGCGGGGCGGCGCGGGTGGCGAGGTAGGCGGCGGTCTGCTCGCCGATGCCGAGCGCGGCCATCTCCCGCGGCAGCTCCGGGGAGAAGTACAGCAGCGAGTGGAGGGGGTTGAGAGCGGCGTGACAGCGCCTGCCGGCGCGGGAAGGCGGGGAGGTCATGCTCTTCACATTACCGAGCGGTATATACCGGGGGTAGTCCGCGGGAGGGGCCGGGCGGTGCTTCCGTCGGCCGTCATGCGGGGCCGTCGCCCGACCGTCCGACGGCCCCGCGACCCGGTCGGGCGGGCCAGTCGAAGCGGGGGGCCCGCCGCTCCAGGAAGGCGGCCACCCCCTCCGCCAACTCGCGTTCCGCACCGTCGGGCCGTGACCAGCGCGCCGTGTGGGCGCCCGCCGGGCCGCGGTCGACGAACTCCTTGGCTGCCTGCTGGGTGAGGCGCGAGCGCGCCGCCAGCGTCGCGGTGAACCCCGCCACGCGCTCGTCCAGCCCTGCGGTGGGGTGCACCTCGTTCACCAGTCCGTACGCCAGCGCCCGTGGGGCGTCGATCAGTTCGGCCGAGAACAGGAGGTACTTGGCCGTCGCCGGGCCGACCAACCGGGCGAGCCGGGCGGTGGCACCCGCCGGGTAGACGAGGCCGAGCCGGGCGGGTGTGACGCCCAGCACGGCGTCCTCCGCGGCGAAGCGCAGATCGCAGGCGACGGCGAGCTGGCAGCCGCCGCCCACGCAGTGGCCCCGGATCGCGGCGAGGGTCGGGCCCGGGAAGGCGGCCAGCGCCTCCTCCGCGGCGGAGGCCAGCTCCCGAGGTGCGGTCCCCGCCCGCAGGCCGCTGATCTCCGCGCCCGCGCTGAAGGTGCCGCCGTACCCGGTGAGCACCAGCGTCCGTACGTCGGGCCGGGCGGCGAGCCCGGTGACGGTCGCGGCCAACTCCCGCCACATGTCGGGGGTCAGCGCGTTCCGCTTGGCGGGGTTGCGCAGGGTCACCGTCGCGACACCGTCCACGACGCCGAGGAGCACGGCAGGTTCCATGACGGGCGATCGTAGGTCGTGGCCGCCGGTGTCCGGAACCCGGCGCCCGGATGGCCTAGGAACAGCGGCGCTGCGGGACGGAACGGAGGAACCTGGCGTGCGAGGAGGTGCCGCCATGCGCCACAAGGAGTCGCACACCCCGCAGGACCCCGGCCGGGACCTGCACCGCAGCCTCGGCCGGTTCGCCGCCCTCGGCGCGGTGCTGGTCGCGGCGGGACTGGTGGGTCTGGTGTACACCGGTGTCGCGACCCTGGGGTCGATGGTGCTGTTCGGCTGGCTGCTGCTGGTCGGCGGGGTGGTGGGGCTGCTGCACGCCGTCCTCTCCCGGGGGTCGGACGTCGTGTGGGTCGGGCTGATCGCCGCCGCCCTCAACCTGGCCGCCGGGGTGATCCTCGTCCGGCACCCCGAGGTGGACGCCGCCGGGCTGAGCCTCTTCGTCGCCCTGCTGCTGCTCACCGGTGGCGTCTTCCGGTTCGTCGGCGGGCTGGTGGTGCGCGGACCCGAGACCATGTGGACCGTGGTGCAGGGCGCCTTCGGGCTGGTGCTGGGGCTGATGGTGCTGCTGGAGTGGCCCGCCGCGACGTGGTACGTGCTGGGCACCTTCCTCTCGCTCGCCCTGCTCTTCGACGGTCTCGGTCTGCTGGCGACGGGGCTGGCGGGGCGGCGCATCCTCGCCATCGCCGGGGCGCCGCCCGCGGGGCGCGGTGGCGGGGAGCGCGGCGACGGCGGCGGTGGGCCCGGTCGCCACGGTCGTGGACACCACCGCGG
>NZ_JAAVJC010000467.1 GCF_012033785.1 Streptomyces bohaiensis
GGCCCGCGCCCCGGGGGCAGGGTGCCGCCGCTCGCGGTGGGCCGCCCGGGGGCGTTCCAGCCCGGGGGCAGGTGGTAGCCGGAGCCGGCCGACTCGTCGTGGTGACCCCGCGCAGGGCCGTCCTCCGGACCGGCGCCGGGCGCCGGCGGGTGGACGCCGCCGCGCGGCCGGTCGGCGTGGGGCTGCGGTCCGTCGTGCTGCTCGACCGGGGGTCGGGGCGCGGCCTCGCGGGCGCCCGGGACGGGGGGCGGGGACCCGGCGTCCCCGGCGTCCCCGGCGTCGGCGGTCTCGCGCGCGAGCGTGGTGCCGGGTTGGCCGGCGGGGTCGACCGGGAACGGGTCGTAGCCGCAGAGGACTTCCTCCGCCGCTCCCGCGGCGAGACCGGTGAGCATGGCACGGCCGTCGTCGCAGACGAGGACGGTCCGGGCGGTGATGTTGCGGTGGGTCCAGCCGTGCGCGTGCACGACCCGGAGGGCGGCGAGCACGTCGGCGGCGATCTCGGCGGCGCGGTACGGGCCCATGCGGTGCTCGGCGAGCAGCGCCGCCAGCGGGCGGCCGGGGACCAGTTCGCTGACTATCCACAGTCCGTCGCCCTGGACGAAGACGTCGAAGATCTGGTCCAGCCGCGCGTGGTCGGGCAGCGAGGCGGCAGCGGCGGCGGCCTCCAGCGCCCGGCGGACCACCGGGTCGTCAGGGGTGCGGGTGGCGAGCCCGGAGGTGCGGGCGTGTCGCTGCGGCCCCGGCCCGTGGGTGTGGCCGCCGTCCAGCACCTCGGCGTCGACCACCTCGGGCAACGGCACCTGCCGGACCAGGACTTCCTGGCCGCTGGCGGTGTCGTAGGCGCGTGCCTCCACCAACTCGTAGGCGTCGGCGGGGGGTCGCGGAAGGCGATAGCGGTCCGCGAGCAACCGCCCCGCGTACTGTTCCACAACGCCTCCCCTCGTGACGTGCCGTCGGCACCCGGTTGCTCACGATACGTGCCGATGGCGTGACACGACCATGCTCCGGTCCACGGGCTCCCGTTCAGCCGAGCGGCTCGAACGTGCGGAAGGCCGTGTCCCGCAGTGTGCGGCAGTCATTCCCGTCCCACTCCTCCGCCACACACGTGACCATCACCGCGTACCCGCGCCCGTCGTCCACCCGGAAGCCCCGGTTGAGCACCCGGACCCGCGTGCCGGCCATGGTGCGCTCGAACTCCCAGTCGGAGACAGTGGGGTAGTCACGCCATTCGACGGAGTCTATGCGGACCCGCTCGTAGTCGGTGCTGGCATCACGTACCGAGGGTTCCAGCTCAAGCCAAGCCTGCTCGGCGTCGGATCCGGGTGACGTCGTGAAATCGACCTGAACCGCCGGGGGCGGCCCTGATGGATGGCTGTAAATCGCCCCGGAGTTGCGCCCGGCGGTCCCTGTCTGCTCCCAACCGCCGGGCATCGCCATGCTGAAGCGGTACTGCAGGTCGACGGTACGGGCGAAACCGGTGGGGCCCTCGGGCGGGAAGGGGGCGTCGGTGTCGCGCTCCGGACTGTTGCGCGGCGGGCCGGACTCCTCCGGCTCCGGGCCCTCGTCGGAGCCGTCGCCCTCGGGCGCGGTGTCCCCCTCCGGCCCCTGGCCGCCGTTCGCGTCCTCCGACGGGTCGTCCGAGCCCCCGGTCGCCGCGTCCTCGTCCTCGCCGGCACTGCCGTCGGCGCCCTCGTCCGTGGTCTCGTCCGTGGTCTCGGTGGGAGCGGGGTCCGGGGTGTCGTCGGACCCGCCGCCCAGGAGTCGGGTTGCGAGCACACCGCTGAGCAGCGCCACCGCGACGACGAGCGCGAGCAGGATCAGCACGCGGCGGCGCCGTCCGCCGCCCGCGGGGGCTGCGCCGTCGCCGCCCCCGCCGCCGCTCGCGCCCCGCCCGGAGCCGGGGGCATCGGGCCTGCCGCTGTCGGCGCCGAGCGCCGTAGCGGCGGCCTTGTCGCGCTCCCGCCCGGCGCGGGGTCAGCGGGCCGTCCTCCCGG
>NZ_JAAVJC010000468.1 GCF_012033785.1 Streptomyces bohaiensis
GGCCGGTCACCCGACTGGGTGACCGGCCCGCGCCGTGTCGCGTCTGCGTGGTGTGCGCGTCTCCCGGACGGCGACCCGATGCACTTGACCTCAAGTGGAGTTGAGGTCGCAGGGTTGCGGACATGACCGCGACAGCGCACGACACCGCCCGGCTCCCGTCCTTCCCCGCCGCCGATCCGCCGTTCGGGTACGACGACCTGCCCGGCCTGATGGCCCGCATGACCGGCGCCGACAAGCACGCACCGGCGTCGGACTCCCTGACGGACGCCCTGTGGGTGCTCCACGAGAGCGTGCTGCGGCTCGATCCGGCGCACCCCGAGGCGGAGGACCGTGACCGGTTCCTGCTCTCGCGCGGCCACGGGCCGATGTCCTACTACGCCGTCCTCGCCGCCCGCGGCTTCCTCGATCCCGCCCTCCTGGACGGCTTCGGGACCTATCAGTCGCCCCTGGGCCACCACCCCGACCGCACCCTCGTCCCCGGCGTGGAGATCAGCAGCGGGTCCCTCGGCCACGGGCTGCCCCTGGGGGTGGGGACGGCGCTGGGGCTGCGCGCCCGCGGCCTGCACGGCCCCCGGGTCTGGGTGATGGTCGGCGACGCCGAACTGGACGAGGGCAGCAATCACGAGGCGTTGGAGTTCGCCGGCGCCTCCGGTCTGGATTCGCTGCACCTGGTCGTCGTCGACAACGCGTCGGCCACCTGGGGTGACGCCGAGAGCAGGGCCGCGCGGATCGCCGCCGCCGGTTGGTCGCTGACCCGCGCGGACGGCCGGGACCACGCCGACCTGCGGCGTGCCTGCACCCTCCCCCACCTCGGCCGCCCGCACGCCGTGCTTGCGCAGGTCGAGCCCAAGCACGCCGGCTGACCCCGACCGACACCCCGGCACGCACCGGCCGACGCCGCCCGTGGCCCGCCGCAGGCCACAGAACGCAGAACGCACCCCGAGGAGCCCCGATGACCGCCGTTGCCCCCACATCCGACACCGCCCCCGACACCGCCCCCGCCACCGACTCCGCCACCGAACCGCTGCCGGAGTCGATGCGCGACCGGTTCGTCCGGGTCGCCGACGCGCTGCTCGACACGGACGAGCGCACCGCCGTGGTGCTCGCCGTCATCACCGCCGCCGCGTTCGAGGACGCGGCCCGCCGGCATCCGGACCGCGTGATCGACGTCGGCATCCGCGAGCAGCTGCTGATCGGCACAGGCGCCGGACTGGCGCTGGCCGGGATGCGTCCGATCGTGCACACCTTCGCCTCGTTCCTGGTGGAGCGCCCCTTCGAACAGCTGAAACTGGACTTCCAGCACCAGGGCGTCGGCGGGGTGCTGGTGAGCGCCAACGCGTCCTACGACTGGCCGCAGGGCGGCTTCACCCACATGGCGCCGGGGGACGTCGCGCTGCTGGACACACTGGACGGCTGGAGCGTCCACGTGCCGGGGCACCCGGACGAGGCGGAGGCACTGCTGCGCCGGGCGGTGGCGGGCGACGGCCGGGAGTACGTGCGCCTCTCCGAGCAGACCAACCGCACGGCGCTGCCGGTGGCGGAGGGCCGTTTCCTGCGGCTGCGGGAGGGCGGGCCCACCGCGCCCGTGGTGGTGGCCGTCGGGCCGATGCTCGACCCGACCGTCGAGGCGCTCGCCGGCCTGGACGCCACCCTGCTGTACGCGGCCACCGTCCGGCCGTTCGATGCGGCGGGACTGCGGGCGGCCATCGGCGCCCGCCCCACCGCGGAGGTGGTGCTGGTGGAGCCCTACCTCGCGGGGACCTCGACGCCCCGGGTCGCCGAGGCGCTGAGCGATCTTCCGCACCGCGTCCTCGCGCTGGGCGTGCCCCGCGGGGAGCTGCGGCGGTACGGGAGCCGCGAGGAGCACGCCCGGGCCCACGGCCTGGATGCTCCGGGCCTGCGACGGCGGATCGCCGCCTTCACCGGCGGGCCGCACGGCTGACCGCGCCGCCGGGCCGGCGGCGCGCCATCGGGCCGGCGGGGGCGG
>NZ_JAAVJC010000469.1 GCF_012033785.1 Streptomyces bohaiensis
GCCCCGGCCGTGGCGGCGGCGGCCCCCACCCGGTCCTCGCGCGCCGCCCATCGGCGGGCGGCTGTGAGGGCGTCCGTGCCGCGCATCCGGGCCAGGGAGCCGGCGGCGGCGGAGGCGAGGTCCGGGTCGGGGTCGTCGGCCGCCGCCTCGAGCAGCGGCAGCACCGCGGGGTCCTGCCGCTCGGCCAGGTGCCGCAGGGCGGCGGCGCGCACCGGCGGCGTGCCGGTGGCCGCGGTCTCCAGCAGCAGGGGGCGGTCCTCGGCGGAGGCGGTCGCCGCCAGGCACCGGGCGGCGGGCGCCTCGCGCCAGACGCGGGGCGTGGCGTCGTGGCCCTCCTGCACCCAGGCGAGCACCGCGGGTACGCCCCAGCCGGGCCGGGGGCCCGGTGAGCGCAGCTGACGGCGCCAGCGGCCGAAGTCGCCGTCCTCCCGGGCGCGGTCGATCCGGTCGGCCTGCGCGGGGCGGGCGGGGTCCTCGGACCAGAGCCGCCAGGGGCGGGGCTCGTAGGCGTCCCGGACGGCGCGGGCCAGCGCGGCGTCCCCGGGCTCGGTGCGGGGAAATCTGGCCAGAATCGCGGGCCCGAGCGCGCGCAGCCCGGCGTCGTCGTCGCGGACGGCGAGTTCGTCCAGGGCCCACCGCCAGTTGGCGCCGTCGGCGGCGTAGCGGCGCAGCAGTGCCAGTGCGTGGCGGTCACCGTAGGAGACCAGGTGGCCCAGGACGGAGAGCACGAGGCCGGTGCGCTCCTCGGCCACCGCCTCCGCGGCGGGGGGCACCTCACCGCCGAAGCGGGGCTCGGCGATGACGTCGGAGGCCGCGCGGTCGGCGGGGGCGAACAGGTGGTGCTCGATGCCGTCGAGCTCCGCCCGCAGGTCGACGTAGAGCCGCGCGTAGTAGAGGGAGCGGTGCTCCAGCCGCCAGTCGGGGCGGGGGTCGTGCAGAACGCAGTGCTCCAGGGCCGCGACGGCCTCGGCCCGGGGGGCGGCGAGCGCGTGCAGCGCGCCGTCCCCCCGCCCGCGCTGGAGCAGGCCCAGGAGGGTACCGCTGGGCGCTATGTCGGTTTCGACTGGGCTGGCGAACATATGAGTCAGCATCCGGGGGCGAGCGGTCGGTGGCAACGGGATTTCGGCCGGTGGTCCCCGGTCGGGGCGTCCGCGGCGTACCGCGACGGTCGCGTCCGGCGCATTGGCACGAGCCGGGGGCGTACGCCGGGTCCCACCGCGCGGCGCGGCGCGCCGGGGTGCGGTCCGGCCGAATCCCTTTCGGGGCGGGGGAAGCTGTGCCAGAGTCGGAATCCATCCATCCAGCCGTGCCGCAGGGCCACGGGCGGCAGCGTCAGCGCATCGGGGACAGTGATGCACTCCTCCCAGCACCCGGACCACCCGGCCGGCAGGTCGGCGGCGGACTCCCCCCACCACGAGGGGTTCCAGGACCTTATCGCGCGCGCCCGCGGACTCCGCGAGGACGCCGAGGCGCTGCGGGGCGGAGAGGCACCGGCTGCCGGGCCGGAGGGGCGCGGCGCGGCCTGGGACGAGGCGCTGCGGCGGCTCGACGACTTCGGACGCGGGCTGGAGAGCCTGCGGCCCGCTCCGGAGCGCGAGCGGGCGCGCACCGGCAGCGCCGAGTGGAGCCTGCTCACCGACGCCGTGGTCTGGAGCGACGACCTCTACGCCATCTTCGGCCGCCCGATGGCGGAGGGCCCGCTCACCCTGGACCAGCTTCCCTCCTGCCTCGCCTACGAGGACCAACCGCGGCTCGCCGGGGCGGTGACCCGGTGCCTGGTCGACGGCCAGCCCGCGGCCTGCGAGTTCCGCGTCTCCCGCCCCGACGGCACCCGCCGTACCGTCCGCCTGGCCGCGGAGCCGGTGCTCGACGAGGCCGGCTCCACCGTCGCAATGTGGGCGGTGGCCCAGGAGGTCGCCGAGCGCGGCCCGCGCCCCGACCCCGTCGCGGCACCGCTGCCGACGGCGTCCGCCGGGGCCCCGC
>NZ_JAAVJC010000046.1 GCF_012033785.1 Streptomyces bohaiensis
CGCGCCGGGCGCTCAGCGGCCCGGCGCTCAGCGGTCGGGCAGCGCGCCCCGGTGCTGCCCGGCTGCGGCGTCGTACAGCGCCCGCGCCGCCGCCGGGTACGGCCGACCGACGATCTCGCCCTGGCCGGTGGCCGCCGAGGTCACCCCGACGACGGTGCCCGCTCCGGTCTCCGGGTCCACCCGCTGGAGCCACGGCCCGCCACTGGCCCCCTGAGTGAGGCCGCACGCCTCCAGCAGCAGCCCGCCCACGTTGGCCTCGATCGCCTCGTTCGGCCCGAGCACCCGGGTCGGACCGGTGCAGGACCAGGGCGACTCGCCGTCGTAGGGAGGGGCGGCGGCGTACCCGACGGCGGTCACCGCGTCCTCCTGGGGCACCGGGGCGAACCGGAGCCGGTTGGCGCCGTGCGTCTCCTGGAGGGTCCGGCCCTCGCGGCGCTCGACGGTGAGGAAGGCGTAGTCGTGGGGCAGGATCTCGCGCAGGGTTCGGGTGACGTCCCACTCCTCGGGCAGGTGGACACCGCTCACCGGCCAGCCGTCACGACGGAAGGTGTCGAAGCCGTCCTGGTAGCCGGGCAGGAACCACGCCTCGGCCGGTTCCGGGGTGCCGGGTTCCTGGACGCAGTGCGCGGCGGTGGCGACGACGCTGCCGTTGGCCGACTCCACCACCGCACCGGAGCACATGCGGAGGCCGCCGTCCACCGTCTCCCAGATCAGCTTGCCGATGCTGGGGACCGTGCGGTCCATCGGCCGGGCGGTGTCCCGCGGCGCGGCCTCGGGCGCGCGCGTGCCGGGTGGCACCGCCGTCCGCTCGGCCGACGGCCCGTCACCGGCACCCGCCGCCCCGTCACCCGGCGCCCCGTCACCGGCCGCGGCGAGCGGCGCCGCGGCGGCACCCGGCGGGGACTCGACCAGGGCGGGGCCGACCGCCACCGGTGCCAGCAGCGCCAGCAGCCCGGCGCACAGCGCCGCACCCCGACGGGAGGCACGCGCTCCCCCGGCCGGGCGGCGGCCGAACGGTGGGTGCGCGTCGGTCGGCTCCGGCACCCGACGGCGCGTCCGATCGCTCCGGGCGGGCGGCTGTTCGGGGGTGGGGGGTGACTCCATGGCCCCACCGTCGGCCGCGGGCCGGTACCTGTCCAGCTCCGGTCGCCCGATCGGGGGACGGCAAAATCACGGCAAAGCCGGGCCGAGGCCCGCCGGCGGCGACCGGAGGTGTGGACCAGTGCCGCGTCGCAGGCGTGCGGAGGTGCCGCGGTGAAACCGCCGCTCCCCGCCGGCCGGACCGGGCCTCGGCCGGGCCGCGCGGTCGTTGACGCGGGGCACACCGACCGGCTACCCCTGGTGGACCACCTCCTCGCGCAGACCGCCCCGCCCTGCCCCACGCCGGCCTCTTGACGGCGGCGCCCCGCGACCCGGGCGCACCCGCCCCCACGCACGCCCGGGAGACCCGTTGCCCAGTCCCGCCCCGGCCCGCCCCTCCTCCGGTCCCGGTCCGCGCCGCCTCGCCCGGCTCGCCGCCGCCGGGGCCGCCGTCGCCGTCGCGCTGCCGCTGCTCCAGGCCGGCCCCGCCGCGGTCGCCGACGCCCACGCGGGCGACGGCGCGCTCCAGGCGGCCTTCGCCGCCGCGGCGGTCGAGCACCGGGTGCCCGAGGAGGTGCTGCTGGGCGTGGCCTACCTGCACTCCCGCTGGGACGGCCACCGCGGCGCCCCCAGTGTCACCGGCGGGTACGGGCCGATGCACCTGACCGACGTGCGGACCGCGCTCGCCGCCGAGCGCGGCGACAACCACCATCTGCACGGCGACGAGGACCCGCGCGGCGACGCCGGCCGGCCACTGGACCCCGCCGACGCCCCGGAGCCGGCCGCGCCCGCCGCGCCCCCGCCGGACGCCGAGCGCGGGCGCACGGTGGAGCGGGCGGCACAGCTCACCGGGCTGCACCCCCACGAACTGCGGTCCGGCAACGCGGCGAACGTACAGGGCGGCGCCGCGTTGCTGGCCGCGTACCAGCGGGAGTTGGGGCTGCCGGCCGGCGAGGACCCCGGCGACTGGTACGCGGCCGTCGCGCGCTACGGCGGCAGCGACAGCCGGCCGGCGGCGGAGGCGTTCGCCGGCGAGGTGTACACGGTCATCGCCGAGGGCGCGCGGCGCACCACCGACGACGGCCAGCAGGTGGCGCTCGCGGCCACCGCGACCCGCCCCCGCACGGAACAGGCGACGCTGCTCGACCTGCCGGCCACCACACCCGCCGCAACGGGCGCGACCGACGCGACCGCCACGCCCGACGAGGCACCGCCCGGCGGCGGCGACCGGACCGAGTGCCCGGCGACGCTCTCCTGCGCGTGGGTCGCCGCCGCCTACCAGGAGTACGAGCGCGCGGACGGCAGCACCACCTACGGCAACCACGACAAGGCCGACCGGCCCGACTCCCAGCGGGTGCGCCACATCGTCGTGCACGACATGGAGGGGTACTTCGACCCCTCCGTCTCACTGGTGCAGGACCCGACCTGGGCCTCCTGGCAGTACAGCCTCCGCGCCTCGGACGGCCACGTCGCCCAGCACGTCCCCGCCCGGGACGTCGCCTGGCACGCGGGCAACTGGTACGTCAACGCCACCTCGATCGGGCTGGAGCACGAGGGGTTCCTGCGGGAGCCGGGCACCTGGTACACCGAGGCGATGTACCGCGCCTCCGCCCGACTGGTGCGGTACCTCGCCGAACGGCACGACATCCCGCTGGACCGCCACCACGTCATCGGACACGACAACGTCCCCGGCGTCGGCCCCGACACCGTGCCCGGGATGCACACCGACCCCGGGCCCTACTGGGACTGGGCGCACTACCTCACGCTGCTGGGCGCCCCGGTGACGGCCGACGGCGCCCCCGACTCCCCGCTGGTCACCATCGATCCGGCGTACGACTCCCACCGCCCCGGGTACACCGGGTGCGACCCGGCCGACACGGCGGCCGACTGCGCGCCGCACGGCTCCAGCGCCGTGCGGCTGCACACCGAACCCGCCGCCGACGCCCCGCTGGTCCCCGACCCCGGCACCCACCCCGGCCGGGAGGAGTCGGGCACCTCGATCCACGACATCGGCGCCCGCGCCTCGACGGGGCAGCAGTTCGCCCGGGCCGGGCGCGAGGGCGAGTGGAGCGCCATCTGGTTCAACGGGCGCCTTGCCTGGTTCCACGACCCGGTGGAGCGGCCGACGGCCGTGCCCGGCAGCGGCTGGATCGCCACCCCGAAGGAGGGTGTGGACCGCGTCCCGGTGTACGGGGTGGCCTACCCGGCCCCCTCGGACTACCCGGAGGGGGTCGCCGTCCGTCCCGCCGAGCCGCTGCCCTACCGCTTCACGGCCGGCCAGTCCTACGCCGTGGGACGGCAGGGCGAGGCGTTCGCCGGGGAGTACTACGCGGCGACCACCTTCGACCCGGCCGACCACCGGGTCGTCCGCGGGCAGCTCTACCACCAGATCCAGCTGGGTCACCGCATCGCGTACGTCCGGGCCTCCGACGTCGACGTGCGCCCGGCCGGCTGACGTGCGCCCGGCCGGCTGACGGCGCGGCGGGCGGCTGACGGCGGGGTCGAGCAGGCCGCGGGTCGGCCGGTTCCGGTGCACCGCCGGGCCCGCGGCTGCCGAACCCTTGCCCGTTCACCGCCCGCGGCTACGCTGTTCCCAGCCGTTGACCAGGCTGGGAGGTTCCTTGCGTCGGAACGACATGGCCGTGCTCGGCCTGTCCGCCGAGGAGGAGAAGGTGTATCGCCACTTCCTCCGGGAGCCGGACTCCGACCCGGCGACCGTGCCCGAACGCCTGGAGCTGGAGCGGCCCGTGGTCGACGAGGCGGTGCAACGCCTCTGCGGCATCGGCTTGCTGCGGACGGACGCCCGGCCCGGGATGCTCAGCCCGGCGGACCCGGAGACCGCCGTGGCCCGGTTGACCGAGCTGCGGCTGCGTGCCCTGTACCGCGAGATCCAGCTGATCACCCAGTCCCGGCACCTGCTCGACGCGCTGCGCGCGGAGACGGGTGTGCCGTTGCCGACACCGCGCGGCATCGAGCAGCTCAGCGACTGGACGCAGGTGCGCAGCCGCATCGACGACCTGGCGTTCTTCGCCCGTCACGACATCCTCTCCGTCGAGCCGCGGCTGGAGATACCGCCCGAACAACTGGCGCACACGAGGGAGTTGAACATCCGCTCGCTGCGCCGGGGCGTGCGGCTGCGACACGTGGTGGTGCGCGCCTGTCTGGAGGACCCCGCCACGGTCGAGTACCTCGGCGAACTCGTCTCGCGGGGCGCCCGGGTCCGGGTCGCGGACCGGCTCGCCGAGCACATCCTGATCTACGACCGCCACGCCGCGCTGGTGCCGATCGACCCCTGGGACACCGACCGGGGCGCGCTGCTCGCCCACTCCAGCGGCCTCGTCGGCAACCTGGTGACGCTGTTCGAGAAGATCTGGGACGAAGCGGAGTCCCTCTCGGTGCTGCTGCGGGAACCGGAGATCACGGAGGCGCCGCTCTCCGAGGCGGGCCGCAGGGTGCTGACGTTGATGTGCACCGCCGCGAAGGACGAGTCCGCCGCCCGGGACCTCGGCGTCTCCGTCCGCACCTACCGGCGGTACGTCGCCGACGTCATGCAGCGTCTCGGCGCCGCCAGCCGCGCCCAGGCGGCGCTGCTGGCCCGGGAGCGCGGCTGGATCTGACCGACGCGGGCCCCCGGGCCCGCCGCCCCCGGGGGGCGGACCGCCCGCCTCCTGCCACCGTGCCCGGCCGGGCACGGTCCACGAGGAGCCCACCGCGGAGAGGTCGATACCGGTGAGCCCCTCGGTCTCCCCGGCGCGCGTCCTGCTGCTCGCTCCGCCCGGGGCCCGGCCGGTCCGGCGCGGGCCCGGTGAACGTCGGCACCATCGCCGGGCGCCCGTGACGGTTCAGTCGACGGCGCCGTCGGGCAGCTGGAAGGCGACGTACCACTCGACGCCCTCCGGGCCGTGCACCGTCAGCTGTGCCGAGCCGGCCTCCTCCGCCGTCAGGTCCAGCCGGGTCAGGAAGCTGGTCGTCTCCTCGCGCTCACAGGTGACACCGACCTCGGTCACCTGCTCGACCTCGACGGTCACCGCCTGCCGGGGACCGTCGGAGCGGCAGTTGACCGCGAGCCAGGAGGCTCCGGCGACCAGCGGCACCGCCCCCAGGTGGTGGTGGCCGCGGACCGGTCCGACGGCGGTGAACTCGTCCGCCCCCTGCTGGACCTCCGGGCGGTGCACCGCCGCGGTGGCGACCTCCACCGCCGGTGGCGGCGCCGCGTCCGACGTGTCCGCCGCGTCCGCCGCGTCCGCCGCGTCCGAGGCGTCCGACGGCGCCGGGACGGTGCACCCCGCCAGCAGCACCGTGCTCAGCAGCAGCCAACCGGCCGTTCCCGCCCCTCCCGCCGCCGTGGCTCTCGCCGTACCTCTCGTCGTGCGCTTCGCTCTCACCGTCAACCCCCCGATGTCCCGATCCACTTCCCTGACGGAGACTCTGCACCAGCAGCGCCGCGAGCGACAGACCCCCTGGCCCCGCGACGCCGGCCGTGACCGCACAGCGCACGCGGCGCAGCGGTCGACGGCGCGCACCGGCCGGCCCACCGCCCGCACGCGGACATCGGGAAGCGTCGCGCGGCACGCGGTCGCGCCGTCCGCGGGAACGCCGCCACCGCGGCCCGGCCCCAGGCGGCCCGGTCGCGTGGGCGAAGTGGTCCGTCTCAGCGACGGCGCCCCCGTGAGTCGGCCGCGCGGGGTCGAGCACCGGCCGACCCGCGCGCAGCGAGCGGACTCGGGTCCACCGGGTCTCCCGGTCGGCGTGGGACGGACCGAGCAGCGCGTCCGCGCGGCGGGTCGACGGGATCCGGGCGCCGGGCCGGGGAGCCCCCCGGCCGGTCGACCGGCGCCGGGCGCGGCTCCGGCCCGGCGTACTCGTCCGCGCCCGCCTCCGGCTCACCGCAGCGCGGACACTCCGGGTCGGCGACCAGTCGGTGGCGCCGCACCGACAGCGTCGCCAGGTCAAGCAGCCACACGTCGTCGTGGGAGCCGGTCGCGGCCGCCGCTGGGCGGGCGTCCCCCGCCGCGTCCGTGGTGGTGAGTGCGCCGACGATCAGCGCGGCGAGTGCGTCGGCGGCGAACGGCGTGACGTACGGCGAGGCGCCGACCGCCCGGGTGCCGAAGCCTCGCTCCAGTGCCTCACGCAGCAAGGGGGAACGCGCCCCCTGCCAGCGGCGGGCCAGGCAGTGCGGACAGGCGCGGGAGCCGGGCAGCGGTCCGACGACCGCGTGCCGGCCGTAGAGAGCGACCGGCACCCCGGCATCGGCGCCGTCGCAGCCGTCACCGGGCTCGCCACCGTAGCCGCCCCACCGCTGGGCGCCGGGTGCGAAGGCGTCCCGGACGCCCAACTCCCTGACCGACACGGCGGTCTGCTCGTACCCCAGGGAGGCGAGCGCGCGGCGCAGCAGTGCGGCGAGCCGTCGACAGGTCAGCGCGAGGGAGGCGGTGGGCGCCGGCGCCGCGGCGGGAGCAGGGGCGGCGTCGGACGGCGCCTGCGCGGGACGGGTCCCACCGGTCACCGCGACCGTCCTCGGTCGGCAGCACGCGGGCGACCGAGGAGGTCGGCGGCGACCCGTTCGGTGTCCCGGGAGGACGGCGCGGTCGACACCGGCGCCACGGCCGGCCCACCCGCCGCGGCGACCGCTCGCCGAGCGGGCGGCGGGCAGCTGCCGCAGTCGGGGTGGCGGTGCGCCGGCTCGACCGTGACGTCCAGGGACACCAGGTCCTGGATCTGCACCTGGCTGTCGGTCTCCGAGGGCGGCACACCGGTCGCGATCCGGAACACCTCGTGGGCGAGGAGGTTGCCGACCATCGCGGCCGCCGGGCCGCGCAGCGCGTCGGGGGCTGGTGCGTCGGGTGCTGGTGCGTCGGGTGCGTCGGTCGGGCGCTCCCCGGCCGCAGCCTCGCGCCGCAGAGCGGCGGCGCCTGCGGCGTCCCGCGCGGCACCGAGCCGCAGCAGCGCGCACGACCAGCAGGCCGTCGACCCGGCGGTGGCGCGTGGCCCGACCATGGCCCGGTCGCCGTGCGTCCACATCGGGAGCAGCGTCCGGCCCTCGGGTGTCCCGGCGGCGAGCAGCGCGTGGAGGTGCGGCGCCGTGTCCGCGCCGGTCAACACCACCACGTCGTACGTCTCCCAGGCGGCGGGGAAGGCGTCGCCGGCGACGACGGCGACCTCCACCGGGCATCCCGCGGCGATGAGTTCGGCGGCCTCCCCCGCGACCCGGGCGCCCGTGGCTGCCTCGGCGCCGATGGCGGCCGCGCCGTTGCGCAGCAGGCTCCGCGCGCACCGGTCGGCCACCTCGCCGGCCCCGAGCACCGCGACCCGGGTGGCTCGGTACCGGGCGAACCGCCGCGCGCCGTCGTCGACGTAGTGGTCGGCGTACTCGATCTGGGGCGCGAACCGCTCGGCCACGGCGGCGGGCAGCGGCGCGGCGACCGCCGCGCCCTCCCCCTCGGGGGTGGGGCGGTGGTCGCGGGCGAGTTCCCGCTCCAACAGGCAGGAGACCAGCTCGGCGACCGTCGCGCGCTGCGCCTCGCCGAGTCCGGCGCAGAGCTCGGCGAGCCGGTTCCTGCCGTCGAAGCGCGGCAGGAGCTGCGTCGCGCACCGGTATGCGGCGCGTCCGCGCCCGGTGAGGTGGACGTCGCCGTCGGCGGTGTGGAACAGGACGCCGCCCGACGTCTCCGTGCAGAGCACGTCCCGGCGGATCCGGGGACGGGTGTCGGCGAGGGTCTCGAAGGCGGCGCCAGCCATTGCTCACACCTCTCGGTCGGGCCTGCGGAGTCGGGGCGGACGGGGGCAGCCGGAGCCGAGCGCCGCCCGGTGGCCGGGGCGGCGCGGCAGCCCCGGCGGGCGGACCGGGGGACGGCGGGTTCGGGCCGCCGGCGAGCGAGGGCGGGGCACCGTCCGGCTCGTCCGGCAGGCGCCGCCTCACCCCCTGGTGAGCCGCCGTGGTCGGCGTGGTCGTGGACGGTGACGTGGGCGTGGGCGTGGGGCGCCCACGGGGTCGGGAGCGCGGGGTCCGCGTCCGGGCCGGTGTCCGTTGCCCCGTGCCGCGCACCGCACGCGCGCCACCGGGACAACGGTGCGGGAGCACGGCAGGCAGGCGGGCGGGTTCGAGGGCGTGGGCGGACGGGAGCACGACCGCGGCGGAGGCGTCACGGGGGAGCTCGGCGGCCCCCGGCAGCAGGTGGTGCGCGGGCGGCCGCGGTCAGCGGCCGCGCCGGACGGGCCGACGCTGCGGAGGGCGGGTGGGGGACGGGTGGGGGGACGTGGGGGACCGGCAGGAGCGGACCGTGGCACTCATCGGGTTCCACCTTGAGTGTTGCTGGATCTTCCCGGCGCCGTGACTCTACGCGCGTATCCACGGAGGGTGGGGGGCCACCGACGACAGCTTGCTGCCGACCGCGGGACAGCAAGCTGACAGATCCGGCCACCTGGTCACGAGTCGTGCACGGCACCCACCGCGGCCGAACCGTTCCGGTCCGCCGGCGGCAGCGACCCTCGCATCCGCGGCGCAGCCGGGAACCCCGCCGTGCCCCGCCGGACACGTCGGACACGCCGAAGCCCCGGCCCGCCGGCGCCGCCCGGGTGGGGCTACGTCGGCGGGCCGGGGCCCGTGGACAGCTCAGCGGCTGCGACGCTCGGGGCGCCACACCACCAGCGCGGAGGACTGCCGCACGTCCTGGTAGGGCACCAGGTCGCGGCGGTAGGAGGCGTGCACCTGCTGCTCCCGTTGGCGCATCGCCACGGCCGCGCCGTCCACCGACTGCTGGAGTTCGGCGACACGCGCCTGCAACGCGGCCACCTGGTTCTCCAGTTCGATGATCCGCTTGATGCCGGCGAGGTTGATGCCCTCCTCCTGCGACAGCCGCTGCACGACGCGGAGCAGCGTGATGTCGCGTGCGGAGTAGCGCCTGCCCCGGCCCGCGGTGCGGTCCGGGGAGACCAGTCCCAGCCGGTCGTACTGCCGCAGTGTCTGCGGGTGCAGCCCGGACAGCTGGGCTGCCACCGAGATCACGTAGACCGGTGTCTCGTCGGTGAGTTCGTACGGGTTCCGGTTGGGTCCGGCAAGGCCGTCCACGTCAGTCTCCCTTCGCGGCCTCGAACAGCGCGCCCCGCGGGTCCTCACCCTGGGTCGCCGCTCGGTACTCCTCCAGTGCCTTCCTGGCCTCCGTACCCATGTCGCGCGGGACTGCCACCTCGATCGTCACGAGAAGATCGCCGCGGGTGCCGTCCTTGCGGGTGGCGCCCTTGCCGCGGGCGCGCATGGTGCGCCCGCTGGGGGTGCCCGGCGGCAGCTTCAGCGTGACCGGGGGGCCGCCGAGGGTCGGGACCTTGACGTCGCCGCCGAGCGCCGCCTCGGGGAAGGTGACCGGAACGGTGACGGTGAGGTTGTCACCGCGGCGGCCGAAGACCGGGTGGCCGTCGACGTGGACCACGACGTACAGGTCACCGGCCGGGCCACCGCGTTCACCCGGCGCGCCCTTGCCCCGCAACCGGATGCGCTGCCCGTCGGAGACCCCGGCGGGGATGCGCACCTGCATGGTGCGGGAGCTGGTGGCGCGGCCGGAGCCCCGGCAGACGGCGCAGGGGTCGTCGGCGATGAGGCCGCGGCCCTTGCAGTCCACGCACGGATCGGTGAGGGAGAACCCCCCGCCGCCGCCCCGGCTGACCTGACCGGTACCGACACACGTCGGGCAGACGCGCGGGGTGCCGTTCTTGTCGCCCGTGCCGCGGCAGGACTTGCAGGCGGCGCTGGAGGACATCCGCAGCGGCACGGTCGCGCCGTCCACGGCCTCGGTGAAGCTGAGGGTGACCTCGGACTCGATGTCCTGGCCGCGGCGCGGCTGGGTGCGGGGCCCGGTCCCGCCGCGGTTGAAGATGCCGCCGAAGACGTCGCCGATGCCGCCGCCGAACCCGCCGGGCTGCTGCGTCCCGGTGGTGCCGCCGGGACCGGGCGCACCGCCGGCGCCGCCGAAGAGGTCACCGAGGTCGAAGTTGAACTGCCCGCCGCCACCGGCGCCGGGCCCGGGGCGGAAGCCGCCGTTGCCGCCGAAGAGTGCCCGCGCCTCGTCGTACTCCTTGCGGCGCTTGGCGTCGCCGAGGACGTCGTAGGCCTCGGAGACGTCCTTGAAACGCTCCTCCGCCTTGGCGTCGCCCTTGTTGGCGTCGGGGTGGAACTCCCGGGCCAGCTTCCGGTACGCCTTCTTGATCTCCGCCTCGGTGGCGTCCCTGGGGACGCCGAGGGCCTTGTAGTAGTCCTTCTCGATGAAGTCCTTCGTGCTCACCCGGCGCGTCCCTCCTTCCACACGTCCGAGCCGTGCCCCCGGCCGGCCCCCCGGGAGGGGCCGGCCGGGGGCACGGCGGGTTCCGGCACGGCGTCAGCCGTCCTCGGAGCCACCGTTCTCCTTCTGGGCGTCACCGGTGGCCGGGGCGTCACCGGAGGCGTCGGAGCCCTCCGGCTCGGCACCGTCGGCGGCGTCGCCTGCGGAATCCTTCGCCGGGGCGCCCGGCTGCGGTTCCGCGACCCCCACCCGCGCGGGGCGGATGGTGCGTTCACCGATGCGGTACCCGGGCTGCAGGATCTGCACGCAGGTGGTCTCGGTGACCTCCGGCGAGTAGCTGTGCATCAGCGCCTCGTGGACGGTCGGGTCGAAGGGCTCGCCCTCCTCGCCGAACTGCGCGAGGCCCATCTTCGCGGCCACCGTCTCCAGCGACTC
Organism: Streptomyces bohaiensis; assembly: GCF_012033785.1. Lineage (GTDB taxonomy): Bacteria > Actinomycetota > Actinomycetes > Streptomycetales > Streptomycetaceae > Streptomyces > Streptomyces bohaiensis. The sequence continues at coordinate 10,788 of NZ_JAAVJC010000046.1, forward strand.
GGCGACCTGCTTGAAGCCGCCGACCAGCTCGCCGTGGTCCCGGGCGCGGCCGATGTCGTCCAGGACCGGAAGCAGTTCGGTCAGCAGGTTCGCGACCGCCACCTCCTTGACCTGGACGCGGTCGCGGTCGACCCGGCGGCGGTAGTTCTGGAACTCCGCCTGGAGCCGCTGCAGGTCCTGGGTGCGCTCGTTGAGCGCCGAACGGGTCTGGTCGAGCTGGGCGGTGAGCGCCGCCTCGACCAGGGCCGTGTCGTCCCCCGCCGGGGCGTCGTCACCGGCGCCCCGGTCGGCCTGCTTCTCCTGCTCCCCGTCGCCGGCCGCGGCCGGGGACGGGGGTGTCGTGGCCGCGTCCGCGTCCGCGTCGGGGACCTCGGGCTTCTCGTCGAAGCCCTCGGGCTCCTTCGTCACGCCGCACCGCCCTTCGGCTTCTCGTCGTCCACGATCTCGGCGTCGACGACGTCGTCGTCGGCGGCGTTCTGCTGGGCGTCACCGGAGGTCTGCTGACCCTCGGGGCCGGGGGTGGCGCCGGAGGTCTGCGCGTCGGCGTACATCGCCTGGCCCAGCTTCTGGCTGGTGGCCGCGACCTTCTCGGAGGCAGTGCGGATGGCGGCGGTGTCCTCGCCCTTGAGAGCGTCCTTGAGCTCGCCGACCGCGCCCTCGACCTCGGTCTTCAGCTCGTCGGAGACCTTCTCGCCGTTCTCCTTGAGGAAGTTCTCCGTGGTGTAGACGAGCTGCTCGGCCTGGTTGCGGGTCTCGGCGGACTCGCGGCGCTTGGCGTCCTCGTCGGCGTACTGCTCGGCGTCGCGCATCATGCGCTCGATGTCGTCCTTCGGCAGCGCGGAGCCACCGGTGACGGTCATGCGCTGCTCCTTGCCGGTACCGAGGTCCTTGGCGGAGACGTGCATGATGCCGTTGGCGTCGATGTCGAAGGTGACCTCGATCTGCGGGACGCCGCGGGGCGCCGGGGGCAGGCCGGTCAGCTCGAACATCCCGAGCTTCTTGTTGTACGCCGCGATCTCGCGCTCGCCCTGGTAGACCTGGATCTGGACCGAGGGCTGGTTGTCGTCGGCGGTGGTGAAGATCTCCGAGCGCTTGGTCGGGATCGTCGTGTTCCGCTCGATGAGCTTGGTCATGATGCCGCCCTTGGTCTCGATGCCGAGGGACAGCGGGGTGACGTCGAGGAGCAGGACGTCCTTGACCTCGCCCTTGAGGACGCCGGCCTGGAGGCTGGCGCCGATGGCGACGACCTCGTCCGGGTTGACGCCCTTGTTGGCCTCCTTGCCGCCGGTCAGCTCCTTGACCAGGTTGGCGACGGCCGGCATGCGGGTGGAGCCACCGACGAGGACGACGTGGTCGATCTCGGAGAGCTGGACGCCCGCGTCCTTGATGACGTTGTGGAACGGCGTCTTGCAGCGCTCCAGGAGGTCCTGGGTCAGCTGCTGGAACTGCGCCCGGGTCAGCTTCTCGTCGAGGTGCAGCGGGCCCTCGGCGGAGGCGGTGATGTAGGGCAGGTTGATGGAGGTCTCGGTCGAGCTGGAGAGCTCGATCTTCGCCTTCTCGGCGGCCTCGCGGAGGCGCTGGAGCGCCATCTTGTCCTTGCCGAGGTCCACGCCGTGGGCGTTCTGGAACTGCTTGACCAGGTGGTCGACGACCCGCTGGTCCCAGTCGTCGCCGCCGAGGGCGTTGTCGCCGTTGGTGGCCTTCACCTCGACGACGCCGTCGCCGATCTCCAGCAGCGAGACGTCGAAGGTGCCGCCACCGAGGTCGAAGACCAGGATGGTCTGGTCGTCCTTCTCCAGGCCGTAGGCGAGCGCCGCCGCGGTGGGCTCGTTGACGATGCGCAGGACGTTGAGGCCCGCGATCTCACCGGCCTCCTTGGTGGCCTGGCGCTCGTGGTCGTTGAAGTAGGCCGGCACGGTGATGACCGCGTCGGCGACCTTCTCGCCGAGGTAGGACTCCGCGTCGCGCTTCAGCTTCTGCAGGATGAAGGCGCTCATCTGCTGCGGGTTGAAGTCCTTGCCGTCGAGGTTGACCTTCCAGTCGGTCCCCATGTGGCGCTTGACCGAGCGGATGGTCCGGTCGACGTTGGTGACGGCCTGACGCTTGGCCACCTCGCCGACGAGCACCTCGCCGTTCTTCGCGAAGGCGACGACGGACGGCGTGGTCCTGGCGCCCTCGGCGTTGGTGATGACGGTGGGCTCACCGCCTTCGAGAACACTGACGACGGAGTTCGTCGTACCCAGGTCGATGCCGACCGCACGTGCCATTTCGGTTCCTCCAGCTCATACCTTGAGTAGATCCGACTCAAGAGTGCATCAGCGGAGCCCGGTAGTCAATCCCTCTGTCACATGACTTGAGCCGTGCCCGCTCAACTCTTATCCGGCCCTTACGCTCACCCCGCCGGGAGCCCCACCCCGATCCGCCCACCGCAGCCCCGCGCGCCCCACCCGCCCCCGGCCCCCCTGGGCCCGGACGGCGGCACTGCCCGCCCCCGCATGCGACGAGCCCGCACACCCCGCCCCGACAACGATCGGACCCGCCCCGCAGTGCCCGGCGCGAGCACCCGCGGGGCGCCCCACCGGGCGCCGCTGCCGCACCGCACCCCCGGTACTCGATACGCTCAGACCAACCCCGGTAAGTTACCGTTCAGTAGACTGGGTGGCTCCGCCCGCCGGGGTAGCAGCAGCCCACCATCCGCCCGCAGGTTCGAGGAGCCGTCATGCAGCTCGTCGCGATCGTCGTCTCGCTGGTACTCACCGCGGTCGCCGTAGCACTGTTCAGCCGCGCCGTCGCGCAGATCGTCCGCTTCCTGCGCCTGGGCCGCCCCGTCCCCGCGGGCACCCGCACCGACGAACCGGGGCAACGCACCTGGACCCTTGCCCGGGAGTTCCTCGGGCACACCCGGATGAACCGCTGGGCCGTCGTCGGCGTCGCCCACTGGTTCGTGGCCATCGGCTTCCTGACGCTCGGCCTGACCATCGTGCAGGCCTACGGGCAGCTCTTCCGGGCCGACTGGGTCCTCCCGGTCATCGGGACGTTCACCCCCTACGAGATGTACATCGAGTTCATCGCGCTGATGACCACGGTCGGCATCCTCACCCTCATCGGCGTCCGGCTGCTGAGCCTGCCCTCGCGCGCCGGCCGCAAGTCCCGGTTCACCGGCTCCACCTCCTGGCAGGCGTACTTCGTCGAGTACGTCATCCTCACCATCGGTGTCGCGATCCTGCTGCTGCGCGGCCTGGAGGGCGCGCTGCACGGCGTCGACGGCTGGACGCCCGCCTACGTCGTCTCCTACCCGCTGGTCGCCGCCTTCGACGGCCTCAGCGCGGCGTCGCTGCAGAACCTGGTCTACCTGGTCGCCATGATCAAGCTGGGCACCACCATGGTCTGGGCGATCACCGTCGCCCTCAACACCGACATGGGCGTCGCCTGGCACCGCTTCCTCGCCTTCCCCAACATCTGGTTCAAGCGCGACGCGGACGGCTCCACCGCCCTCGGCGAGCTCCAGCCGATGACCTCCGGCGGCAAGCCGATCGACTTCGAGACCGTCTTCGACGACGACAACGACAGCGAGCCGGAGTTCGGCGTCTCCCAGGTCGAGCAGTTCTCCTGGAAGGGGCTGCTCGACTTCTCCACCTGCACCGAGTGCGGCCGCTGCCAGTCGCAGTGCCCCGCCTGGAACACCGGCAAGCCGCTCTCCCCCAAGCTGCTGATCATGTCGCTGCGGGACCACGCGCACGCCAAGGCCCCGTACCTGCTCGCCGGGGGCGGCAAGGACGCCGAGGGCACCGAGCGCGCCACCGCCGAGCAGCTCCGGGACGTCCCCGCCGCCGCCCTCGCCGAGGCGGAGCGCCCGCTGGTCGGCCCGGCCGCCGCGACCCCCGGCGAGCTCGGCGGCGTCATCGACCCCGAGGTGCTGTGGTCCTGCACCACCTGCGGCGCCTGCGTCGAGCAGTGCCCGGTCGACATCGAGCACGTCGACCACATCGTCGACATGCGCCGCTACCAGGTGATGATCGAGTCCGCGTTCCCCTCGGAGGCGGGCACGATGCTCAAGAACCTGGAGCGCAAGGGCAACCCCTGGGGCATGGCCAAGAAGAAGCGCCTGGAGTGGACCGCCGAGCTCCGGCAGGAGACCGGCATCGAGGTGCCGGTCGTCGGCAAGACCGTCGAGGACCTCACCGAGATCGACTACCTCTACTGGGTCGGCTGCGCCGGCGCCCTGGAGGACCGGGCCCGCAAGACCACCAAGGCCTTCGCCGAGCTGCTCCACATCGCGGGCGTGAACTTCGCGATCATGGGCGGCGACGAGGCGTGCACCGGTGACTCCGCCCGCCGCCTCGGCAACGAGTTCCTCTACCAGCAGCTCGGGCAGCAGAACGTCGAGTCGCTGAACGCCGCCTTCGGGGAGACCCCGGCCGACGGCGACGCACCGGCGGTGACCGTGGAGCGGTCGAAGAAGAAGATCGTGGCGACCTGCCCGCACTGCTTCAACACCCTCGCCAACGAGTACCCGCAGCTGGGCGGCGAGTACGAGGTCATCCACCACACCCAGCTGCTCCAGCACCTGATCGACGAGGGGCGGCTGGTCCCGGTGACGCCCGTCGAGGGGCTCATCACCTACCACGACCCCTGCTACCTCGGCCGGCACAACAAGGTCTACACGCCGCCGCGCGAGATCATCGGCAAGGTGCCGGGGCTCCGCAACGAGGAGATGCACCGCCACAAGGAGCGCGGTTTCTGCTGCGGCGCCGGCGGCGCGCGGATGTGGATGGAGGAGCGCATCGGCAAGCGCATCAACAACGAGCGCGTCGACGAGGCGCTCTCCCTCGACCCCGACATCGTCTCCACCGCCTGTCCGTTCTGCCTGGTGATGCTCACCGACTCCGTCAACGGCAAGAAGAACGACGGGCAGGCCAAGGAGTCGATCGAGGTCGTCGACGTCGCGCAGCTGCTGCTGGACTCGGTGCGCACCCCCGACGACGGCGGGGAGACCGCGGGCGAGGCCGGCACCCCCGAGCCCGCGCCGGTACCCACCTCCTGACCCGGCACACCCACGGGGGCCCGGCACCGCGCGCACCGGTGCCGGGCCCCCGTGGCGTGCGCGGCGCCCCTGCCGGCCGGTGGCGCCGGCAGGAGCGGGTCCGGGCGGTCCGTAGGGGATCGGGCGCGGCCGGATCGGGGCTGCCTCAGGGTGACCGCGGCGCGCCGAACTCCCCGCAGGGGGTACGTTCGTATGCGTGGGTGGATTCAGGAACAAGCGCAACGACCGACGCGGTGACACCACGCCGGGCGGACAGCCGCGGCCGCCGTTCGACGGCCCCCCGGCCGGGCAGCACTACCAGCAGACGGCGCCCATGCCCGCCATGGGCCACGGACCACACGGACCGGGCCACCACGGTGGCCCCGGCGGCCCCGGCTCCTACGGTCCGGGCCCCGGCGGCCCCCACGGCCCCGGCTCCTACGGTCCGGGCCCCGGCGGCCCCCACGGCCCCGGCGGCTGGAACGAGGGGACGACCTACGGCCACGACGACCCCGGCGGCCCGCAGGGCCCCGGCGGCGACCCCCCGCCGCCGCACCCCGAGGCGTACGGCCCCCGGCTGCCGTGGAAGGAGCTGCTGAAGGGTCTGGTGCTGCGCCCCGTGCCCACCCTGTGGCGCATGCGGGACTACCCGATGTGGGCGCCGGCGCTGATCGTCAGCTTCCTCTACGGGCTGGTCGCGGTCTTCGGCCTCGACGACGCGCGGCAGACCATGCTCGACACCACCGCCTCCAGCGTGGTGCCGTACCTGCTGATCACCGGCGTGGCGATGGTCTGCGGCGCGCTGCTGCTCTCCACCGTCACCCACATGCTGGCCCGGCAGCTCGGCGGCAACGGCCACTGGGCGCCGACCGTCGGCCTCGCGATGCTGATCATGTCGCTGACCGACGTGCCCCGGCTGCTGCTCGCCATCTTCCTCGGCGGCGCGGCGACGCTGGTGCAGATCGTGGGCTGGGTCACCTGGCTGTACGCGGGTGTGCTGCTCACCATGATGGTGATGCGGTCCCACGAACTCCCGTGGCAGCGCGCCCTTCCGGCCTGCGCGATCCAGCTGCTGGCGCTGCTGATGCTGGTCAAGCTGGGCACGTTCTGAGCGGACGCCCCGCAGGTCGTCCGCCGTGGGGCGGGTAACCTGCGGGGCGTGCTTCTCTCAGACAAGGACATCCGGACCGAGATCGACGCCGGGCGCGTGCGGATCGACCCGTTCGACCCGGCGATGGTGCAGCCGTCCAGTATCGACGTGCGACTCGACCGGTACTTCCGGGTCTTCGAGAACCACCGCTACCCGCACATCGACCCCTCGGTCGAGCAGCCGGACCTCACCCGCGTGATCGAGCCGGAGGGCGAGGAGCCGTTCATCCTCCACCCCGGCGAGTTCGTGCTCGCCTCGACCTACGAGGTCGTCTCGCTGCCCGACGACATCGCCTCCCGACTGGAGGGGAAGAGCTCGCTGGGGCGGCTGGGGCTGCTCACCCACTCCACCGCGGGCTTCATCGACCCCGGCTTCTCCGGCCACGTCACGCTGGAGCTGTCCAACGTCGCCACCCTGCCGATCAAGCTCTGGCCGGGGATGAAGATCGGCCAGCTCTGCATGTTCCGGCTGACCTCCCCTTCCGAGAACCCCTACGGCTCGGGCGCCGGCGGCTCCCGCTACCAGGGGCAGCGCGGACCGACCGCCTCCCGTTCGTACATCGACTTCCACCGCACCCGGTTCTGAGCGCCGGGCCGCCGGCTTCCCGCCACCGGCCCGGACCACCGAGCGCACCCGGGCGCGGCCCGACTCCCCCCACCGGAGCCGGGCCGCGCCCTTCTCGTACCGTGCCCGGCCGCAGGGGCGGCCGGGCACGGAGTCCCGCCGGGGCTCACTGCTCCCGGCGCACCACCCCCGGGGTGGAGCGGGTCATCAGCGCCGCGACGACCGCCGCGATCAGCGGCACGACCACCACGAGCTGGAGGATGGTCGCCCACGGGATCTCCAAGAACAGCTGCGGCTCGGTCTCCGGGCCGCCGTACCAGTCGGTGCGCCACAGCTCGTGCATCTCCTGGTGGCCGGCCAACCGGATCGCCGCGCCCGGCACCAGCCCGGCCAACGAGCCCAGGACGACGCCCATCAGGGCGATGACACCGCACTGGAGCCCGGAGAGCGTGCGCCGCACCCGCGGCGGTGCCCCGACCGCGGAGAGCGTGGCGAGGTCGGCCTCGGAGTCGGCCTGCGCCAGCCCGGTGGCGATACCCGCCGCGCCGAGCGTCACCACGGTGGCGAACAGGCCGAGGATCAGCAGGATGAGCTCGTTGCCGGAGGTGTGGCCCTCCTCGACGTAGAGCCTGACCGCGGTCGAACCGGCGCCCGCCGACCCGTCGCCGGCCAAGAGCGCCTCCCGGAGCGCCTGGAGCTCGGCGTCGGTCGGCTCCCGCTCGGTCCCCACGACGACCGCCTGGTCGACGACGCCGTACCCGTTGGCCTCCGCCCAGGCGGCGGTGACCAGCACCTCACCCGGGCGGGCACCGTACTCGGCCGCCGTGCCGACCGTGGCGGGCAGCGCGACCACGTCCTCGGGCCGCGGCTCCCGGTCGTCGTCGGTGAACGGGGCGACCCGGAGGGTGCCGTCCTCGTGGATCTGCCGCTCGTCGTACACGACCGCCTCGTCACGCTCCAGCGCGGCGACGGCGTCGGGGTCGTCAATCTCCATGACGCGCAGCAGCTCGGGGCCGGCGACGTTGATCTGGCCCCAGGTGGGCGTCTTGATCCACCAGTCCTCGACGCAGGCGGGGTCGTACTCCGCGACCGTCAGCTCGGGGTTCTCCTCGCGGGCGGCCTCGAACCCGGAACCGAAGGCGTCCCGGTCGCACACGGCCGCCGCCGGCAGCTGCACCACCGGTTCGCCGCACTCCGCGGGCGCGTTCACCAGGTGGCAGAGCTCCCCGGTGCCGGTGACCCGCCCGATGGTCGCCAGTTCGGCGACGGGCAGCGTCCGCAGCGCGGCGTCGGTGGCGGCGGGCAGGTCCGCCGCGCGGTCGGACTCGATCACGACGGCGCCGGAGGGGACGGTCGCCCGGTAGGCGGCCCGGTTCTCCGCGTCGGTGCTGGCGACGACGGTGGCGACGGCGACCGCTCCGGAGACCGCCGCGAGAACCGCGGCGACGGCGGGGGCGGTGCGGGACCGGTTGCGGACCGCGTCGCGCACCGCCAGCCGCCCCGACAGCGGCAGGAAGCGACCGATGCGGCCGAAGAGACCCACCAGCACCGGCGTCATCGCCACCAGACCGAGCTGCGCCAGGACGACACCGCCGACCACCACCATGGCGTTCCCGGCGAAGAGCGCGCCGAGCACGGCGAGGGCGGTGCCGAAGGCGAAGAGCAGCGCCCCGGCGATCGGCAGCTCGCGGCCGACCCGGCGCACGCCGCGGCGTCCGGTGAGGGACTCCAGGACCGGGGAGCGCGACGCGGCGAGCGCCGGCAGCAGCGCGGCCAGCAGCCCGGTGCCGACGCCCAGCACGCAGATGGCGAGGAGTTCCAGCGGGTTGATCGTGAGGTCGCCGAACCGCCGGCCCGCCGACTCCTCCAGCCAGTTCCACGCCAGGAACGCGGCGCCCAGGCCCAGGGCGAGACCGACCACGGCCGCGGCGAGCCCCAGCAGGGCGCCGCCGGCCAGCATCACGGCGCGCACGTGGCGCCGGTCGGCGCCGTTGGCGCCCATCAGCCCCAGCATGCGGCGGGAGCGCCGGGCTCCGACGGCGAACGCCGGACCGGCCAGCAGGCAGATCTCCAGGACGACCAGCGCCAGCACCAGCGCGACGCCGATCGGCATGCTTCCGCCGTCGCCGGAACCGGCGCGCCCCTCGACGAAGTACGGCACCTCGTCACGCGGCGGCGGGTCGAGCAGGACCGCTCGCGAGTCGACCAGCCAGCCCTGGGCGTTGGCCGCCAGCACCGCCGCCCAGTCCACCGGGGCGTCCGTGGTGACGAAGTACCGGGCGTAGGAGAGGTACTGCTCGGCGCCGGGTTCAGCGGCGAGGGTCGCGACGACGTCGGTCCCCGGCAGCACGGTCAGCTGCTCGGTGTGGAGCTCGCCGGGCAGTTCGTAGGAGCCGGTGAGGGTGAAGTCGCCCTCGATGCCGCGGATGGACACGGTGTCCCCCACCGCCAGTCGGGCCGTTTCGAGGAAGGCCGTGGTGGCCGCGGCCTCGTCGAGCTCCCGCGGGGCCCGTCCCTCCAGCAGGGTCGCGGTCCCCCCGGTCAGCGGGTCGTCGAGGTCCCACTCCCGCACGGTGATCGAGGACAGGCCGCCGGCGGTGGTCACCTCGGCGCCGTACCAGCCGAGTTCCACGGTCAGTTCGGCACCGGGGAAGAGGGCGGCGGCGTCCCGGGCGGTCTGCTCGTCGGTGGGCACGCCCCACGCCGGGTCGGCGGTCTCCTCCTCTTCCTCCTCGGCGCCGGGGGCGCTCGTCCACTGCCGCGCGTTCTCGGGGTCCTGCATCACCGGCATGGGGGCGCCGGGGTACAGCTGGGCGTCGGCGGTGCCGATGGTCCGGTCGGCTCGTTCCTCAGCGCTCAGCTGGGAGCTGCGGAAGCTGATGTCGATGGCGGTGACGCCGATGATCGGCAGCGCGATCATCGCGATCACCAGAACGCTGCGGCCCTTGGCCCGCAGCGCGTCACGCCGCGCGATGCGCAGCGCCAACCGCCAGGTGCGCAGGAAACCCATCACACACCCTCGCCGTCGAGCAGCGACTCCGGCGCCGACGCCGAGGACTCGTCCACCACGGAGCCGTCCCGCAGGAACACCACCCGGTCCGCCCACGCCGCGAACCGCGGCTCGTGCGTCACCATCACCGCCGCCGCACCGGCATCACACCGGCGCCGCAGCAGTCCCAGCACCGCCTCGCCCGTTCCCGAGTCCAACGCGCCGGTCGGCTCGTCGGCCAGCACCAGCCGCCGATCCCCCACCAGCGCCCGGGCGATCGCCACCCGCTGCTGCTGGCCGCCGGACATCTCGTCCGGGAACCGGTCGGCGACCTCGGTCAGACCGATCTCCTCCAGCGCGGCCAGGGCCTCCTTGCGGGCTCCGCGCGCCGACACCCCGTCCAGCTCCCGCGGCAGCGCGATGTTCTCCGCCGCCGTCAACGCCGGGATCAGGTTGTAGTCCTGGAAGACGTACCCGACGCTCGTCCGCCGCAGCTTCGCCTGCCCCGCTCGCGACAACCCGCCCAACGCCGTGCCCTCGATCAGCACCTCGCCCGACGACGCCACGTCCAGACCCCCCGCGATCGTCAGCAACGTCGACTTCCCGGACCCCGACGGCCCCATCACCGCCACCAACTCCCCCGGCAGCACGGCGAGGTTCATCGACCGCAACGCATGCACCGACGCCACGCCGCTGCCGTGCACCCGCGACACACCCCGCAACTCCAACACCGGACGCGGGGCGCCCTGCTGCCGGTCCGCGGGCGTCGCGCCGTGCGTCTCTCGTTCCTCGGCGGCACTGCTCATGCTGTCGTCCCCTCTCGGGCGGTCCTGCGTGGCTGGGAGGCGGCGTCGGGACGCCGTGGTGGTGCGGTGTTCAGTGGCCGGGCGGCGCTGAGGCGCCGTGGTGGTGCGGTGTTCGGTGGCCGGGCGGCGCTGAGGCGCCGCGGTGGTGCGGTGGTGCGCGGCCGTGTCGGTACGGTCCGGCGGTGGTGCGGGCGGGTCACCGGCCCGGCGCCGCCGCCCGCACGGGCGGCGCCGGAGCGGCTGGGACGGCGCTCCGCGGCGGGTCTGCCGGTGCCGTCGGGCCCGTCGGGCGGCTCACCGACCGGTGGGGGTGCGGCGGGCTCCGGCAGGTCGCCGAGGACCCGGTCGCAGTGGGCCAACCAGCGCACCTCGGCCTCCGTCTGGAAGACGAGCTGCTCCAGCACGAGCAGCCAGGCGAGCCCTTTCCGCTCGGCGGCTCCGCCGGCGAGCGCCCGGGCCGTGAGCCGTGCGTAGCCCTGGAGCACCCGCAGGGTGTGACGGCGCTGCGCGCTGATCACCGCGCGTGCGTCGCCACCCGGCGCGCCGGCCGCCATCGCGATCTTGATGGCGAGTTCGTCGCGCGCCGGCTGCGAGCGGTCCACCGGGCGGGCGTACCACCCACGGACCTCCAGGCGCCCCGCGCCGCTGAGGGCGTACTGCTGACGGCCGTCGGCGCCGGGCTGCGAGGCGACCAGCCCGTCCCGCTCCAGGCGGGCGAGGGTCGTGTACACCTGACCGACGTTCAGCGGCCAGGTGGTGCCGGTGCGCGTCTCGAAGTCGGAGCGCAGCTGCGCCCCGTGAGACGGACCGCGCTCCAGCAGCGCCAACAACCCGTACCTGATCGACATACCGAGTATGTATACCCAGTATTCCAGCGACGACGCAACTCTCCCCCCGCCCCCACGACCCCCCGCCGCACCCCCGGCGAACCCCCACCAACGCCATCGTCGCAGCTCAACCCGGTATAACCCCATCGACAACTCGAAAGCATACCGAGTATGAGTCGGGTTGCATACGCGGTATGACACCGGGGTCCCGCCGGTGGCCGGAGGCGCCCCGCCGAGGGACCGGTCGGAGCCCGGCGCCCTGACGGGCGGCCGCCGGCCCCCGTCCCGGCGGCTGCCGAGGGGCGCGCGACGGCGACCGGGCGCGCCGCGCGCACCCCGAAGCCAGCCGCACGGGGGATTCCCGGGATCGGCGCGAGCCGGTACAAACCGAACAACAGACATACCGCCGAAGGGAGTCCCCTGTGCGCTCACCCCTGCCCGGACGTCGGCCGACCCGGACGGGTGTGGTCGCCTTGGCCGCCCTGGGCCTGCTCGCGGGCGGCGCTCCCGCCGCGGGCGCGACCCCCGGGGGTGAGGTGGAACGGGTCGAGGTGAGAGCGCCCGGAGCGGCCGTCACCGTCGACCTCCCGGGCGGCCTCCGCCTGCCGTGGCTCCCGGAGGGCCCCTGGTGGGTCGAGGTCGGCGGGCCGGAAGGCAGCGTCTCGGTACGCGGCGGCGGCACGCGACCGGAAGGCGGCGCCCCGGGAGGCGGCCCGACGGCCGAGGCGACCGCGCTGCCTCCCGAACTGGAGGCACTCCGCGCCGAGCAGGCGACCGAGCTGTACGGCTCCCCCGCGGCGCCCGCGCCGGCCGACCGCCAGGTCTCCCTGGTCTCCCTCGGGGACAGCGCCATCTCCGGTGAGGGCGTCGGCAACTACGACCCCGCCACCGACGGACCCGACAACTGGTGCCACCGCTCCTACGACGCCGCGATCCACCGCACCGGCATCCCGGCGGACGTGACCTGGAACTTCGCCTGCTCCGGCGCGGCCACCGCCAACGTCCGCTCCGACGGCACCCCCCGGTTCGACGAGCCGTTGCAGGCGGACAGCCTCGCCGTCGCCGCCCGCAACACCGCCGTCGACACCGTGGTGCTGGTCGTCGGCGCCAACGACGACCTGGAGTTCGGGCCGGTCATCACCGACTGCGCGCTCTCGTGGTTCCTGCACTGGCGCGGGCCGTGCCACCCGACGTACGCACCGGGGTGGCAGGAGCGGGTGGACGGGCTGCGCCCCAAGGTCGAGGCGACCGTGACCGACCTGCGGACCGTGATGTCCGAGGCCGGGTACGCCCGGGACGACTACCGCCTGGTGCTCATGTCCTACCCGGGGCCGCTCTCCCCGGACCGGCGCGACAACCCCCGCCACCTGGGTCGGCTGGTCGGTGGCTGCACCTTCCACGACGCGGACGCCCGCTGGGTGCGCGACCAGGCGGTGCCGCTGTTCCAGGAGAGTCTGCGCGCCGCGGCGAAGAACACCGACACCACCTACCTCGACGCCTCGCGGCTCTTCCACGGCCACGAGGTGTGCAGCGACGCCCCCTGGGCGCGCGGCCTCACCGTCGACGTGACCAACCCGTTCCCGCCGGACGCCAACTCGGTACGGCAGTCCTTCCACCCCGACGCCGACGGGCACGGCGCCTTCGCCGCCTGCCTGACGGCGCTGCGCGCCACCGACCTGCGTGAGGCCGGCTGCGCCGACCCGGCGAGCACGGGCGAGCCGGTGCTGTTCGAGGGCGCCTGGGACGACGTCCTCCGGCCGTTGGCGGCGGCCGACGGCAGCCGCTGCCTGGCCGCCGCCGACGGCCGCACCGCCAACGGCACCCCCGTCCGGGGCGCGGCGTGCGACGGCGCGAGGAGCCAGGACTGGCACCACGACAGCGAGCGGGGCTCCCTGCACTCCGGCCCGAGCCACGACCGGTGTCTCGACGTGCCGGGCCGCGCCTTCCGCGCGGGCACGGCGCTCCAGCTGCACAACTGCAACGGCACCGCGGCCCAGCGGTTCGAGCGGACGACCGACGGCGCGCTGGTCCCGGACGCGGCGCGGGAGCTGTGCGTCACGCTGCCGGAGGCCGACGGCCGCGCCGTCACCCTCCAGCCCTGCGACGGCAGCGCGGCGCAGCGGCTCGTCTGACGGGCCCGCGGGGACGGTCCGGCGGGGGTACACGCCCCGTGCCCCCGCCGGACCACCGCGCCGCCGGTCCGGCCGGTCGGACCGGCGGTGCGGCGGCGCAGTGCGGCAGTGCCGCGGTCCGTCGTGCCGCCTCAGCCCGCCGCCGGTGCCGCACCGGCGCCGACGCGGAACAGCGCGGCGTACAGCGTCAGCCCGGGGCCGAACGCCATCGCCACCACCGGCGACCCGGCCGGTGGCGGCGCCGCGTCCCGCCCCGTCCCGCCGGACCGGATGCGGTCGAGCACCAGCAGCACGGTGGGCGAGGAGCAGTTGCCGTACTCCGCCAGCACCGCGCGCGAGGCGTCCAGAGCGGTGGGCGCGAGCCCCAGCTCGTCCTCGACCGTCTCCAGAATGCGCGGCCCGCCCGGGTGGACCGCCCACCCGGCCACCTCGTCGACGCCGACGCCGTGGCGGGCCAGCAGTTCCTCGGTCACCGGCCGGACGTGCCGGGCGAGGACGGCGGGCACCTCGGGCGACAGCCCCATGCGGAACCCGAGGTCGGTCACCTGCCAGGTCATCAGCTCGGCGGTGCCCGGGTCGGTGCGTGCCACCACGTCCACCAGCTGAAGCGCGCCGCCGGGTGACGCGGCGGCCGGGGGCGGGGGCGGGGGCGGGTGCGCGCCGGTGCCCGCCGGGTCGCCCGGTGCCGTCGCGGCGTCCGGCGGGAGCAGCACCAGCGCCACGGCGGCGTCCCCGAAGAGCGCGTGCGTGACCACCTGCTGGGTGTCGGCGTCGGCGGGTTGGAGGTGCAGCGAGGGGAGTTCGAGGCAGAGCAGCACGGCGGGCCTCCCGCGGGCGGCGACGTGGTCGGCCGCGGCGCCGAGCGCGGGCAGCGCCGCGTAGCAGCCCATGTGGCCCACCAGCAGTCGTTGCGCGTCGACCGGCATGCCCAGCGATCCGGCGAGCCGGATGTCGAGCCCCGGGGTGTCGTAGCCGGTGCAGGAGGCGACCGTCAGCTGGCCGACGTCGGCCGCGGTGAGTCCGGCCTCCGCCAGGGCCGCCACCACCGCCCGGTGGCCCAGCGCGGGCGCTTCGCGGGCGTAGCGCCGCATCCGGTCGGCGGTGGACCAGTCGGCCGGGTCCTCGGCCGCGAGGTCGACGACGGTGTGCCGCCGCCGGACCCCGGCGGAGGCGAAGATACGGCGGGCCAGCGCGGAGTCGCCGAAGTGGTGGCGGAACCGCTGCTGCCACAGCTCCTCCTGGCCGACCGGGGCCGGCACGGCGACACCCATGCCGGCCACCACGGCGCCGGGCGCCGACCGCCCCCGTCCGGCGGCCGCTGCGGCCGGCC
>NZ_JAAVJC010000470.1 GCF_012033785.1 Streptomyces bohaiensis
GTCCAGCGGTGCGGCCGCCAGCGCGAGCGCGACCAGCTGGCTGCCCTCGTCCTGCACCCCGGCGCGCCCCTCGGCGACCGCCGGCACCGCGGCGGGCTCGCCGCCCTGCGTCAGCCGGGCGGCGTAGGGGCTGTGGAGTCCGGGCTCGGCACCGGCGGCCAGCAGCTCCGCCACCTCGGCCCGGCCCGGGCGGGCGACCAGGGTGACGGCCGGCCGCTCGTTGTCCGCCTCCAGCAGCGCCTCCATGCCGGCGCGGCCGCCGCCGAGCGCGTCCCACATCGCCGAGACCACCCACCGCGGGTGCGCGTGCCGGATGGCGAGGTGTTCCTCGGCGTCCTCCTCGTAGGGCGGGGCGACCCGCTCCAGCCAGCTGTCGAGGTCGTGCGCCGTGAGCTTGCGGAGCACCGCGTTGACGAACTTGGCACGCCCGTCGCCGACCGTGGCCCGGGCCAGTTCCACCGTGGCGGAGACGGAGGCGTGGCTGGGGATGCGGGTGGACAGCAGTTGGTGGGCGCCGAGGGAGAGGACGTCCAGTACGGGCGGGTCGACCTCCCGCAGCGGCCGGTCGACGCACTCGGCGAGGATCGCGTCGTAGGTGCCCTGGCGGCGCAGCGTGCCGTAGACGAGTTCGGTGGCGAGCGCCGCGTCCCGGTCGTCCATGCCCTTCTGCCGGGCCTCCCGGAGCATCGGGGGCAGGACGAGGTTGGCGTACGCGTCCCGCTCGTCCACGGCGCGCAGCGCGTGGAAGGCGAGCAGCCGGACCGGGTCCTTCCGGGGGCGGCGGTAGGGACGGGCGGGACGGCTCGGGCCGGTGGACACTGCTGGTTCGCTCCGCGGTGCTGACGTGGACGGGTGGGGCTGCTCGGAACGGGGCGCCGGGTGGGGGCGGCCCCGTCCGCGGGCGGGGGGCGGTCAGGTGCCGAGGAGTTCCCCGGGCGCGGGGCGCACCCCGCGCGCCCAGTCGGCGGCGGCCATGGGCTTCTTGCCCTGCGGCTGCACCCACTGGAGCTCCACCGCGTGCGAGCCGGTGCCGACGTGGACGTGGTTCTTGTCGGCGACGACCGCACCGGGCGGCAGCCCGGTGCGGGTGGGCGCGAGCGCCAGCTGGCGCACCTTGAGCCGTTCGCCCCGGAAGGTGGTCCAGGCACCGGGCGCGGGTGAGCAGCCGCGGACGACCCGGTCGACACGGAGGGCGGGGGCGGCCCAGTCCAGGCGTGCGTCCTCGACGGTCAGCTTCGGGGCGAGGGTCACGCCCTCGGCGGGCTGCGGCACGCCCTGCAGCGAGCCGTCCGCCAGGCCGTCCATGGTGGCGGCCAGCAGCCCGGCGCCCGCGAACGCGAGCCGGGTCAGCAGGTCGCCGCTGGTGTCGCGGGTGCGGACGTCCTCGGTGACGACGCCGTAGACCGGCCCGGAGTCCAGTCCCTCCTCGATCTGGAAGGTGGAGGCTCCGGTGGTCTCGTCGCCCGCCATCACCGCGTGCTGCACCGGGGCGGCGCCGCGCCACGCGGGAAGCAGCGAGAAGTGCAGGTTGACCCAGCCCAGCCGGGGGATGTCGAGCGCGTCGCGCGGGATGAGCGCCCCGTAGGCGACCACCGGGCAGCAGTCGGGGGCGATGGCGCGCAGCCGGTCCTGGAAGGCGGGGTCGCGCGGATGGGCGGGGCGCAGGACCTCGATGCCCTCGTCCAGCGCGTGCTGCGCCACCGGGGAGGCGACGAGGCGGCGCCCGCGGCCGGCCGGGGCGTCGGGCCGGGTCACCACCGCCGCCACCTCGTGCCGTCCGGAGGCGAGCAGTGCGTCCAGTGCGGGCACGGCCACCTCGGGGGTGCCGGCGAAGACGAGCCTCATGCTGGGTCGGTCACCGTTTCTGTGCGGGGGCTGCGGGGCGGTGCGGGGTCGCGGCGCCGATGGGCGGGGCGCGACCGGGGTGCAGTCTACGGTCCGCCGCGCCGCCGCGCCCGGCGAGCC
>NZ_JAAVJC010000471.1 GCF_012033785.1 Streptomyces bohaiensis
CAGGAGCGCACGATCTTCTACTTCTACGCGGTGGTGCTGGTGCCGTTCCTCTGCCTCGCGCTGGCGATGGCGCTGGGGGCGGCGCTCGTCCGGGCGGCGGTCGGGGGCCCGGGCCGGTGGGGCGGCTCCGGGCTGCGGTCGGTGGCGTCGTTGGCTGGGGTGGGGGCGTCCACGACGCCATCTTGGCATCCGCCGCCGTGGTGTCCTGCGAGGATGGCGGGGTGACTGCCGCAACGCCTTCCGCCGATCACCCGCACGACGACTCCGCCACCGGGCGCCCC
Source organism: Streptomyces bohaiensis (assembly GCF_012033785.1). Lineage (GTDB taxonomy): Bacteria > Actinomycetota > Actinomycetes > Streptomycetales > Streptomycetaceae > Streptomyces > Streptomyces bohaiensis. Next base: position 282 of record NZ_JAAVJC010000471.1, read on the forward strand.
GGGGACGGCGACCCGACCGGAGGCGACGTCGCCACCGCCGTTGACGCCCTCGGTGCCGGGCACCCCCCGGCCGGGGACGCCGCCGCCCCGGAGGGCGCCGAGGCGGCAGGTGCCACGGACCCGGCGGACGGTCCCGAACCGGCGGATGCTCCCGACCCGGTGGGTGCTCCGGACCCGGGGGACGCACGGGGCCCGGCGGACGCTCCGGTCGGGACGGGCGTTTCTTCCGGGGAGGGCGACGGCGTGCTGGTGTTGGCCGGCACCCCGATCGGCGACCTCGCCGACGCGCCGCCGCGGCTCGCGGCGGAGCTGGAGCGGGCCGACCTGATCGCCGCGGAGGACACCCGTCGGCTGCGGCGGCTCACCCAGGGGTTGGGCGTCCACACCACGGGTCGCGTCGTCTCCTACTTCGAGGGCAACGAGGCCGCCCGCACCCCGGAACTCGTCCGGGAGCTGACCGGTGGCGCGCGGGTGCTGCTGGTCACCGACGCCGGCATGCCGTCCGTCTCCGACCCCGGGTACCGGCTGGTCGCCGCCGCCGTCGAGGTGGGCGTCCGGGTCACCGCCGTGCCCGGCCCGTCTGCGGTGCTGACCGCCCTGGCGCTCTCGGGCCTGCCCGTCGACCGCTTCTGCTTCGAGGGGTTCCTGCCCCGCAAGGCGGGGGAGCGCGCCGGGCGGCTGCGCGAGGTCGCCGCCGAGCGCCGCACCCTCGTCTACTTCGAGGCGCCCCACCGACTCGCCGCGGCGCTGTCCGCCATGGCCGAGGCGTTCGGAGCGGACCGCCGCGCCGCGGTCTGCCGGGAGCTGACCAAGACCTACGAGGAGGTCCGACGCGGAACCCTGGCCGAACTCGCGGCCTGGGCCGAGGCGGGCGTCCGCGGCGAGATCACGGTGGTGGTGACCGGCGCGACCGAGGTCGCCGAGAAGCCGGACGAGGCCGAACTGGTGCGGCGCGTCACGGCCCGTGAGGAGGCGGGGGAGCACCGCAAGGCGGCGATCGCCGAGGTCGCACGGGAGGCGGGGCTTCCCAAACGAGAGGTCTTCGACGCTGTGGTCGCCGCGAAGAAAAAGCCGCATACTGGGTCATAGGGCGCGCGGGCGCGCCGTGCGCTCGGCAGGAGACGTCTCACACGAGCGCAGGTGCGTCATGAACGACGGGAACCGCGAGACCGTATCCGAGTCCTACGCCTTCGTATGTCTCAGATGTACGTACGGCTGGGAGCAGACCTTCCTCATAGAGCACCACCAGGACGAGAACGGCCGGCCGTACGTCCTGTACTTCGTCGGCATGGAACGGGTGCCCTCCCCGCTGGCCCGCCTCACCTGCCACCGGTGCGGCAGCCACCGCGTCCGCGTCATGCAGGCCGGGACCGTGCGGGCGGTGCAGCGGGCCTCCAGCTGGTTGCCCTCCGGCGGCCTCGCCGTGGACGAGCCCGCCGACCCGCCGCACGACACCGAACAGGACCAGGCGGAATCGGAGGCCATGGCGCAGGAGGCGCCCGAGCCCGCCGACGCCGCACATCATCACCGCCATCACCACGACCGCTCCGCCGGCGAACCCGCCGGCAGCGGCCGTTCCTGGTGGCGACGCCACTGACGCACCCGGCCCGGTGGGCGGGCCGCGCCCGGACGCCCCGGCGCCCGGGCCCGGCGCGCCTGCTCGGCCGGCCCACAGT
>NZ_JAAVJC010000472.1 GCF_012033785.1 Streptomyces bohaiensis
GCCCTCTGCCGCACGGGCCGGTGGGTCGGCGGGTGCCGGGCCCCGGCCGACCCCCGGCGGCACCGGCGCCACGACCGCGGGCACCAGGCCGAGCAGCGCCGCCACCGCGGGCACGAGCGGGAAGGAGGGAGCGGTCAGCGGGACGGTCGGCGGGGAGAGCCCCGCCGGATCGGCGGCGGCCGCCACCACGTACACCGCCGCGACCGCCGCGCCCGACGCCGCCACCAGCCAGGCGCGGAGCCCCCAGCGGTCCGGGCGGTACCGGGTGCGTACCGCGCGCCGCCCACCGAGCCGGAGCCCGGCGGCGGCGGCCGCCGCACCCACCGCCAGGACCGGCAGCCCCAGCACACCGCCCTCGGCTGCCAGCAGTCCGTAGCTCCCGGCGCAGACCCCGAGGAGCCCGCCGAGCGTCAGCGCCGCCGTGGTGCGGCGCACCCGCGCCGGGACGCGCGCCGACCGGCCGTAGCCGCGGGCGTCCATCGCCGCCGCCAGCGCCACCGACCGCTCCAGCGCCCCCTCCAGCACCGGCAGCGCAACCCCCGCCACCGACCGGACCCCGCGGTCCGGTCTGCCGCGCAGTCGCCGCGCCGCGCGCATCCGGACGACGTCGCCGATCAGCCGGGGCGCGAACGTCATCGCCACCACCACCGCCACCCCCGCCTCGTACAGCGCGCCGGGCAGCGACTTCAGCAGCCGTGCCGGGTCCGCCAGCGCGTTGGCCGCGCCCAGGCAGATCAGCAGCGTCGCCAGGCGCAGCCCGTCGTAGAACGAGAAGAGCACCCCCTCGGCCAGCACCCGGCCGCCGAGCCGCACCCCCTGCATCCACTCCGGCAGCGGCACCTCCGGCAGCGTGAACAGCACGTGCGTGCCACCGACGGTGGAGCCCAGCAGGACTGCGAAGAGCACGCGCAGCACCACCACGACCGCGCCGAGGGCGAGGAAGAAGCCGAAGGCCCGGGCCCACGGCGCGTCCGTGCGACGCGCCGAGACGACGTAGCCGGCCACCGCGACGATCAGCCCCAGCAGCAGCGGGTTGGTGGTGCGGGAGGCCGCCGTCGCCAGCCCCAGCGCCCACAGCCACCAGGCTCCCGCGTGCAGCGCGTTGCCGCGGGTCGCCGACGGGGCCCGCAACCCGGCGGGGAGAAGCGTCCGGCCGCCCTCGCCGCCCTCGCTGCCGTGACGCCCGCCGCCGGTGTCCGCGTCGAGCCGCTCCGTGCCGCGAGGGGAGCCGAGCCGTCCCCTCACCGGTCCCGCCGGCGCCCGCGCCCCAGCGCCGCCGCGGCGAGCGCCGCCACCGCGGCGATGCCGACCCACAGGCCGACCCCGCCCGGGAAGCCGTCCTCACCGGCCCCCGTGGAGCCGCCCTCGTCGCCCCCCTCGGCGCCGGCGGAGTCCTGGGGAGCCGCACTGGCCTGCTCCCCGCACCCCCGCTCGGGGTAGCCGCGGATCGCGCAGAGCAGCCCGGCCCGGTCGTACCGCAGCGGGCCGGCCACCGCGGCCAGCGTCTCGGCACCGGTCGCGCCGTCCGCGACCACGGCGCAGACCGTCGCCGGAGGAGGCGGCACCTCCCCCGGCGGCGCCTCGTCCCGCGTCCCGAAGTCCAGTACCAGCGCCACCCGGCGTTCGTCCGCACCGGCCTCGGTGGCGTCGCAGACGGCGGCGAAGGTGTCCGTGGGGCGTGGCTGTTCCGCCCCGCCGGTGCCGGTGCCGATGCCGAAGCGGAACCCGAGCACGGCTCCGTCGGCCGGCCGCAGGGTGCCCGGGCCCTCGGTGGCGTACCGCCACGACTCGTCGGGGCCGCCGTCCGTCTCCTCGTCGGTGCCGTCCGCGGTGTCCGCCGTGTCCGCCGTGTCACGGAGCCAGAAGGACCAGTAGCGGTAGCCCGTCGGCGCGTCGTGGACCGGGTCCCCCGTGAGCTGGAGAGCGGGCCCCGAGCCCATGAC
>NZ_JAAVJC010000473.1 GCF_012033785.1 Streptomyces bohaiensis
GCCGTCGGCCGTCCGCGCCGTCGGCGGCAGGAGGCTCCCGCGACGACGCGGCGCCCCGACCGGGTCCGGACGCCCGACCGCCGCGCAGGCCGGCGCGTGCCGGCCGTGCCATCCGTGCTGTGCGTGCTGTGCGTGCTGTGCGTGCTGTGCGTGCTGTGCGTGCCGCTGTGCGGCGTGCGGGTCGTGCTGTCAGAACGCCGGGCGGCCGTCCGTGGAGCGGTAGCGGTCCCCCGGCGTCAGGGTGAACTCGGCGCCGGCCCGGTCGCGTGCGCTGTCCTCCATGGTGAGGTCGCCCTCGCAGTGCGCCCCCACGGCGAAGACCGCGCCGTCCTCCGAGCCGTCGGCGCACCGGCCGATCTCCTCGATCTGACGCTCCGACCGCTCCGCGTAGTGCTCCACCGCGGTCCTCACCTCACTCACCCGGCTGTCGGCGAACCCGCCGACGGCCTGCGCTGCCTCACGCGCGGTCTCGGGGTAGCTCTCCTTGTGCGCCTTCAGCCCCGAGGCCTGGCTCGCGAACCGGCTGAGAGCTCCCGCCGCGCCCTCAATGTCGATGTCCCAGTACGTCATCCCGCCCCCGTCAGTCGTCTGCCGCCCGGCACCTGCGATCACGCTGCGACCGGCTCGTCGGTTCCGTTCCCGTCGTCGCGTGCCACAACACTGTGACATCCGTCGGTGACCCGTTGCTCCCGCGTTGTCGGCGCTGCTACAGATGGGATCGGTGCGGGGTGGTGCCCCGCCGCTTCCCGGGGTGGGGAGGCTGTGTCCGGGGCGGGCGCGGTCGGTAGGCAGGTAGGGAGACGGGGGTTGTCGGTGTGGGTGCGTCGTTGATCGGTGTGGGGGACATACCGTCGTACTCGGGTGATCTGGCGGAGTTGGAGCGGTTGATCGGGGCGTTGAGCCGGTCGGCGGCGGCGGTGGAGACCGACAGCGTCGACACCCATCACACCTTCCAGGGGTTCGGCGGTAGCTATGCCACCGATCACACCGAGGAGTTGCTGGCCACGACCCGCAGTGTCAGCCGGGGCGGGCAGGACCTGGGCGAGCACGGCCGGCGGCTGGTGGAGCTGCTGACGCGGTACCAGCAGGAGATGCAGGCGATCGACCAGCGGATGCTCGGCCTGCGGGGCGAGGTCGCGTCCCTGTGGCAGCGCGTGGGGATCCACGAGCCCGAGCCGGAACACCTCGCGGCGAGCGCGGACTACACCGATGAGTTGCGCCGACTACTGGAACAGGCCGAGCGGACCGAGGGCGAGGTCGCCCTCGCGGTCAACGCACTGCTGCCGGAACCGGGCGGCACACCGCCCCCGGTCGGCCACCACGGCGCAGCGGCCCTGGCACGCCAGGTGGCGGACGCGGCCGGCCCGCTGCTGCGCACCAACGTGCTGCAGCAGCAGTGGGTGGCGGACATGCTGGACCAGCACGGGGACAACCAGGCGTTCGCCGACACCCTCGCCGACGAGTTGGGTGTCGAGGGGCTGATGCAGCTGGGCAGCCACCTCTCCCCCGCGCTGGTGCATCTGGTCTCGCGAGTCGAGCGGGGCGTCGGCACCGTCCTGTCCACCACCACCCGCGTCCCGCCGAAGCTGCAGGACGCCCACCCGCAGGACCCGGAGTTCCGGGAATGGCTGCGGACCGGGGAAGGGCGCCGCTGGCAGGACATCCTCGACCAGACCACCGCCTACGGCCACCACGAACTGGCCAAGAGCCCCGACCCTGCCGGCGACCCCCGCGAGACGTACTACGGCTACGAACGGATCATCTCCCACCTCGAAGCCTCCGACCGCCCCGCCTCCGCGCAGTACCTGTACCTGCTGACGGACGACATGATCACCGCCGAGGCCACCGACCCGCAGAAGTGGCGCCACGCCGCCTACGGCGACCCCGGCGAGATCCGCTCCGTCGACCTCCTCGACCGGCAGTTGGGCATGATCGCCCACA
>NZ_JAAVJC010000474.1 GCF_012033785.1 Streptomyces bohaiensis
AGCTGCCGCAGGGGTTCGTCGGCATGCGGGAGGCGCTCGGCAAGCTGGGCTCCGTCAGCCACGACCGCGGGGCGGCGACGGGCCGCACCACGGCACGCGGGCGCGACCGGCCGTGCTGCCGGTCGCGCCCGTGGCGCTCAGTCGGGCAGCCGCCCCTCCTCCAGCATCTCCGTGACCAGCGCCGCGATCGGCGAGCGCTCGGACCGGTTCAGCGTGACGTGCGCGAACAGCGGATGCCCCTTGAGCTTCTCCACCACGGCCACCACGCCGTCGTGCCGGCCGACCCGGAGGTTGTCGCGCTGGGCCACGTCGTGGGTGAGGACGACCCGGGAGCCCTGACCGATGCGCGACAACACCGTCAGCAGCACGTTCCGTTCCAGCGACTGCGCCTCGTCGACGATCACGAAGGCGTCGTGGAGCGAGCGGCCCCGGATGTGCGTCAGGGGCAGGACCTCCAGCATCCCGCGGGCCACGATCTCCTCGATGACGTTGCCGGAGGTGACGGCCCCGAGGGTGTCGAAGACCGCCTGCGCCCACGGGTTCATCTTCTCGGACTCGGTCCCCGGCAGGTAGCCGAGGTCCTGCCCGCCGACCGCGTACAACGGGCGGAAGACCATCACCTTGCGGTGCTGCCGCCGCTCCAGGACGGCCTCCAGCCCCGCGCACAGCGCCAGCGCCGACTTACCCGTGCCCGCCCGGCCGCCCATCGAGACGATCCCGACCTCGGGGTCGAGGAGCAGATCCAGCGCGATGCGCTGCTCGGCGCTGCGTCCGTGGAGGCCGAATGCCTCACGGTCGCCCCGCACCAGTCGGACCCGCCCGTCGGGCGCCACCCGGCCCAGCGCACTGCCCCGCTCGGAGGAGATGACGAGCCCGGTGTGGACGGGGAGGCCCTCGGCGACCGGGTCGCGGACGGCCTCGGTGGCGAACAGTTCGTCGACCGCCTCGCCGCCGAGGTCGATCTCGGCCATGCCCGTCCAGCCGGAGTCCGTCACGGCGAGCTCGGCGCGGTACTCCTCCGCCTGGAGACCGACCGACGACGCCTTGATGCGCAGCGGCAGGTCCTTGGAGACGACGGTGACGTCGTGCCCCTCGGCCTGGAGGTTCCGCGCCACGGCGAGGATGCGGGTGTCGTTGTCCGGCAGTCGGCCGTCCCTGCCGCGCATGGCGGGCGGCAGCACCGTCGGGTCGGAGTGGTTCAGCTCGACCCGGAGGGTGCCACCGACCTCGCCGAGCGGGAGGGGCTCGTCGAGCCGGCCGTACTTCACCCGGAACTCGTCCAGGCGCCGCAGCACCTGCCGGGCGAAGTACCCCAGCTCGGGGTGGTGCCGCTTGGCCTCCAGCTCGGAGATCACGACGACGGGCAGGACCACCTCGTGCTCTTCGAAACGGGTGATCGCGGACGGGTCCGCGAGCAGAACACTGGTGTCAAGGACGTACATGCGCCGGTCGTCGGGGCGCTTCTTGGTCGTCACCACGTGTGGACAAACCCCCTCGGATGAGGTTGGGAGCCGCGGCGCGCCCCGGGACCGGGCGGTCCCGCGCGCCGGGGGTGGTGCCGGAGGGACCTCGCCGCGGGCGGGCCGCACTCCGGCCCTCAGCGAACTCCGTCGTGCTGCGCAAACGGGCCTCCCGGCGGGCCGGGTCCGGGCTCCGACCCGCCGTCAATATGCCCTTCCGTCCGTCGGGTCATACCTCGGATCACCCGGCTGACCCGTTGGGCCCAACCTGGTGGACGTGCGTTCTCCTCGCGTTCCGCCGCCGTGTGCCCGGTGTTCCCCGGGGCTGGAGGGGCGTCGGGGAGCTCCGGACCGCAGGACGGCAGCAGGACCGCCGGGGCCCGGTTCCGGGGCGGCGACGCGCCAGGGGGCGCGGGGCGAGGGCGCGGGACGGGCGTTCGGGAGGCCGCGCCCGTGCCCGGGCCGGTCGCGGG
>NZ_JAAVJC010000475.1 GCF_012033785.1 Streptomyces bohaiensis
GTGCGGCACGGGGCCCCGTCCGCGGTGCGCCCCGCAGCGCGGCACGGGGCGCAGCGCGCGCCGCGCGCCCCGTGCGGCGTCAGCTCCCCAGCCGCACCAGGACAGGCGGCCCGCTCTCGCCGGCGACGGTGGTCAGGGACATCACGGCGTGCCGCGGGGGCAGCCGGTGCGCCAGTTCCGAGGCGGACCAGCGCTCCCGCTCCACCCGTCGGACGGTCACGGTCTCCGTGGTCGCGGCCCGCCCCGTGAAGAGCTTCCGCACCCCGCGTGCCCCGCGGCGCAGCGCACCGCCGTGGCGGTCGGGCGAGCTGCTGACGTCCCTGTCCTCGGTCCACTCCTTGCCCCAGGCGCGGGCGAAGTGCTCGCCGTCCCAGGTGGTGATGCCGGAGAGCGCCATGCGGCACCCCACCGCGCCCAGCAGTCCGGCGCGCAGTCGTTCCGGCACCTCGTCGAGGGTGCGCAGTGCCAGGACCGCCCCGGCGTTGGCCGGCCGGAGGTGGGTCAGACCGCGTACTGTCGCGGCGGTGAACGCCGCGGTGGCGTCGTCGACGACGAGGCAGGCGAAGAGCGAGCGGTCTCCTCGGGTGGTGGCAGCAGCGGTGAACTGAGCGAGCAGCAGACGGGTGATGATCCGGGAGGCCTCCGCGTGACCGGTCGCCGGCAGATCGACGCGGATGCGGAGCGGATGCTCCAGAGCGGCGGCGAGGGAGAACGGTCGGACGCGCCGCGCCGCCGCGTCGCCCGGCGCGGCGGAGAAGCCGCAGCGGTCGAGGACGGCGAGGCGGTCCGCCAGCAGCACACCGACGTCGTTCGGACGTTCCGACTGGCGGGTGCGCGCGGTGAGTTCCCGGAGCTGGTCCCAGGCTCCGGCGTGCTCGAGATCCTCACCGAGCGTCGTCAGCAGGCCGGGGGCGCCGTCCAGGAGTGCGCGCAGCTCGGGGACGTCGGGGAGCCTGCCGTAGGCGGCCCGGTAGGGGCCGACGAGTTGCGCGAGCGCTGCAGCGGCCTCCCCGGCGTCGGCGCGGGTGCCGGCGGTCAGCACCTCCGCGAGCAGGCTCGCCGCCTCGTCCGTGTCCTCGATGCCCCCGTAGAGGTCGAGGCGATGGCCGCCCGAGGGATCCCCGACGCGCACCACGACGTCGAAGGCGTCGTCGGGCCCGAGCGCGGCGAACGCCCCGCCCAGGGCGACGACCGCGGCCCGACCGGCCAGCGCCTGGAGGCACAGGGTCTCGGTCACCGGGCGCACCACACGTCCGGTCTTGCCGGAGCCGGGCGGTCCCACAGCCAGCAGGGACGTGCCGAGCACCGTGGGGTCGAGCGCCACCCCGGTGGCGCGGCGTGCGTACGGATTGCGGTCGTCGTCCACCGCCTCACCGATGAGTACCTGCTGGGTCAACAGGTCGTGCTGTGCCGTGCGCGCTGCGAGATCGCGCGCGCCCGAGGGGTGCGTGAAGGCGCCGGGCCCGTTCCTCCGGACGGCCTCGGTGAACGCCGGGAGCTCGGTCGGCCGCGCGCGGACCGCCTGCCACGCGTGGTCGATCCGCACGTAGTCGAGGTCGGTCAACGAGCCGGCCCGCAGCTCGCTGGTGAGCCGTTCCGCTGCCTCCTCGGCGCCGCCGTCCCGCAGCTGCTGCCAGCGACCGAGATCGGCGGCGGAGGCACGGCTGTCGGCGGGGGGCCCGGTGCGAAGGCGGCGCAGCGCGCCGCGCCAGTCGCCGGCCACGGCCGCGATTCCGACGAGGAGTCCGGTCCACACCAGGTAGTGGAGGTTGTAGGCGACCACGTAGGCGGTGGAGTCGCCGTTCTCCCACCAACTGTCGGGGACGAGGACGTACAGCGGCTCGAGCCAGAACTGCCAGACACCCCCGAAGCTCAGCCCCCAGGCCCAGGCGCCGAGCGCCAGGGCC
>NZ_JAAVJC010000476.1 GCF_012033785.1 Streptomyces bohaiensis
CCCCGGCCCCGGGGTTCGCCGCGCGGGGGCGCCGGGGGAGTCACCGCGGGGGGCGCCGGCGCCACCGGGGCCGCGGGGCGCACCTGCACGAAGGTGACGGACGCGGCCGGGCCGCGCCAGGTGAAGGTGCCGTGGGTCCGGACGGTGCGGCCCAGGGGCGGCGGAATCCGCCGGGTGCTCACCCGTTCGGCGGAATCCCGCACGGCGGCGCGGGCACCACTCGGCTCGGGCGGCGAGGCGGCACCCGGCGCGGTGGTGCCGGTGCGGGACGGGCCGGCCGACCGGTCCGCAGGCTCCTGACCAGCCATCAGACCCTCACCGTCCGCCGACGTCCGGACATGAAGGATTGTCTGAAAACACGCATATGTACATTCTGGGTGACGTCGCCCGGAAATCCGCGATACCACGCCATTCGCGGTGTTGTTGGCAGCATTGCCCGGGTGAGTGCCCTCTTCGCCGCGACCGTTGCCGCCGTGCGGTCCCTCCCCGCGCGGCTCCGGAGCCCCCGTCGGTCCGCCGAGAGCGCGACGACGGACCCCGGCGCCGCCCGCGCCGCCCCACGCGCCGCTCGGCCCGGCGCCCGCCGCCCCGAACGCCGACCCCACGACGAGTCGGACGACACCGCCGAGTTCGGGGGCCGCCGCCCCGGCGGCGCCTGCGCCGCCGAGGGACTGGTCGCCGCCGGTCTCGGCGCCGGTGCCCTCGCCGTCGTCGTCCTCGCCCTCTGGACGGTCTCGCCCCACCCCGACGACGGACCGGGCAACGCCACCACCCTGGCGGTGGACCTCTGGCTGCTGGCGCACGGCGCCGGCCTGGTCCGCGCCGACACCCTCGGCGGCACACCCGCCCCCGTCACCCTCACGCCCCTGCTCCTCGCCCTCGTCCCCGGGTGGCTGCTGCGACGGGCCGTCCGCGTGGCCCTGCCCGCCGACAGCGGACCCGGCCGGGCGCTCACCACCGCGCTGTGGATCACCGGCGGCTACCTCGCCGCCGCGGCGGCGGGCGTGCTCTACACCCTCGACGGTCCGATCCGGGTCGACCCGCTCAGCGCGGCCGTCGCCGTCCCCCTCTTCGCCCTCGTGGTGACGGTCACCGCCGGCTGGTCCCACACCGGGCCGCCGCTGCTGCCCGGCCGGGCGCAGTGGCTCCAGGAGACCGACGCGCCGCGCGCCGCGGCTGCCGGGCTCGCCGCGATGTGCGGCGCCGGCACCGTGCTGGCGGCGATCGCCCTCGTCGGCCACGCCGGCGCCGCCCAATCGCTGTTCGGACAGCTCGCGGGGGACTGGTCCGGCCGGATCTCCCTGCTGCTGCTCGCCTGCGCGCTCGTCCCCAACGCCGCGGTCTGGGCCGCCGCCTACGGGCTGGGGGTCGGGTTCACCGTCGGGGGCGGCGTCTGGCTCGCCCCGCTGGCGACCGGCGGCGACGACCCCCGGCTGCCGCCGTTCCCGCTCCTGGCGGCACTGCCCGGCGAGGGCGGCGCCCCGCTCACTCTGGCACTCGCCGCCCTGGTACCCCTCACGGCGATCTCGGTCACCGCGTTCTTCCTCGGTCGAGCAGCGGTGCCCGTGCGCGCCGACCGCACCACCGCCACCTCCGCGGCCGACACCGCATGCGCGGCGCTGCTGGCCGCGGCGCTCCTCGGGCTCGGCACCGGGGTGCTCGCGCTGCTCGCCGGGGGTGCGCTCGGCACCGGCGGCCTCGCGGAGTTCGGGCCCGCACCCTGGCTCACCGCGGCGGCGGCCTTCGGCTGGGTCGCGGTGCTCGGCACCCCGGCGGCGCTGCTCGCCCGCGCGTGGCGAGATGGTCCACGTGGAACAGGCCCTTGAGCAGGTCGGGGTCCTCGACCTCGTGCTCCAGTTCGTCCAGGTGCTCGATCTGCCGGTGGACCAGGGACTGGAGGCGCCGGG
>NZ_JAAVJC010000477.1 GCF_012033785.1 Streptomyces bohaiensis
GCGCGCGCCGGGGCAGTCGGGCGGTTCACCGGCCGCGGCCGGGCGAAGCCGGGCCGACCACCCGGCGCCGCCCTGGCACCACCGGTGCCGGGGACGCGCCCGGCACCCGGGACGGCACCGACACCGACACCGACACAGACACCGGCACCGCGACCGACACGGCGGCCCGACAGGGCCGTCGGTGCCACCAGGACGACAGGGGATGGCGGGCGATGATCCGACACAGCGGGCCGACGGCCCCACGACGTTCCGGCCGCACCGGCCGGACCGGGGCCGCCGACAGCGACGGCGGCCGGGGCGACGCGCGAGGGGTGGACCCGCCGGGCCTCCCCGCCCGCGGAGGGGGCCGGTCCGCCGCCTCGTTCGCCGCGGCCGGTGCCTGCGCGCTGCTGCTCCCTCTCCTGGCGAGCGGCCCGGCCCACGCCCAGGACCGACCCGCCGCCCCGACCGCCTACGTGACCGCCGCAGACGCCGAGCCGATCGAGGGCACCGCCGGTTCCGCCGACGCCCCCGCTCTGGAGATCGGGGGGATCTACACCGACGAGCTCGACGTCGGCGACGCGCTGTACTACAGCGTGGTGCTGGACGCCGAGTCGGACGTCTACGTCTCCGCGGTCGCCGCCCCGGACCCCGGCACCAAGGTCGCGTCGGCCGACGGCTTCGAGCTCGCGCTCACCACCACCGGCGGCGACACCTGCAACAGCCCGGAGAGCCGCACCTTCCAGAGCGACGGCGCCGCACGACCCATCGCCGCCTCGCAGATCCGGACCGTCACCCCCGACGGCCGGTGCCGGCAGGCCGGCAACCACCTGGTGCGCCTGACGCGGACCAGCGCCCCCACCTCCTCGCCGGCCGCCTGGCCGGTGGAGCTGCGGGTGATGGCGGAGCCCGCGGCGACCGGGGGCACCGACGTCCTGCCGGAGGGCGACTGGACGACCTCCGACGACCTGCCGCCCGCCCCCAGCGGCCAGGCCGAACGCGCCCCCGGCGGCAGCGGCTTCAACGACGCGCGCCCCCTGGAACCCGGCGTCTGGCGCGACGACCTCACCCCGGGCTCGACCCGCTTCTACGCGGTTCCGGTGGACTGGCACCAGCAGCTGGACGTCCGCATCGAGTTGAGCAACGCGCCGCAGCACGAGGGCTACGGCAGCGTCATCAACGCGGTGGGCGCCGACATCTACACCCCCTACCGGGCGCCCGCGGCGGCGAACACCACCACCTCCTACAGCGGCGAACCGGCCGAACTCGCCCTGCTCACCCAGCCGGTCGCCTACGACAACCGGTTGGCGACCGGCTTCGACCGCTACGTGCCGCGTTCGCGCGTCGCCGGGTGGCACTACCTCGCCGTCCACCTCCACGAGAACGTCGTGGAGCGGGTGGACGCCGAAGCCGTCGGCATGACGCTGCGGATCGCGGTCCACAACGAGCCCGGCACCGCCCCCACGTACGACGGCGACCTCGCCGAGGCCGGGTTCGGCATCGACGCGGAGGTGCTGGAGGCGGACGGCGCCGACGCGGGCACCGACGCCGACGCCGACGAGACGGCCGCCGCCGGCCGCGACGACGGCAAGGTCCTCCTCGGGTACGCCGGCATCGGCGCCGGGGTGGCACTGCTCGGAGTCGTCGCGACCTGGTACTACCTCGGGCGTCGCGACGCGGCCGCAGGCCACCGCGCGGGGTAGCCCAGGGGCCGTGCCGGGCCGGCGGGGCACTCCGTCCTGCGGTCGGGTCGCCCGCGTCGGCCGATCCGGCCCGCACCCCGCCGGTGCGCGCACGCCCCGACGTCCCGACGCCCCGACGCCCCGCCGTCCCGTGCGGCGCCGCGGCACCGGACTCGTACCGGTTGGTCCA
>NZ_JAAVJC010000478.1 GCF_012033785.1 Streptomyces bohaiensis
GGGGGGGGGGGGGGGGGGGGGGGGGGGGGGGGTGGGGGGCGCGCGGCCGGGGGCGGGCGGCCGGTGTGCGCGTCGGCGCCGCGGTGCGCCGGCGACCGGTCCCCCGGTCCCCCTGTCCGCCCACCGGGCCTCGCGACCTGCACCCGACCCGCCGTGACCTCGCCGCCCGTCGCGGCGGACCGGGCCGGACCGGCGGGCACACCGCTCCGTCACGCCTCGAGCACAGTCCGGTCAACGGTTCGGGGGCTGTTCCGGAACCGAGCGCCCGCATTCACCGCTTCTGATGCGAATTCAGATGTTGAACTTGTGACATGCGCGTGACAACCATCCTCAACCCCTTGTCGGATTCCCTTACTTCGGCAAATCTTTCGAACGACGGAGTGAATTGTTGTGGCCACGCTCCGTCAGAGATCCGGTCGTCAGCGCACTTCGAATCCATCCAGCGGAGGAATTCCCTCGATGTCAGCGATGCGTACCACCCCCCGCCGCCGCACTCTCGGCTCCGCCGCCGCCACCGCAGCCGTCCTGGCCCTCGGTGCCGGGCTCGCCCTGCCGGGCGCGGCCCACGCCGCCACGGACGACGCCACCGGCGTCATCCTCAACGCCGATGCCGCCGAGGCAGTGACCGGCAGCTACATCGTCGTGCTGGACGAGACGGTCGCCGCCGACTCGCCCGCCGCCGAGGAACTGGCCGCCAAGTACGACGCCGAGATCAGCACCGTCTACGACACGGTGGTCAACGGCTTCGCCGCCGAGGTCGACGAGGCGGACGCACTGCGACTGGCGGCCGACCCGGCCGTCGACAAGGTCTACCAGGACGAGGTCGTCGAGCTCGCGACCACCACCCAGGTCAACCCGCCCTCGTGGGGCCTGGACCGGATCGACCAGCCGAACCTCCCGCTGGACAACCGCTACACCTACCCCGCCCACGCCGGGGCCGGCGTGACGGTCTTCGTCCTCGACACCGGCATCCGCTACACCCACCAGGACTTCGGCGGCCGCGCGGTCTTCGGCTTCGACGCCTTCGGTGGCACCGGCCTGGACCGCCAGGGCCACGGCACCCACGTCGCGTCGACCGCCGCGGGCACCGCCTACGGCGTCGCCAAGGCCGCCGACATCGTCTCGGTGAAGGTGCTCAACGACTCCGGCTCCGGCACCGTCCAGTCCGTCGTCGCGGGCATCGACTGGGTGACCGCCAACGCCAGCGGCCCGTCCGTCGCCAACATGAGCCTGGGCGGCGGCGCGAACTCCCTCATCGACGCCGCGGTCGTCTCGTCGATCAACTCCGGCGTCTCCTACTCGGTCGCCGCCGGCAACAGCAACGCCAACGCCAGCGGCTTCTCGCCGGCGCGGGTCGGCCCGGCGATCACCGTCGGCGCCACCACCTCCACCGACGCCCGCGCCAGCTACTCCAACTGGGGCGCCATCGACATCTTCGCCCCCGGCAGCTCCATCACCGCGGCGTGGGCGTCGAGCGACACCGCCACCAACACCATCAACGGCACCTCGATGGCGGCGCCCCACGTCGCCGGCGTGGCCGCCCTCTACCTCGGCAGCAACCCCTCCGCCTCGCCCGCCACGGTGAAGTCGGCCCTCGTCGGCGCCGCCGTCACCGGCAAGGTCACCAGCCCGGGCAGCGGCTCGCCGAACCGGCTGCTCCAGCTCCCCTGACCACCGACCGCCGCTGACGTGACCCCGTCACCGGCCGCCGGTCCCGCCCCCGGCGGCACCGCGCGGAGCGCCTGACGGGACACCCCGCAGGACCGGTGCCTCCGCCCCTGCGGACGGCACCGGGGCGTCCCGGACCACCGCCGGCCCGTCGAGGGCCGGGCC
>NZ_JAAVJC010000479.1 GCF_012033785.1 Streptomyces bohaiensis
GCGTCACCCCGTGGCCCGCCCGCCGCCGGCCGCAGACCCCTGCCCGGCCCGCACCGGGCGACCCGAAGGACCCGCGACCGTCCGGGCGACGCCGCCCGGGGCCCGGCCCGCAAAAACGGTTCCGCACTCCCGGGGGCCGCCCCGCTCGGTTCGGCCGCCTTCGGTCCGGAACCGGTCGTCCGGCCGCGGCGGGCGGTTACCACCCGCGGGGGCGGGCACCCTTCCCTGCACCGCACCGCCCCCGGCCCGACGACGCGTCAGGGCCCCTTCTCGCACGGTCGGTTTCCGCACGACACGTCCCTTCGACCTACCGGCCGTCAACGCCGCAATCCGGGACACTTCGTCATATATGTTTCGTGTAACCCGGGGAAAGGACGCCATGTCGGAAAGCTCCGCGCCCCGGACGGCCCCGCCGCGTCCGGCGGCTCAGGCCGCGCCGGCGGGCGCCGCCGTCTTCCGCTCCCTCACCGGGCTGCTCGCCCGGTGGCTCCCACGCCAGCGCTGGTACGCCGACAAGGGCCGCCCGCTCAGCGGCCTCACCCTCGTCTCGGCCACCGAACTGCTGCCCTGCACGGAGGGCGGACCGACACCGGGCCTGCTGCACCTGCTGGTGCGCACCGTCCCCCAGGGCGTGCCCGAGCGGCAGGGCAGCTGCTACCAGCTGCTGCTCGGGGTGCGCTCCGTGCTCCCGCCGGCGCTCGCCCCCGCGCTCGTCGGCCGGCCCGCCGACGGCCCCCTGCGAGGACGCGCCGTCTACGAGGCACTGCACGACCCGCGGCTGGCGGCGCTCCTGCTGGAGCGGTTGCGCGCCCCCGGGACCCTCGGCGGGCTCGTCTTCCAGCGGGCGCACAGCGCCGCCATCCCCTCCGGACTGCCCGCCCGGGCGCTCGGCGGCGACCAGACCAACTCCTCGGTGGTCTACGGCGAGGCGCACATCCTCAAGCTGTTCCGCCGGGTCAGCCCGGGCGTCAACCCCGACCTGGAGCTGCCGCGGGCGCTGGCCGGCGCCGGGTGCGACCGGGTGCCCGCCCCCTCGGCGTGGTTCGAGGCCGAGGCGGAGGGGACGGAGCCGATCACCCTCGGCGTCCTCCAGCCCTTCCTGGCGGGCTCGACCGACGGCTGGGCGCTCGCCCTGAAGTCGCTCTCGCTCCGTACGGATTTCGCGGCCGCCGCCCACGGCCTGGGCGCGGCAACCGCCGAGGTCCACCTGGCGCTCGCCCGCACCCTGCCGACCACCACGCTCCACGGCGAACAACTGGAGCGGTCCGCGCTCGCCATGACGGAGCGCCTCACCGCCGCCGCCGCGGCGGTCCCGGCGCTGCGCCCCTACTGCACGGGGCTGCGCCGCTCCTTCGACTCGCTGGCCGCGTTCGCCCGCGACGGCGGCCACCTCGACGCCCAGCGCCTCCACGGCGACCTGCACCTCGGTCAGGCGCTCCACCGCGACGGCGCCTGGACCCTCATCGACTTCGAGGGGGAGCCGGCCCGGCCGCTGGCGGAGCGACGCCGTCCGCAGCCGCCGGTGCGGGACATCGCCGGGATACTGCGCTCCTTCGACTACGCGGCGGGGCAGCACCGCGCGCCCGGCCCGTGGGTGGGTGCGTGGGCGACCGCGGCCCGCGAGGCGTACTGCCGCGGCTACGCCGAGGTCAGCGGCCACGACCCCACCGAACGACCGGAGCTGCTGCGCGCCTTCGAGACCGACAAGGCGGTGTACGAGGTGCTGTACGAGGCGCGGCACCGCCCCGACTGGCTGCACATCCCGATGGCCGCCGTCCGCCGCCTGGCGGGCTGACCCCCGACCGGCTCCGGGCCCGGTCGGCC
>NZ_JAAVJC010000047.1 GCF_012033785.1 Streptomyces bohaiensis
GGCAGCCTCCGGGCGGCGGCCGGGCACGAGCGGGCCGGCATCGGCCCGGACGGCGCGGCGGACTGCGGCCTACGGGCGGCGGGCCGCTCACGCGACCGGCGGAACCGTCGCGCTGCGGCGAGCCCCGCCCGTAGGGTGGGCCGGGAAATCGGCGGACGGCGATGTGAGCGGGTGCGTCCGCCCCGCTTCGCCGACCCGGTTCGCTCCCCCGCACCGGGCGGCGTGCCGCCCGGCGGAACCCGACGGAAGGGACGGTGCCGTGGCCCCAGGAAGACTGTTGGCCGTCAGCGACCTGCACATCGCGTACGAGGAGAACCGTGCGGTGCTCCGGTCGCTGCGCCCGACCTCGCCCGACGACTGGCTGATCGTCGCCGGGGACGTCGCCGAGAAGGTCGAGGACGTCGTCTCGGCGCTCGCCCTGCTCGCGGACCGCTTCGCCACGGTCGTCTGGGCGCCCGGCAACCACGAGTTGTGGACCCATCCGCAGGACCCGTGCACCCTGCGCGGTGTGGCACGGTACGAGGAACTCGTGGCGCGCTGCCGGGAACTGGGCGTCGTGACACCCGAGGACCCCTACCCGCTGTGGCACGGCCCCGAGGAGTCGGTGGCGGTGGCTCCGCTCTTCGCGCTGTACGACTACAGTTTCCGCGCCCCGGGGGCGACCACCGCGGAGGAGTCGCTGCGCATCGCCCACGAGGCCGGGATCGTCTGCTCCGACGAGTACTTCCTCCACCCCGACCCCCACCCGAGTCGGCAGGCGTGGTGCCGGGAGCGGGTGGCGTACACCGAGCGGCGGTTGGCGGAGGTCGACCCGGCACTGCGGACCGTGCTCGTCAACCACTGGCCGCTGGTCCGGCAGCCCACGGACGTCCTGCACTACCCCGAGTTCGCCCAGTGGTGCGGCACCGAGCTGACGGCCGACTGGCACGTCCGGTTCCGGGCCGCTGCCGTCGTCTACGGCCATCTGCACATCCCCCGCGTGACCTACTACGACGGCGTCCGCTTCGAGGAGGTCTCCGTCGGGTACCCGCGGGAATGGAAACCGCGGCCGCCGCGCGAGCCGCTGCGCGAGGTCCGGTTCTCCGCCACGGCCGTGGAGGCGCGGTGATCGAGCAGCTGCTGCCCGCCTCGGTGGTGACCGAGGCGGCGTACGACGACGCGGTGGCCCCCGGTGAGGGGCTCTTCCCCGCCGAGGCCGAACTGATCTCCCGGGCGGTCGACAAGCGGCGGCGCGAGTTCACCACCGTCCGGCATCTGGCGCGCCGGGGTCTGGCCCGGCTGGGGCGCCCGGCCGCGCCGATCCTGCCGAACCGGCGTGGTGCCCCCCAGTGGCCGGAGGGAGTGATCGGCAGCATGACCCACTGCGTCGGGTACCGGGGGGCGGCGCTCGCGCCGGCGGGGACGACGGCGGGTCTGGGCATCGACGCCGAACCGGACGGACCGTTGCCGGACGGCGTTCTGCAGGTGGTGACGCTGGAGTCCGAGCGCGCCCGACTTGCCGGGTTGGCGGCCGTCCGCCCCGACCTGCACTGGGAGCGGCTCCTCTTCAGCGCCAAGGAGAGCGTGTTCAAGGTCTGGTACCCGCTGATGCTGCGGGAGTTGGACTTCTCCGAGGCGGAGATCGTCGTCGACCCGCACGACGGCACGTTCACGGCGCGGCTCCTGGTTCCGGGCCCGGTGGTGGCGGGCCGGGAGGTGCCTGCCTTCACGGGCCGGTGGGGAGCCGGGAACGGACTGGTGGTGACGGCGATCCACCTCCCGGGGCAACCGGCGGCGGCCGACCCGGGCCCGTCCGGGGCGGCGCCTCCGCGGGCGGTGCGGGAGGGCGAGGGCACCGGAGCTGCGGCCGGCTGAGGCGACCGACGGGGAGTGGCGTGGATGTTCCGGGAACTTGGTCTAGACCTTGACGTGGACGTCGTGTGACGCTTCAGTGTGCGCGTCACCCCCACATCGACGCGCTTCCGCGCCGGAACCGGCGGACGCGTCGTCGCACTCCCAAGGAGTGGACGTGTTCAGACAACGCATCGTCACCCTGCTGACGGCCGCCCTGCTCGCCACCGGCGTGACTGCGGCGCTGGTGCCCGCGGCCACCGCCACCCCGGCGGAGTCCCGGGCCGACAGCGGCGCCGCAGCCCTCACCGACGTCACCGTCGCGGACGTCTCCGCCACGAACTGCGCCGCCGCGACCGACTGGCGGGCGGGCACCTGGTACCCCGCGGGCAGCATCGTGCGCTACAACGGCTCCTACTACCGCGCGGAACACGCCAATCCGGGCTACGACCCGGTGATCAGCCACTGGTACTGGCACCCTCACAGCTGCAGCGGCGGCGGCCAGCCGCCCGCCCCCGGCGGCTTCGTGGTGAGCGAGGCGCAGTTCAACCAGATGTTCCCGAACCGGAACTCCTTCTACACCTACAGCGGGCTGGTCGCCGCGCTCAGCTCCTACCCGGGCTTCGCCAAGACCGGCAGCACCGAGGTCCAGCGCCGCGAGGCGGCCGCGTTCCTCGCCAACGTCAGCCACGAGACGGGCGGCCTGGTCCACATCGTGGAGCAGAACACCGGCAACTACTCGCACTACTGCGACTGGGGTCAGCCCTTCGGTTGCCCGGCCGGCCAGTCCGCCTACTACGGCAAGGGGCCGATCCAGCTGAGCTGGAACTACAACTACAAGGCGGCCGGTGACGCCCTGGGCATCGACCTGCTGAACAACCCCTGGCTGGTGCAGAACGACGCCGCCGTCTCCTGGCGCACGGCCCTCTGGTTCTGGAACACCCAGTCGGGCGCGGGCCGGATGAGCGGGCACCAGGCCATCGTCGGCGGCTCCGGCTTCGGCGAGTCCATCCGGAGCATCAACGGCAGCATCGAGTGCAACGGCGGCAACCCCGGCCAGGTGCAGAGCCGTATCAACACCTTCCAGCGCTTCACGCAGATCCTCGGCACCACCCCGGGCGGCAACCTCTCCTGCTGACCACCCGTCCGCACGGGGCGGGAGGGGCAGCCGGCCCCGTCCCGCCCCGCTCCGGCCCCGGCCGCCGTCCACGGTGGCCGGGGCCGCGGCACGCGCACCCCTGACCGAGCGGTCGCCGGGCGCGACCTCAGCCGCGATGGACGGTGACCGTGCCGACGGTGTTCACCTTGCTGCCCTCCACCACGTACCGACCCACCGCCTCGGTCCAACGGGCGAAGTGCGCGGTGGCACGGTGGGCGGTCAGCGCGGCCTCGTCGGTGTACCGCTCGTACAGGACGAAGCGGTGGTCGTCGTCGGCGGTCGCCACGACGTCGAACTGGAGGCACCCCGCCTCGTCCGCGACGGAGGCCGCGGCGTTCTCGGCGATGGCGGCGGTGAAGCCGTCGAGTCCGCCGGGGCGGACCTGGAGGGTGACGATCTGCGCGATCACGGTGCCTGCCTCGGTGGTGTCGGTGGACGGTCCGCCGGACGGACCGGCGGTCGGTGCTCGGTGGTCGGTGACCGGTGGTCGGCGCGTCAGGGGTCGCGGGTCAGTCGTCCCGCCCCGGCCGCCGCCGCCAGCACACCACAGGCGAACCACAGCGACCCGGCCGCCCCCGCCGAGGCGGCCGCCACCCCGGCGCCGGTGGGGAGCGCCACCTGCCCGAGACGGTTCGCCCACAGCCGCAGCGCCAGCGCGGTGCCCCGTGCCCGCTCCGGCACGGCCAGGACGACGGCGGTCATCGTCAGCGGTTGGCCTATCCCCAACAGGAATCCGCCGATCGCCAGCGCCGGGGCCATCAGCCACCACCGGTCGGCCACGGGCAGCGCCACCGCGCCGAGCGCCACGGCGGAGCCGAGCGCACTGGCGATCACCAGCGCGCGGCGGGACCAGCGACGCAGCAGTCGCGCCAGCAGCAGCCGCGAGGCGATCGAGAACGCCGCCCGCACAGCCAGCAGGGCGCCGGTCACCGCCGGGGAGATGTTCCGCTCCTCCGCGATCAGCGGGAGGTAGGCGGTGAGGACGTCGACCGAGGACAGAAGCGCCAGGCTGACGAACAGGCCGGGTGCCACCCCGGGGCGACGCAACAGGGAGAAGACCGGTGGACGGCCCGCCCCCTGGTCCGCTCCGGCGGTCGGCACCGCGGGGGCGGGCGCGTTGCGCACCAGTCCGGTGAGGGCGAGCAGCCCGAGGGCCGCCGTGACGGAGGCGAGGAGCAACGCGTGCAGGATGGGCGTGGCGAGTTCCACGGCGCGGCCCTCGCCCAGCACCAGTCCGGCCATCAGCGGCCCGAGCATCTGCCCCACGGCGACCGCCGCGGTGAACCAGCCGAAGTTGCGGTCGAGGTCCGCGTCCGAGGAGCAGCGGGCCACCATGCCCTGGCCCGCGATGACGAAGACGATGTGGCCGAAGCCCAGGACGGTCCCCGCCACGGCGATCAGCGGCAGCGAGGACGACGCGGCCATCAGCAGCGGTGCCAGCACGAGCAGCACGGTGCCCGCCAGCACGATGCGGTGGGTGCGGCCCGTGCGGTCCGACAGTCGCCCCAGGGGCACTGCGGCGAGGAGGGAGAGCAGCGCGTACGCGGAGGTGATGAGACCGATCGCGAGCGCGTCTCCCCCCAGCGCGATGGCCTTGTAGGAGAGCAGGGGGCGGGCCAGGTTGAGTGCGGTCTGTGTGCAGACGACGCAGGCGAGCAGCCACCACAGCCAGCGGGTGCCGCCGTCACGGCGCGCGCGGTCAGCAGCGGGCACGGGGCACCGCGGGGTCTCGGGTCTCCATGCCGGGCAGGCCTTTCGTGATGGTGCGGGCCGGTTGTCGGGCGGCCGGTCGTCGTGGGCACCGCGCGGTGGCCGCGCCGGTCCGGGGTCGGCTCGGGGTCACATCCGGACGTCGACCGACGCCGGGAGGTCGCCCCGGGTCAGCGCGGTCATCACGGTGTCGAGGGTGGCGGTGAGATGGCGCGCGACCTCGCCCGCCGCGCGGTCCGGGTCGCCCGCCACCACCGCCTCGGTCATGGCCAGGTGTTCGCCGAGGGAGAGGGCGGGCCGGCCGGGGGCGGCGTGGGCGATGGCCCGGAGGCGGGCGGTCTGCCCGCGGGTGTCGGCGATGGTCTTGGCCAGCGGTGGGTTGCGGACGGCGGCGATCAGCGCCTGGTCGAACCGCTCGGTCAGGGCGTGGAAGGTCCGCACGGCCGCCGCGCGACGGTCGTCGGCGGGACCGTCGGCGGGCCCGTCCGTGCCGGCCGGCCCGGCTTCGTCGATCCCCGCGCGGACCGCGCGCAGGTCGGGGAGGAGCGAGTGGAAAGCGGCGATCCGTTCGGGGTCGGTGCGGCCGTCCCTCGTGACCAGCCGCGCCGCCGCCGGTTCCAGGATCTGCCGGAACTCGAAGAGGGCGCGGACCCCGGCGAGGGAGACGGGAGCCACCTCGGCCACCTCTCCGGGTGCGAACCGGACGAGCCCCTCCCTCGCGAGTCGACGGATGGCCTCGCGCACCGGGGTGCGGGAGGCGCCCAGCCGTTCCGCCAGCGGCACCTCGCCGAGCTTGGCGCCCGGCGGCAGGGTGAGGTCCTCGATCTGGCTCTTGAGCAGCCGGTAGGCGGCCTCGGTCTTGCTCGGCGGCACCGTCGCTCCTCAGCCGGTCGGTCGGGGCGCCGCGCCCGCGGCGCGGCACGTTGCACGGTACATCGACCGCCCGCCGGTCGGAATACCAGCCTGTATACAGCAGCTGGGACGCGGTGCGGGGCCGAAGGCTCTCGAACGACGAGTCCGCTGAGGCGCCCCCGGGGGTGCCGCGGGTCACGCGCATCCCCACGCGCGCCAGGACGGACACCGCCCGCCCTCCGACCTCGGCGCGCCACGGGGCGACCGCCACCACGACGGGAGCCGGGATCGAGCGCGCCTCACAGGGCGCCGGAGCGGGACGTTCCCCACCGGGGCTCCGTCCCGGTCGTCCCGGCGCCACTCCGCACGGCACGTTCCGGTCGGGGGCGGAGCGGGCCACGGCGCACCTCCCCGTGCCCCGCCACGCGCGGGGGCCTCCCGGGCACGGGACGGGCCGGACGCATCGTCCCCGCGCGTCTCCCGGGCGACCGGGCGACCGGGCGACCGGGCGGGCTGACGACCGGGCGGGCTGGCGGGCTGGCGGGCTGGCGGGCTGGCGGCACCGGATCAGCGGCGGGCTGCGGCCACCAGCAGCGACCCCGGGCCCGCCAAGTGCTCCCGCACCCGCGCCGCCGTCGTCGTCGCCGACTCATCACCCGTGTCCAGCGCGTGGCCCTCGTACCGCCCCAGGTCCCGGAACTGGTCGTACATGGCACGCACCGGCGCCGGGGCGGTCAGCGCACCCGGGCCGCGCGCCGCGGCCCGTGCGACCACGGTTTCCTCGTCCGGCCGCAGTACCACCCACCGCAGCTCCACTCCGGCCGCGCGGGCAGCCGTCACGAACGGTTCGAGGAACCAGGGGCCGACCACCGCGTCCACGAAGACGCGGTATCCGCCGCCTGCATACCCGACCGCTGCTGACGCCACCACGCCCATCACGGTCTCGTTCTGGCGATGCGCCGCCGTCCGGTACGGGGAGATCGCGCCGGCGACGACGAACCCCCAGAAGTCGTCGGCCGGCAGGTGGACCGCGGGCGGCCCGTCGGACGCCAGCAGCGCCGCCACGGTGCTCTTGCCCGCCCCCGGCGGTCCGCTGACCAGCACGAGGGGGCCGGGCGCGGTCACCGGGACCACCGCGCGGCAGACAGGCGGGGCGACCCACCACCCTGTGTGGCCCGCCGCACGCCGGGCGAGGACGCGGAACAGTCACGCATCGGCCGATGTTACCGCCCCGTCGACATCGCCCAGCGGGTCGCGCCCTCCGTCCGGTGGGCGCGACCGGCACGAAGAGAGGTCATCACTCGTGAGCTCGCTGTTCACCCCGCTGACGCTTCGTTCGCTCCGGATACCCAACCGGGTCTGGATGTCACCGATGTGCATGTACTCCGCGGCCTCGACCGGCCCGGACACGGGTGCGCCCACCGGGTTCCACCACACCCATCTCGCCACGCGGGCAGCGGGCGGTGCGGGGCTGGTGATGGCCGAGGCGACCGGTGTCCGGCCGGACGGCCGCATCAGCCCGTGGGACCTGGGCCTCTGGAACGACCGGCAGGTGGAGGCGTTCCGTCCGCTGACCGAGGCGATCCGCGCCCACGGGTCGGTGCCGGCCGTTCAGCTCGCCCACGCGGGCCGCAAGGCCGGTACGGACAAGGCGTGGCGCGGCGGTCGGGCGCTGGGCCAGACGGAGGGCGGCTGGCAGCCGGTCGGCCCGAGCCCCGTCGCCTTCGACGGACTGCCCGTCCCGCACGAGCTGACGGTCCCCGAGATCCAGCAACTGGTGCGGGACTTCGCCGACGCCGCGGAGCGGGCGCTGGCAGCCGGGTTCCAGGTCGTGGAAGTGCATGGCGCGCACGGCTACCTGATCAACTCGTTCCTCTCCCCCGCCGGGAACCACCGGACGGACGCCTACGGCGGTGACTTCGCCGGGCGCGCCCGGTTCGCGCTGGAGGTCGTGGACGCCGTGCGCGCCGTGTGGCCCGACGAGCTGCCCGTCTTCTTCCGCACATCCGCCACGGACTGGCTGGCGGAGAACCCCGCGGACGACCGCGAGGGGTGGGCGGCGCAGGACACCGTCCGGCTCGCCAAGGAGCTACGGGCCCACGGTGTGGACCTGCTCGACGTCTCGAGCGGCGGGATGGTGCCGGGCGCGCGGATCGGGACCGGCCCCGGCTACCAGGTGCCGTACGCCGACCGTGCCCGCAACGAGGGCGGCATCGCCACCGCCGCGGTCGGGCTGGTGACCGAGCCCGCGCAGGCCGAGGCCATCGTCGCCGAGGGCCGGTCGGACGCCGTCTTCCTCGGGCGGGAGCTGCTGCGCAACCCCTACTGGCCGCACCACGCCGCGGCTGCGTTGGGTAGCGAGACGCACTGGCCCGAGCAGTACGGCTACGTGGTCTCCTGAATCGGTGGCGGGGCGCGGGGCCGGCCCCCCCCCCCCCCCCCCCCCCCCCCCCCCCCCGCCGCCCTCTCCCGCCGCGCGTCTTTGTAACGCGGCAGGGTCCGCACCGCCGAAGGGAACGCATCGCATGCACCTGCTCCTGCTCTCCAACTCGACCGCCCCGGGGCGCGGCTACCTCGACCACGCCCGTGAGGAGATCGCGGACTTCCTGGGAGGCGCACGCCGGCTCGCCTTCGTGCCGTACGCGGGTGCCGACCACGACGGGTACACGGCGCAGGTCGCCCGCGCGCTGGACCCGCTCGGCGTCGAGGTCACCGGAGTGCACACCGCTTCCCGCCCGGCCGAGGTGGTTGCCGCCGCGGACGCCGTTTTCGTCGGCGGCGGCAACTCCTTCCGGCTGCTCGCAGCGCTGCACCGGCACGGTCTGGTCGACGCCGTCCGGGCGCGGGTGACGGCGGGCGCCGGCTACATGGGCTCCAGCGCCGGCACCAACATGGCCTGCCCCACGCTGCGCACCACCAACGACATGCCGATCGTGCAACCGCCGACCTTCGCCGCCCTGGGCCTGGTGCCCTTCCAGATCAACCCGCACTACCTCGACCCCGCGCCCGACAGCTCGCACATGGGGGAGACCCGCGCGCAGCGCATCGCCGAGTTCCATCAGGAGAACGACGTCCCGGTGCTCGGGCTCCGGGAGGGGACCTGGCTCCGCGCGAGCGACGGGCGGCTGGTCCTGGGCGGGATCGAGGCGGGCGCGGTCCTCTTCGAGCGAGGCAGCGAGGCGGAGGAGTTCCGGCCCGGGGCCGAGCTGACCCGCCTGCTGACGACCGCCGCGGCGTTCGACTCCCCGGCCGCCGACCGCTGACCGCCAGCGCCGCGGCTGCGATCCGCGCGCCGCTCGGCTCGATCCGTGCCCCCGTGGCGGTGCTGACCGCCGACGCCGCCGCGGGCCCCCGAGGAGGCCGGACCGGTGCTCGGTGCGCCGCGCCCGGGCACCGGTCCGGCCACCTGATCCACCTGATCCACCTGACGACGGAGCACCGTGACCAGCACCATGCGCAGCGACTCCTCCTCCGCGACACCCGACACCGCCGCGGCGCAGCGTCGGGTGCTGCGGTCGCTGGTCGCCTCCCAGGTGCTCAGCGGGGCCAGCCTCGCGGCCGGCGTCACCGTGGGCGCACTGCTCGCGCAGGACATGCTCGGTTCCACCGGGCTGGCCGGCCTGCCGAGCGCCCTGCTCACCGCGGGCGCCGCGGTGGCGGCGGTCCTGGTCGGCCGGGTCTCCCAGTCGGGCGGCCGCCGCCGGGGACTGGCGCTGGGGTACCTCACCGGCGCGGTGGGCAGCGCCGGAGTGGTGGTCGCCGCCGTCCTCGACGTGCCGGCCCTGCTGTTCGTCGCGCTGTTCGTCTACGGCGCGGGCACGGCGACCAACCTCCAGGCCCGGTACGCCGGTGCCGATCTGGCACCGCCCGAGCGCCGCGGCCGTGCCGTCTCCACCGTGCTCGTGGCCACCACCCTCGGCGGTGTGGCCGGCCCCAACCTCGTGGCTCCCAGCGGGTCGTTCGCAGCCGCGGTCGGCGCCCCGGAACTCGCCGGGCCGTTCCTGCTCGCCGGCGCCGCCTACGCCCTCGCGGCGGCGGTACTCACGCTGACCCTGCGCCCCGACCCCCTGCTGCTGGCACGGTCGGTCGCGGAAGCTGCGGAGCGGGAGACGGGCGTGCGGGAGACGGGCGAGCGGGAGACGGGCGAGCGACAGACGGCGTCCACCTCCCGGCGCACGGCTCCGTCCGGCGACGACGCCCCCGGCGGCAGCGGCGCGCCCACGGTGGTGACCGGGGCCACGGTGATGGTGCTGACCCAGCTGGTGATGGTCGCGGTGATGACCATGACACCCGTCCACATGCACGAACACGGGCACACCACCGCCGCCTCCGGCCTGGTCATCGCCGTCCACATCGCAGCGATGTACCTGCCGTCCCCGGTCACCGGCCGCCTCGTCGACCGGTACGGCAGCATGCCGGTCGCGACGGCCTCCGGCGGCACGCTGCTCGCGGCGGGGGCGTTGGCCGCGTTGGCCCCCGGCGACTCCGTCGTCCTCCTGGCTGCGGCCCTCCGCCCTGCTCGGCCTGGGATGGAACTTCGGGCTGCTCTCCGGCACGGCGATCATCACCGACACGGTCCCGCTGGCGACCCGGGCGAGGACCCAGGGCACCGTCGACGTCTCGGTGGCGGTCGCGGGGGCCACCGGCGGCATGTCCTCCGGGCTGGTGATGGCCACGGCGGGCTTCCCCGTCCTCGCCCTGGCGGGTGGCGCGCTGGCCCTCGCGGTGATCCCCGCCGTCGTCCTCTCCGCGCGACGGCGGTGAGCGGCGGCCGCGGCGGGCCCGTCCGCGCGGCCGGCAGGCGCGGGCGCCGATCAGTCGGCCGCGCCGGTCGGCGGCAGGAAGTCCGACACCGGGCCCAGGGTGAGCATGCCGGAGGCGGCTCCCGCCCACTCCCCCGCCGCCGGCAGCAGGGCGCGCCGCGCCCGGGTCGCGGCCTCGGGGTGACCGAGGAGCTCCGCCGCCCGCGCGACCAGGGCCCAGCGTGCCTCCGTCAGGAGATCGCCCGGCGGGTCGGGCAGTGAC
This sequence comes from Streptomyces bohaiensis, assembly GCF_012033785.1. GTDB lineage: Bacteria > Actinomycetota > Actinomycetes > Streptomycetales > Streptomycetaceae > Streptomyces > Streptomyces bohaiensis. The sequence goes on from NZ_JAAVJC010000047.1 coordinate 10,577, forward strand.
GCGAAAGCGGCCGCGGCACCGTCCTGGTCGTCGGCCGCGAGGCGCAGCAGTGGCGTGACCCACGGCGCGTTCGGCCCCCAGTCCTCCTCCCCGCTGAACCGCGGCTCGCGGTGGTGGAGCAGGTCCACGCCGAGGAGCGCCAGCGGGAGCAGGCCGGCGGCCACCCCGGGCATGCCGGCGCCGACCAGCGTCGTCGCGGCCTCGCGGTAGGCGGCGCGACCCTGCTGCGCCGTGCCGCCGCACGCCACCCGCACCGCCCGGTACCAGGCGGTGAAGACGGCGACCAGCGGCAGGTCCCATCGGGCGGCGAGACCGTCGGCGGCCGCCGCGTGGCGGCCCGCTCCCGCGAGGTCGCCCACCGCGCAGCGGGACTGCAGGAGCACCAGGTGGGCCAGCACTTCGATGCGCACCATGCCGTGACGGCGCGCCAACTCCAGCAGCTCCGCACCGATGCGAGCGCGTGCGGGCGACAGTCCGGCGGTGCGGAACTCCTGCATGTAGGCGCCGTTGAGGGCGAACGCGAGCAGGGCGGGGTCGCCGAGTCGACGGGCCAGCCGTACCGCTTCGTGCGCGGCGTCCACCGCGGGCGGCGTGTCCGCTGCGGCGGGCACGCCGCGGCTCTCCACCGCGATCGCGGCGAGCAGGCGGCACCGCGCGGCCTCGCGGCCCGGGGGCAGTCGGTCCAGGGTGCGGCGTGCGGCCGAGACCAGCTCCGCCGCCTGCCGGGGGTCGTCGGAGCTGGTCCACACGGCGGGTACGTCGTGGGTGCCGATCACCCGCGCGGCCAGTTCCGGGTCGCCCGTCCGCTCCGCCGCGAGGACCGCCGCCAGCCGGTGGTCGCGGGACCGGGCCAGTCCGCCCCCGCCGGTGAAGGCGAGGTCCCGGACCAGCCCGGCGGTGGATTCCAGCCGCGCGCGGGCCCCGGCTCTCACCTCGGCGTCCCACGAGGCCCGGGCGCTCTCCCACAACCGGTCGGTGGGGTCCGCCCGGTCCGGGTCGAGGTGCGGGTCCTGCCGCAGCATCTCCTGCTCCAGCCGCCCCAGTCGCGGCCCCGGGTCGAGACCCAGTCCGTCGCGGAGCGCTGCGCGGGCCCGTCGCACCGCCGCCAGCGCCTCGCCCTGGCGGCCGGCGCGGTACAGCGCCAGGGCGAGCAGGCGCCAGCCCTCCTCCCGACCCGGGTGCTCGGTGACGTGGGCGTCGAGGTCGGCGGCGGCGCGTTCGGGGGCGCCCGCCGCGAGGTGGGCCTCGGCGAGCAGTTCCACCGCGTGCAGCCGGAGCCCGGTCAGCCGGTCCCGTTCGGCGCGCGCCCACAGCTCCCCGCCGAGGTCGGACAGGGCAGGGCCGCGCCACCACCCCAGCGCCCCGTCGAGGCGAGTCGCCCTGGCCGCGGGCGACGCGTCGTCCGGCCCGTCGGCCAGGGCGGCCTCGAACCGCCAGGCGTCGACGGTGTCGGGGTGGGCGCGCAGCGCGTAGCCGGGCCCCTCGGTGACCAGCAGCCGGGCGGGGGCGCGGGGCGGCCGGTCGGGTTCCAGGGCGCGCCGGAGGGCGGCGACGAAGGTGCGGACGGCTCCCACCCCGTCCGCGGGAGGCTCCTCCCAGAGGTCGGCGACCAGGCGGTCGACGGGCACCACACGGCGGCGGGCGGCCACGAGCCGCGCCAGGACGGCGCGGTGGCGGGGTCCGCGCAGCGACAGGGGCGCGCCGTCCGTGCCGTGGGCGATGACCGGGCCCAGCACCCCGAACGTCACGGACATCGTGGCTCCAGCTCTCCGCGCGGGTCGGTCCGCGTCGCTCATCGGGTGCTCATCCGCGGCCCGCAGGGTGGGTGGCACCGGTCGTCGAACTCGGCGCCGGGCCCGATCGTCCGGAAGAGGCACACCATGACACAGTCCGTTCCCGGCTTCGCCACGCGACGCGTCCGCGTCGACGACGGTGTCGAACTGCACGCGGCGGTGGGGGGTTCCGGCCCACCCGTCGTGCTGCTGCACGGGTTCCCGCAGACGCACCTGATGTGGCGGCACGTCGCCGCCGACCTCGCGGCGGACCACACGGTCGTCTGCCCGGACCTGCGTGGCTACGGCGCCAGCGACAAGCCGCCGGCGGTGGACGAGGAGACCTACTCCAAGCGGACCATGGCGCGGGACGTCGTGCGGTTGGCCGCCGCCCTGGGGCACGAGCGGTTCGCGCTCGCGGGCCACGACCGCGGCGCGCTGGTGGCGTTCCGGGCGGGGCTGGACCACCCGGGGGCGGTCTCGCACCTGGCCTGCCTGGACGTCCTGCCGACCTCGGACATGTGGGACGCGCTGCACGGCGCGGACGCGGCGGTCGCGTTCCACCTGTACCTGATGGCGCAGCCGCCCGGGCTGCCGGAGCGGATGATCGAGGCGGCCGGGGACGCCTTCTTCGGCTGGTTCCTGGACGCGTGGGCGCGGGACGGGGCGGCGCTGCCGCAGCCGGTGCGCGACCACTACCTGGCGGCGTCGCGGGCGGCGGTGCCCTCGGTGGTGGCCGACTTCCGCGCGTCGGCCGGCGTGGACCTGCGGCACGACCGCGAGGACCGGGCGGCGGGCCGGTTTCTCACCATGCCGGTGTCGGTGATGCAGCAGGACTGGGGTGCGGCCCTCGGCTACGACGCACGACGGCTGTGGAGCGCCTGGGCGCCGCGCCTGCGGCACCGGACGGTCGGCAGCGGCCACTTCATGGCCGAGGAGGACCCGGGCGCCGTCGTCGCCGCGCTGCGCGAGTTGCTGTCGACGGCCGGGAGGGAGTGAGACGGCGGCGGCTGCGCCGGCCGGCCCTGACTGCCCGGGGCGCCCCGGGGCGCCCCGGGCAGTCAGGGCCGGGGGCGTACCAGCGCGGCGAGCAGCACGGCGTACCGGTCGAGTGTCCGCCGTGCCGCGTCGTCGTCGCCGTGCGCCAGCCAGAGGGTGGTGGCCCCGCTGACGACGGTGAGCACCAGGTCGGCCATCTCCGCGGTGCCGTGTGCGTACTCCACGTGCGCCTGCTCCGCGAAGCGCTCCAGATCCGCGGCGGTGCGTTCCAGGTAGCTGCGGTGCTCCCACGCGGGCAGGCCGCGCAGCTCGGGCTCCCGCAGCGCCAGGCCGGTGAGGTCGGTGAGGACCCGCTGGGCCTCGGGGTCGGCCACGACGGCCTCCCAGTAGGCGCGGAACAGCGTGCGGAGGTTGTCGACAGGCGGAGCCGCGGGGTCGACCGCCGGCCAGACCGCGCTCAGGTCGACGTTGATGTCGGTGGCCAGCAGCGCGGCGTACAGCTCGCGCTTGGAACGGAAGCAGTAGTGGAACGCGCCGTGCGGCATGCCGGCCTCGGCGCAGATGGCGCGGGTGGTCGCGGCGGCGACGCCGTCGCGTTTCATGACCCGCAGCGCGGCCTGCGTCAGCAGCTCCCGCCGGGCCTCGGCGGTCAGGTTCTTCCGGGGGGACGGTTCGGTACCGGCACTCTCCATGGGGCCAGCCTACCCATTCTTGGCCAGGTGGCCAGGTCGCTTGACCTGGCCACCTGGCCAAGTTAGGTTGCGAGACGACGTCGACCGCCGCACCGACCACCCTGACCAGGGAGGTTTCCCTTCGGAACGGCTGCGGCACGGCGGTCGAACCCCATCGAGGAGGCTCACACCCATGGTCCGGATCGAGACCGCGACAGCGGACGACGCCGAGGAGGCCGCCGTCGTGCTCGCCGAGGCGTTCGCCGACGACCCGGTCATCGCCCGCTTCGTTCCGCCGACCGCTTCACGCCGTGAGCAGCGGCTGCGCGGGATGTTCCGCGGCGCCGTCCGGGCAGCGGGGCCGGGGAACGTCGACATCGCCCGCGACGACACCCGCGGCGAGGTGATCCTGGGCGTCGCGGTGTGGCGCGCCCCCGAGGGCGGCGCGGGCGTCGTCGGCGCGCTCGCCGCGCTCGGCAGCGCGCTCCGGGCGCTGGGCCCCCGCGGCGTGCTGATGCTGGGGCAGTACAACCGGGCGCTGCGACCCCACGTGCCGAAGGAGCCGCACTGGCACCTGGAGGACATCGGAACGCGCGCCGAGGCGCGGGGGCTGGGGGTCGGCAAGGCGCTGCTCACCCACCGGCTGGCGATCGTCGACCGGTCGCAGCGCCCCGCCGTGCTGGAGGCGACGACCCCCGCCAGCCGGCGCCTGTACGAGAGGTACGGCTTCGCCGCCGCGGCCGAACCCACCACGGGCCTGCTGTCCGGCGCCGCGGTCATGGTCCGCCCCGCCTGAGGGGCCGGGCGCCTGCTTTCGCGCCCCTCACGCGGGGCGCGCACGGCCCGTCCGTGCAACCCCGTTCCGTGGCGCGGGGCATGACGGGGCGGCGGTTGGGCAGGCGCTTCGGCGAACGAGTGACGGACGAGGGGGCGAGCCTTCCGGACCGGCGGAGCCGGTCCGGCAACGCAGTCCCCGGGAGGTCGACATGAGCGTCGCAGGAACCAGCCGCCGTCTCACGGGGCACGCCAAGGAAACCGTCGGCAAGGTCACCGGCAGCAGGCGCCTGAGGGTGAGCGGCCGACTGGACCGGATCCGGGGAAGCATCACCAACGGACTGTCACGACTGCGGCACCGCACGTCCGGAGTCCGCAGCTCCGTGGCCTCGTCGGGCCGCCGTATGGCCCGCCGCTAGCAACTGCGGCACGGGGCCCGGCCCGCGGGGGCAGCGCTGGTGGCCACCGCCGTCTCGGGGGCGGCCACCAGCGTTCCCGCCTGCCGCCACCCGTCCCTGTGGCCGCGGGCCCGGCGCCACTCGCGCCGCGGGCCGCCTCCTCGATGCGCTGCGCCGCACCACCGCCGGTCCGTCCACCGCCGGGCCCGGCGCCCGCACTGCTCACACCACCGCGAGAGCCCGCCCGCCCGCCTCCCTGCGGAGCTCCTCCAGCAATCGGGACTGCGCCGTGGCGCGCCGGAGCAGGAGCGGCAGGTCCACCACTGTCTGGCGGTCCAGTCCCGGCAGCTCCGCGAGGGTCCGCCACATGGCCGCCTTGCCGCAGACCCCGAGGTACATGGCCTCCAGCTCCATCAGTTCCGAGAGTCGGGCGCGCCGGACGAGCCGACCGTTCGGCTTGAGCACCCCCAGAGCCTCCGCGGCGGCGCCGACCAGCAGCAGGTGGTGGTGGACGGGCACGTGCAGCGAGTGCATCAGCACCAGCAGCGCGCCCCGGTCCTCCCGGATCTCGCGGGCGACGCCGGCGCGCCGCTCGGCCTGGCCGACCGGGGCGTGGGCGGCGATGCGCCGCGCCAACCGGGTGCCGGCGGTGGCGCCGGCCAGGTGGTCGTTGAGATAGATGGTCAGCGCCCGGTCCGCCCGGGCGCCGGCCCACTCCCGCAGCTGCGGCTGGATCTGCTCGATGTCCACACCAGCATCCTCGGGGCCGTCCGGCGGCCGCGCACGCCGGGACGGTCCGCACGCGCCCGGCACCGGGCCGGGGCAAGCGGCGCGTGCGGACCGGCTTCAGTCTCGGGTGGCCGGGTTGGTCGCCCTGCCGTCCAGCCAGAGCGTGGCGCTGTCGTCCCGGTGTGCGCCGGAGCTGCCGACGTGTTTGTCGGAGATCGCCGCTCCGTTCCGGAGGACGTGGACCAGGGCCATCCCGTGCCCCCGGCCGAGGCCGTAGTCCGCCTTCAGCCACTCCAGCACCGCGCCCGCCTTGGTGTCGGGCCCGTTGAGCCCCTTCTCCTCGGCGACGGCGATGAGCTGCCGCGGAGTCAGTCCGGTCCTGCTCTCGATGGTGTCGAGGTACGCCTGGAACGACATGGCTGGATCTCCTGATCCGTAAGGGGGAGCCCGGCCGTGGCGGCTCGGCTCCGGTGGATGTCGCACGACTTCGGGGCCGACGCTCCCCCGCCCTGCCGACGCACGCCGGCACTCCCGGCCCGGCGGTCCCGATCGACCCGGTCGGCTTGTGAGAACTCTTCCACGGAAGCCCCCGCGAGAGCCCGCTCCGGCGCGAGGACAGCAGTTTCGGAGATGTACGCCCCGCCACGGCGCGGCCGGCGAGAACGTTTGCGGCGCCGCCACCGGGTAACCCGAGACGTCACCGCAGCCTCTGCCACCCACCGGCGGCCGGGGCGCGGCGGCACGACACCCGAAGGAGAGGAGCCCGGAGGCATGACCGACGACACCCTGCCCGTACCGGACTGGGACCAGCAGCCCGCGGGGTCCCTCCTCCACCGCATCCGGAGCCTGGACAGCGAGCAGCTGGCAGCGCTGGAGCGCCACGAGGAGAACCACGCCGACCGGCCTGCCGTACGCCAGATGCTCGCCACGCGCCAGGAGGAGCTGCGGGCGGGAGCGGAACCGTCCCCGGGCGGTGACGGCGAACCCCTCGACGCGGCCGCCCCCGGCAGCCACGGCTCCCCCGCCTCGCCCGCCACCGCAGCCGAGCCGCACCACCACCCGCCGCACGGCCACCCCCGCCAGCCGGGCCAGGGCTACCGGCAGGGCCCCGGCACCTGAGCCGGCCCCGTACCGCGCCCCGGCAGCACGGGGCACCCCGCGGGCGGGTGACGCGGCGCCGAGAGATCGGCGCACGTCGCCCGCCCGCGTCGTGTCAGCGGCGGACCGCCGCCCGCGGCACCGCGTGGGTCCGTGCGAGCAGCGAGCGGCGGACGGTCGGCGGTCAGTCGGCGCGGGCCACCGCGATGACGCCGCCGAGCCGGTCACCGGCCTCGTAGACCATGTAGGGCACCCCGCCGTCGGTCCCGAAACTCGGTGACGCCGACCGCCCGTTGTCGGGGGCGGTGTCCAAGGGCCGGTGGAAGACCCCGAGGTGGTCCCGGCGGGAGAAGTCCCCGCCGACCTCGGTGATGAGGATGTTCCCGCCGCTGCCGCGGTCGGTGTGGTACACCACGAACGCGCTGCCGTCCCTGGTCAGCACATGGGGACCGCTGAGGTTGGCCGCACCGACGTCGGAGTGGCGGACCAGCGGTTGCTGGTCGAAGGTCCACCGGCGGCCGTCGGGTGACCACCCCCAGCCGATGTCGCGGTGGTCGCTCGCGTTGTTCACCATGAACACCATGACGTACCGGGCGCCGCGGTCGGGCAGGTCGTGGGGGAAGACCCGCGCGTAGGAGGTCTCCGTCGTGCCCGAGGGGAGCATGGAGGTGTCCAGCACGACCCCGTCGTAGGTGAACGCGAGGCCGTCGGTGGAGCGGGCGAGCCGGGTGGTGCCGTTCTCGCCGTGGAAGTAGAGCCACATCTCGCCGACGTCCGCGTTCCACATCACGTGCGGCGAGGAGACGTGGCTGACGGAGTAGTGCGGTTCCCAGCTGCGCGAGACGATCGGGTTGCCGGGGTACTCGGTGAACGGCCCCTCCAGCGAGTCGCCGTACGCGAGGCAGATCCCGCCCGGGGCGTCGTGCGGCGCGTAGTAGAGGTAGTACCGCCCGAGCGCGCCGGACAGCCGCCCCGCCGTGCCCCGGATGCACGGGAAGATGATCTCCCCGGTCGGGTCGTAGTCGAGCTGGGAGGGCGTCAGCAGGGTGGTGAGGTAGCGGTACTCCGGGAACCCTCCCGGGGCCCTCGCGGTCGCGGTGGCCGCCGCGCCTCCTTCCGCGCGGGCGGCTCCGCCGCCCAGGGCGACAGCGGCTCCCGCCACGGCGGCGCCGCGCAGGAGGAGTCTGCGGGGGACGGCGCCGGACGGCCCCGGCACGGGGCGGTTCGTCGGTTCCTGCGGCTCGTTCACGTGCTCTCCGTTCGTCGGGTCGGACGGGTACCGGGTGACGTGGACCGTGGTGGCCGCTCCGCCCGCGGCAGGGGGCGCGGCAGGCGGGCGGACCGCTCAGAGGTAGGTGACGGCGGTGACGCAGAAGCCCCCCAGGGCGACGAACCAGACGTACGGCAGCGTGCGCACCATGACCTGCTGCGGGCTGACACCGGCGTACTGGGAGCTCCAGACGGTCTGGGTGCTGGTCGGGTCGGAGACCCCGAACACCTGGTTGTAGGAGGCGACCAGTCCGAGCACCGCCATGGCGGGGTAGATCTGGGTGGCGATCAGCACGCCGGCGATCCCGGCCCCCAGCCCGAAGACGTTCAGCGGGCCGCGGTAGAGGCAGAGCGGCACCAGCGCGGTGAACACCGCCACGAACGCCACCGGGTTCTGCGGGCTGATCGCCTTGACCAGCGGCTCCAGCGCGGTGACCGCGCCGGGCAGCTGCACCGCGGCGAGCAGGATGCCGATGGCGATGAACAGCGCGATCGGCGGTGCGGCCACCTGGAACCCGCCGTACAGCGTCCGCAGCAGCCGCTTGTTCATCTCGCGGGGCCGGGTGGTGGTGACCAGCCCGAACAGCACGCCCGCCAGGAGCGAGGGGATGATCGCCACCTCCAGCCCCAGCGCGAGCACCAGCGGGACCAGCGGGGTCAGCAGCGCGTACCAGGGGGCGTCCCCGAGCTGCTTCCGGCGGGACGCCGGACGGCCGGAGCCGGACCGCAGCGACCAGGTGTGCTCGACGCCCCGGCGACGGGACTCGATCAGCACGTAGGCCACGCCCGCGGCCAGGGCGAACGGGAACAGCTTCACCATGAAGGACCGCACCTGCGGGACGGGGATGTCCAGCGCGGTGGAGAAGAACTGCCAGATGGGCAGCTCGAAGGGGACGCCGACGGCGATGCCCATGAGGATGGTGCCGGCCGCGGTGACCTTGGGGATGCCCACGGCGATCATGGCCGGGATGCCGATGATCCCGGCCATCATCGCGGCGGGCGCGGACCCGGTGACGGTGCCGATCAGGGCGGAGACCCCCAGCACCCCCAGCGCGACGACGGTGGGACGGTCGCCACCGAACTCGACGATCTTGCGCACGATGGTCGAGGCGACGCCGGTCTCGTCCAGCAGCCTCCCGAGCCAGGAGCCGAGCAGCACGGCGATCATCGTCGAGGCGAGGGCCGGCGCGCCCTCCTGGATCACGGTGTCGAGGACGCTCTCCTCCCCCGTGACGGAGGCGCCGGCGACGAAGGCGATGGCGACGGCCATACCCACCAGGGCGAAGGCGGTGGGCAGTTTGCGGGAGAGCATGGCGGCGACTCCGACCGCCATGATGAGCAGGATGACAACGCCCATGACGTCACTTCTCTCTGTGGTCGACGGCGGCGGCGAGCGCGGCGGTCAGCAGCAGCGGGCTGCGCCCGAGGCCGGCCGCCCGTCGGGCGTGGGCATGGGCGGCGACCTCGTCGGCGCCCGCGACGTGCCCGAGGCGGCGCAACCGGCCCACGCGCAGGACCTCGTGGCCCAGGGCGCGGCGGAACTCGGCGCGTGCGGGGCCGTGGTGGAGCCGTTCGTGCACCGCCTCGTGTGCGAGGACGGCGACGCGCAGCGAGCCGGGCGGGTACCAGTGCTCCCAGCCGTAGCGGCGGACGAGCCGCTCGGCCGCGGCGAGGGTGTCGGTGTACAGCTCCACCGTCGGTACGGGCCGGGAGCGGTAGCGGGCGAGCAGCCCGCGGTCGAGGCCGTCGTCGCGTTCCTCGACCCGGTCCGGTGGCGGCCCGGCGGGCAGCGCGGCGCCGAAGGCGTCCGCGGTCCGCGCCCAGCGGCGGAGCAGTTCCGGGTCGCGGCCCTCGTGGGTGGGGGTGTGGGCCAGCAGCCGGACGGCGAGGTCGAGGTCGTCGACGGCGGCGATCTCCCGGCCGCGGGGCAGCTCCTCGGGCGGGGCGGTCACGACCGCACCTCCACCACGAGGACGACGGGTTCGGCGCCTCCTCGGGAGCGCAGTTCGCCGCGGGCGAGCGCCAGGAGGGGTTCGGGGTCGAGCACGCCGGAGAGGTCCGCGATGCGGGAGCCGAGCAGCATCCGGACGGCGGGGGCCCGCACGCCGCCGTCACCGTAGGCGGTCTTCTCGGCGACCAGTTCGGCGAGGGCCCCGGGCGCGTCGGCGACGGTGGTGGCGGCGACGTGCGCGTCCGCCAGGTGCAGCCGCACCACGCCGTCGGCGTCCACGACCCGCACCGGGTGGCGCGGGGCGCGCAGCCGGCGGCGGACGGTGGTGCCGTAGACGGTGTGGGCCGGGGTACCGGCGAGGACCTCGACGGCGGCGGGGTCCGCCTTGAGGCTGGCGGCCGCGGCGTGGAGCCGTTCGTCGTCGTCGGACCGGTGGGCCCGGTCCTGGGTGCGCAGTTCGGTGGCGCCGGTGGCGACCGCGCGGATCTTGCTGGTCTGCGGGTCCACGGTGACCTCGACCTCCACACCGCCGGGGTCGGCGCCCTGCGCCACGACGGCGGCCTCCGCCTCGGCACGGACGGCGAGGATCTGCTCCTGTCCGGCACCGGGGACGATGCGTTCGACCTCCTCGCGGACGAGGGCGAGCGCGACCCCGATGGGGCTGATGACCTCGCTGTTGCGGGCGATCCGCCCCGTCAGGCCGGTGGCGGCGGCCAGGTGGGGGGTGACGGCGGCGGCTCCTCCTCCGCCGCCGACGAGCACCGCGGTGTCCGTGTCGAGGCGGTAGTCGTCGACCATCGCGTCGACGACCGCGCGGACCTGCTCCGTCCCGGCGTCCAGCACGCGGGCGGCGGCCGCCGCGACGTCGGTGCCCAGCAGGGCGGCGAGCGGGGCGAGCGCGGCGCGTGCCGCGTCGGGGTCGCAGCGGGCGAAGTCGCCCTCGGGGACGCGGCCGAGCGCGTTGGCGGCGCAGGTCATGGTCAGGGCGTAACGGCCGCCGGCGGCGTCGACGACGACGTGGTCGTCCGGGTCGTCGGGCATGGGGCGGACCGTGGTGATCCGGGCATCGCGCAACTCCTCCACCGCGGCGAAGCAGGCGTAGGGCAGCCCCGCGATGTGGGCGCTGCGCGGGCCGACACCGACGACGCGGCCGCCGTAGACGCGCACCATGGAGCCGCCGCCGACGCCGACGGTCCGCACGTCGAGGGCGTTGAGGTAGGTGGTGCGGCCCAGGACGGTGGCGTGGCGGACCGCGACCTTGCCGCGGCGCACGACACTGATGTCGGTGGAGGTGCCGCCGGTCTCCAGGAACACGCCCTCGCTGACGCGCTCCTGCATCAGCGCGCCGGCGACGCCGGCGGCAGGCCCGGAGAGGATGGTGAGCAGCGGTCGGCGCCGCATCTCGTCGAGGGACATCACCCCGCCGTCGCAGCGCATGACCATCAGGGGGGCAGTGACGCCGGCCCCGGTGATGGAGCGGTCCACCAGGTCGGCCGTGGCCAGCATCCGGGGCAGGATGGCCGCGTTGACCACGGCGGTGCGGGTGCGTTTGTGGAGGCCGTAGAGCGAGGTGATCGCGTGGCCGGCCGTCGTGGGCAGGCCGTGGCCGGCGGCCGCCTCCAGCACCGCGCGTTCGCCCTCGGGCCGGTCCACGCTGAAGGGTTCGGTCGCGACGAGGACCTCCGAGCCCGCCGCCACGAGCCTGTCGACGGCGGCGCCGACCTCGGCGGTGTCGGCCGCGTCGCCGACGTGCGCGTAGTGGAGCGGGAACTTCTTGCCCGGGGTCAGTTCGAGTCGGCCGAGGGCGGCGAGGCGACGGGTCAGGAACCCGGCGGCGCCGCGGCCGATGCCGATGAGCCCGGTGGTGGCGACGTCGCCCTCCAGGAGGGCGTTGGTCGCCTGGGTGGTGCCGTGGGCGAGGAAGGCGACGTCGGCGGGGTCCCGGTCGATCTCCCCGAGGAGCCGTTCCAGCGCCTCGACGATGCCGTGGGCGACACCGTCCGGGTGGTGGTGGCTGGTGGGGACCTTCACCTGGCCGAGGAGTTCCAGCGTGGTCGCGTCGACGGCCACCGCGTCGGTGAAGGTTCCGCCGACGTCGATGCCGACGCGGATGCGGGGGGTGGTCATGGTCTGCACCTCCTGGTGCTGCGGGGCGGCGCGGCGCGCCGCCCCGGGGCGCGGTCGGGTCAGTAGCCCCGCACGTCGGGCCAGTGGCGCTGGACGCCGGCGCGGTCGAGGTGGCGTGCGAAGTCGCCGAACCGCTCGTCGGTCGCCTGCACCTGGTGCGGCTCCAGCTTCTCGGTCAGGCAGTGGGCGGCGAGGGCGCCGGCAACTTCGCCGATGTTCCACTCGACGGGGTGAAGGCGGTAGCAGCCGTTGGTGATGTGGGTGGTGCCGATGTTCTTGCCGGCCGGCAGCAGGTTCCGGACGCGTCGCGGCAGCAGGGCGCCGAGGGGGATCTCGAACGGGACGGAGCCCACGTCGATGTAGTTGTCGCCGCCGGTGGAGGGGTGGAGGTCGATCCGGTAGCTGCCCACGCCCACCGAGTCGCGGTGGCGCACCCGGCCGTGCGGCCCCAGCACGTCGATGGAGACGTCCTGCTCGGTGACGGTGGTGACCGCCTTGATGCGGCGGGCCTCACGGACGTACGGCGCCTTGGCGAGCCCGTCGGCGGTGCCGGTGATGTCGGGCCGGATGCGGAGCCCGGGGAAGCCGGTGCCGCCGTCGGCGCGCGGCGCCTCGGTCTGCAGCCAGTACAGGACCGAGAGCGAGAGCTGCCGCGCCTCGGCGACCGCGGCGGCGGTGGTCTCCGCGCCGCCGCCGATCAGGGGCTTGAGCCAGTAGTCGTTGAGGGGCCAGTTGACGAGGGTGATGTCGGAGTCGAAGGCGCCGGGGGTGTGGAGCCGGCGGGCGAGGATCCGGCGGAACCCCCACAGTTCCTTGTCGCCGGCGTCGGCGCTCTGGTCGGCGCTCACCTGCAGCGGGTCGACCTCGGGGTTGGGGACGAAGGTGCGCGGGACGGGCTCCAGGGTGCGGGGGTCGGGCGCGTTGAAGCCCAGCAGCGGGCCGGGCCAGAACTCCGGGCGGTAGGACCGCCAGAAGTCGTAGTCGGCGGGCCGGTCGACGACGTGGTCCTCCCCCTCGTGGTGGGAGAGGGCGAAGCAGACCGTGATGCCCTGCTGGTTGAGGGGCTGCGCCTCGTCGGGGGCGTTGGGCTCGTCGAACTCGTCGCGGGACTCGGCTCCGGAGCCGTGTTCGACGGCGGCGAGTTCCAGGAGTTCCCCGGTCTCGGTCGCGTCGATCACGTAGGGGGCGCGGAGGGTGAGGCGCCGGCCCTCCCGGCGGTCGAGCAGGGTGACGGAGGTGACGCGGTCACCGTCGGCCGCGGCGGCGACCGGCGCGTGCTCGGTCAGCACGGTGAGGCGGCCGGCGGACCGGTGCGGCGCGATCATCGCCTCCAGCACGGCGAGGGCGACGCGCGGTTCGTGGCAGAGCTTGCTGACGCGTCCCGCGCCGGGGTTGAGGCCGGTCAGGCCGGCAGCCTCGGCGCGCAACGGGTACCAGCGCCGGTAGTGGTCGCGGATGCCCTCGCGGAGGGCGCGGTAGGTGGCGGTGGTGCCGAACTGCTCGACCCACGGGTGCTCGTCGGGCGGGACGGCCTGCGAGGTGAGCTGGCCGCCGATCCAGTCGGTCTCCTCGGTGAGCACGACGGTCCGCCCGGCGCGGCAGGCGGCGAGGGCGGCGGCGACGCCGCCGAGGCCGCCGCCGACGACGAGGATGTCGGGTTCGGGTGTCACGAGGTGTTCTCCCTTGTGCCGTTGGGTGTGCGGTCGTCACCGCGGCGAGGCGGTGGATTCGGTGCCGGGGTGTGGAGTCCTCCGGTGAGAGGTGTGCGGGGTCAGCGGGGTGGTGGGCCGACGGTCGCGCCCGGGCGGAAGGCGCACTCCACCAGGGGTTCGTCCGGGCGGCCGCCGGCGACGAGCGCGGCGAGGGCCCGGACGGCCGCGGCCCCCAAGCGGGCGCGGGGCAGGTCGAACCCGGTCGGGTCGGGCCCGTTGTGATCGGGCGGCGGGCTGCCGAGCAGGGCCAGCGACACGTCGCGGGGGCAGTCGAGGCCGGCGGCGGACACGGCGGCGTTGAGGGCACGCCAGGCGGCGGAGGTGTCCGTCTCCTCGACGACGATCGCCGTCACGCCGGCGGCGAGCCACGCCCGCAGCCGCTCCGGGGTGAGGTCGCGCTCGGGGTCGGCGCAGCGGTGCACCCGCTCCGGGCCGGTGGGGACGCCCGCGGCGAGGAGTCCCTCGTGGAAGCCGCGTTCCCGGTCGGTCGAGGCGGGCACGGGGTCGTCCTCGCAGACGAGCACGACCTCCCGGTGGCCGCGGGCCACCAGGTCGCCGACGACCGCACGTGCGGCGGTCACGTAGTCGGCGCCGACCCAGGCCAGCCCCTCCGGCTCGTCCCGGCGGCCGAGGTGGACCACGGGGAAGCCGTCGTCCACCAGCCGCTGCAGCTGGTCGGCGGGGGCGTGCCGCCCGAGGACCAGGCAGCCGTCGGCGAGGCGGGCCCGGTGCAGCGCGTGGGCGCCGGCGCGGGCGCCGCCGGTGCTGGATCCGGTGAACAGGACCAGGTCGAACCCCTGGGCCGCGGCCTCCTGCTCGACGCCGACCAGGAACGGGTAGTACGAGTGCTGCACGTCGGTCGGAAAGGTCGCGGTGAAGCTGAAGACACCGAGGAGGTTGTTGCGCGCGGCCGCCAGCCGGCTGGCGGCGGGGTCGGGGACGTAGCCGAGGCGCTCGGCGGCGCCGAGCACCTTGCGGCGGGTCTGCGCCGAGATGGCGACGTCGTCCGCCTTGCCGCCCAGGACGAGCGAGACCGTCGTCTGCGACACTCCCGCCAACCGGGCGACCTCGGCCTGTCGGGGCCGTCCCGCACGTGGCGTCGCGGCACGGCCGCGTGCCTGCCCTCGAACCTCGTCCACGGTGCTCCCCTCGCTCCTAATACGCATTAGGTCCGCGTATTGGTCCAGCACTGTGGGGCTCGACCGGCGGCGAGTCAAGGGGTGTGCGGCGGGTTTCCGCACGGCACCGCCCCGCCAGGCCCGCCCGGCCGGGCGGGCCTGGCG
>NZ_JAAVJC010000480.1 GCF_012033785.1 Streptomyces bohaiensis
ACCGCACGCGCCGCCCCGGCAGCCGACCGCCCCGGCGGTGCCGGCAGCACGGAACGGCCCCCGCGTCACCGCACGGCCGGGACGGCCCGCCGCCCCCGCCCGCCTCGCTCCACCCACCGGACACCACCGGGACCCCACCGGACCGGGCGCCGCACACGGCGCCGCCGGGCCCGGACCGCAGCACCGACGGAGAGGACCTCACCATGACCAGCACCTCCGGACCCCGCACCCCGCGCGAGATCAGCGAGGACCTCACCCGGACCGTCCTCGACTACGACCCCACCGCCGCGGAGGTCCTGGGGATGCGCCCCGGCAGCTCCGCCGTCCCCGACTACTCGCCCGAACGGCACGAGCAGCTGATCGACGACCTGACCGCTCTGCGGGTCGAACTCGACGCGGCGACGGCCGAGGGCGCACCCCCGCTGCCCGCCGAGGAGAAACGCGCCGCCCGGCTGCTGCGCGAGCGGATCGACACCTTCCGCGCAGCGCCGCTGCACAGCGAGCTGAACAACCTGTTCTCCCCGCCGCAGAAACTGCGGACCATGCTGATCCTCGCGCCGCTCGACACCGCGGAGGACTGGGCGGTCCTCGGAAAGCGGCTCTCCCGCATCGAGGACTCCCTCGCCGGCTACCGGGCCTCGCTCACCGCCGCGGCGCGGCAGGGGACCGGGGCCGCGCCCCGCCAGGTGGAGACGGTGATCGCGCAGATCCGCGACAGCGACGCCTGGTTCCGCGGCCTCGCCGACGGAGCACCGCCCGCGCTGCACGCCGAGGTGAGCGCCGGAGCCGCCCGGGCCGCCGACGCCATGCGCGCGCTGGGCGGCTACCTGGCCGACGAGTACCTGCCGGCGGTCCAGGACCGGCCCGACGGCGTCGGCGCCGACACCTACCTGGTCGGCGCCCGGAACTTCAACGGCGCGGACCTCGACCTCGCCGAGGCGTACGCCTACGGCTGGGAGGAGTTCCACCGGCTGCACGCCGAGATGACGGCGCTCGCACCGCAGATCCTGCCCGGCTCCACCCCGCGCGCGGCGATGGACCACCTCAAGCGGCACGGCGAGGCCGTGGAGGGCGAGGAGAACATCCGGGTCTGGCTCCAGGAGTTCATGGACCGCGCCATCGACCGGCTCGACGGCACCCACTTCGACCTGGCCGACCGCGTCAAGCAGGTCGAGTCGATGATCGCCCCGCCCGGCGGCGCCGCCGCGGCGCACTACACCCCGCCGTCGCACGACTTCTCCCGCCCCGGCCGCACCTGGCTGCCCACCATGGGCGAGACCCGCTTCCCCACCTGGGATCTCGTCTCCACCTGGTACCACGAGGGCGTCCCGGGCCACCACCTCCAGCTCGCGCAGTGGCGGCACGTCGCCGACACCCTCTCCACCTTCCAGGTGACCGTGGGGCAGGTCAGCGCCTGCGTGGAGGGCTGGGCGCTGTACGCCGAGCGGCTCGCCGACGAACTGGGACTGCTGACCGACCCCGCCCACCGGCTCGGCTACCTCTCGGAACAGACGCTCCGCGCCGCGCGCGTCATCATCGACATCGGCATGCACCTGCGGCTGCGCATTCCGGCCGGCGCCGGCTTCCACGACGGGGAGATCTGGACCCCCGCCCTCGCCACGGAGTTCATGCTCGCCCACACCGGGATGGAGCCCGCCTACGCGGAGTCCGAGATCACGCGCTACCTGGGACTTCCCGGCCAGGCGATCAGCTACAAGCTGGGCGAACGCGCCTGGCTCGCCGGACGCGACGCCGCCCGCGCCGCACAGGGCGACGCCTTCGACCTCAAGACCTGGCACATGAAGGCCCTCTCGC